>JANYCI010000330.1 GCA_025360325.1 Limisphaerales bacterium | reverse complement strand
CTCGCGGGCGAGCCGCCCGCGAGTTCACCACCCAAACCGGCGGGCGAGCCGCCCGCGCTCCGGTGGCAGAGTCACGGTTGCCATGAATCTCCGTGCCTGCTAATGTCTGCCCAAGGAAAATTATGAGCACGCGCCTTGACGTCAAAAAAACTTACAAGCTCTACATCGGCGGGAAATTTCCGCGCAGCGAGAGCGGACGCTACCTGCCCGCGAAATCCACGAAGGGCGAGCATCTCGACAATTTCGCCCATGCCTCGCGCAAGGATTTCCGCGATGCTCTCGTGGCCGCGCGGGCTGCTGTCGGTGGTTGGGGCAAGGCCAGCGCCTACAATCGCGGGCAGATTCTTTATCGCGCCGCCGAGATGTTGCAGAACCGCGCAGGCGAACTCGTCGCCGAGATCGCGCGCTCAACCGATGTCAGCGCGGCGAAGGCGAAACGCGAAGTGACGCTGGCGATTGACCGGCTCGTGCATTTCGCGGGCTGGACGGACAAGTATTCGCAGGTGTTCAGCAGCGTGAATCCGGTGGCATCGCCGCACTTCAATTTCACCACGCCCGAACCGACCGGTGTGGTCGTGGTGCTCGCGCCGGATGAGCCGTCGTTGCTCGCGCTCGTGTCATTGGTCGCACCGGTGATCTTGAGCGGCAACACGGCGATTGTCGTCGCGTCCGAAAAATTTCCGCTGCCCGCCGCGACATTCGCCGAGATTCTGGCGACGAGCGATCTGCCCGGCGGCGTGGTGAACATCCTCACCGGCAAGCGTGCCGAACTCGTCCCGCACATCGCCACGCACATGGACGTAAACGCCATCGTGGACGGGGCAGGGGATTCTCAAATCAGCGCGCAGTTGCAAGCGGGCGTAGCAACAAATTTGAAACGCTATTCAAATCACACCGCCGCCGATTGGTTCAGCGCAAAGGTGGAAGACCCGTATTGGATTCTCGACACAGTAGAATTCAAGACCGCGTGGCATCCGATTGGGATTTGAATTTAAGCCGCTGCTTAAAAACGTTGTGACTGCGGCAAGAAATTAGTTACCAGTTGCGAAAGTTTTTGCAGCGGGTAAATTTGCCCCATGAAAACGCTGGCTGTCAAAGAAGAGCAGTTTCTCACCGATGCCAAAGGCAGGCGCACTGGTGTCGTTCTTGATTTGCAGACCTACGAACAGCTTCGCGCCGCTGAAGAGGAACTGGCCGACATCCAAACTTACGATGCCCTGCATGACCGCGCCCGTTCCGAAATTGCCGCCGGGCAGTTTGCGACTCTCACGAGCTACCGCGCCGATCGCCGCCGCAAAGCAAAATGAAGTATCAAGTCATCGTGCCGAAGTCCGTTCAGAAGGAATTGGACCGGTTGCCGGACGACATTGTCGAACGTATTTTGACCCGGCTGGCCGGCTTGGAAACGAACCCGCGACCGGCGGATGTGAAAAAGCTCAAGGGACGCGACGCATGGCGAATCCGCATCGGCGACTACCGGGTGATTTACGAAATCCACGACCGCATTCTTCAGATCTTGGTGATCACCGTCGGTCATCGGCGCGAAATCTATCGCTGATTGGCTGTCACGTTTTCTGGCGACTGGTTTTAAGTGAAGGTGGAAGACCCGTATTGGATTCTCGACACGGTGGAATTCAAGACCGCGTGGCATCCGATCGGGATTTGAAGCTATGAGTGTAAAGATTTACCAGCGAGCCATGCCTGAAACAAATCGGATAAAAAGACTGGCCCAAAAACCCACCCAGATTGTCCCACCTACTATTCCAAAAACGGCGAATGGTAGTCCGCGAAACAAACTACGACATTTCATAATGCGAACGAGGGCAATGATTCCCGTTACGAGAGACAAAAGCCCTGCAGCAAACGATCTCAGTCCTTCGTCACCCCGACCTATAACAAATGGAGAATGCAAACGCATTTGGACTAGGTGAATCACAAGCGGATTTAGAATGACATTCATTGCGGCAAAAATGGCCAGAAAAGAAAAGTGTGGTGATGCGGAACGATTAACGAGTTGAGTAGCGGCGTAACCGAAAATAAATGCGATAGCTGCTGTGATTTCATAGTTATTTAATCGTAAGAAAAGGATGAATTGGTCATATCCAGCTACCCAGTAGTAAGCCCCGCCCAAAGCTAAGAACAAAGCACCAATCATAATAAGAATTGGTTTTTGTTTCACAGCTTATGCCTTTAATGTCAATTCGCCGTTTCCGTAATCGCCTTCCCGCCATTCACCAAAAACAAAACCGCCATGCGGACGGCGAGGCCGTTCGTCACTTGTTCCAAAATTACCGAGCGTCCGCTGTCGGCGATCTCGCTGTCAATCTCCACGCCGCGGTTGATCGGGCCGGGGTGCATGATGAGCGCATCGGGTCTGGTCTTGGCGAGCCGCGCTTTGTTGAGTCCGAACAGTTGCGTGTATTCGCCGATGCTGGGGAACATCGTGGCGCGCTGACGTTCGTGCTGGATGCGAAGGAGATTGATGATGTCCGCGTCGCGGATCGCCTCTTCAACATCGTAGGTCACGCGGCAGCCCATCTTTTCAAACGTCTTCGGCACGAGCGTTGAGGGACCACAGAGCGTGACGTTCGCTCCGAGTTTCGTGAGCGCCCAAATGTCCGAACGCGCAACGCGGCTATACAGAATGTCGCCGAGAATCGTGACATTGAGTCCGGCAATCTTTCCTTTTTTCTCGCGGATGGTGAACATATCGAGCAATGCCTGCGTGGGATGCGCGTGCGCGCCGTCGCCGGCATTGATGACGTGGGCGTTCACGACGCGGGAAAGAAAATGCGGCGCACCGCTCGCGCTGTGGCGGATGATGATGAAGTCCGCGTTGAGCGCTTCCAAATTTCTCGCGGTGTCCTTGAGCGTCTCACCTTTCTTGAACGACGAAGCGTCGGCAGAAAAATTCACGATGTCGGCGGACAACCGTTGCGCTGCAAGTTCAAAACTGATGCGTGTGCGCGTGGACGGTTCGACAAACAGATTCACGACGGTCTTGCCGCGCAGGGCAGGGACTTTCTTGATGGCACGTTCACCGACGGCCTTGAAGCCGCGCGCGGTGTCGAGCACGGTGATGATTTCCTCCGCCGTGAGCGATTCGATATCGAGCAGATGTTTTTTGGTCCAGCTCATATTTTTTTACAGAATTTTCAGAATTATCAGAATCAAATTTTGGCTTTCGCGCCCGTTAAAAATAATTCAGTTCATTTTGTTAATTCTGTCTAAAGTTTCTTCTTCAAAATCACTTCGTCCTGCGCCGCGCCGGATTCGGTGAGCAACAGGGAGATTTTTTCATCCAATGCCGTCGGAACATTTTTGCCGACGAAATCTGCCTTGATCGGCAGTTCGCGGTGGCCGCGATCCACGAGGACGGCGAGTTGAATTTTTTTCGGGCGGCCAAAATCATTCAGTGCGTCCATCGCGGCGCGCGTGGTGCGTCCGCTAAATAAAACATCATCCACCAGCACGACCGTTTTGCCGGTCACGTCGAACGGGATGTCTGTTGGGTGAATTGTGGGCGCGGCGCGCTGATTCAAATCGTCGCGGTGCATCATGGTATCGAGGATGCCGACAAGCACGGCGTGGTTCAAAATCCCAGAGAGAATTTTTGCCAGCCGCGATGCGAGATGATCGCCGCCG
>JANYCI010000254.1 GCA_025360325.1 Limisphaerales bacterium | reverse complement strand
CACGTTTGATTTTTGAGTTATGACATCTTTGTGGCCTAACACATCACTGGAGCCAACGGCTTTTACGCTTTCGGATTCGCGCTGCGGTCGCCGGTTCACGGACAGTTTCCGTGGCCGTGGCTCAGTTCTTGGTCGTTAGGCCACATTCGCGCCATGAGCATTACCGAGACTTCACCGGATGCACTTCGAGAAGGTTTTGCCGCTTTCTTGAGGCGAGAGTCGGTTGGTTTTGAAGACATCCGGTTAGGATTGACTCACGATGGGAAGATTGATGTTTGTTGCTATACTCGGTGGATGTATCGGGAGAGCGTTACCGAGGATGAGGCACGCACGGCATTTGCGGAGGCGCGTGAGTCTATTTCCCGCCTGCTGGCCTTGAGTTCAGATTTTCAGCGTGAGTTTGCATCACGGCCAGTTCATTATCTTTTTTGTCAGGATACCGGCAAGGCAGCCGTCGTCCGTTACAAGCTGGACGGAGAGCGATTAGTTGGATTTTGACTATGACCATGTGGCCTAACACATCACTGGAGCCAACGGCTTTTACGCCTTCGGTTTCGCGCTGCGGTCGCCGGTTCACGGACGGTTCCCGTGGCCGTGGCTCAGTTCTTGGTCGTTAGGCGACTGTGCCGCCGCTTCAAACAGCTTGAGCTGTAAGAAGTTGTAAGTGTGCCACGGTGATTGCCAGCAGCTTTGCCAGCAAACCGGCAGCTCTGGAACAATTCAACCTAACGCTCCTAAACTCTCTGGCTACTCGCTAACAAACACAAAGCCTTTTGTTTTAGCCTCATCCCATGAGGTTAATATGAAACAAAAGTATCGCCTTTATCGGCGCAAACAGAGCGGAAATTATTACGTTCAAGACAACGTCACCGGCAAGCAGGAAAGCCTGGGCACCAGCGACAAAACCGAAGCCCGTCGTTTGTTGCACACGCGAAATGAAGCCGCCGCCAACCCGGCGATGAACCTGCAAATCGCCCGCGCCTATAGCAATTAACATTTACATTGGCACATAGGCTGATAGGATCGGGGCATGAAAGCCTATGCGTTGGATTTACGGGAACGGGTGGTGAAGTTTCTTCAGGCCGGCGGCTCCAAGGTCGAGGCGGCCCGCCGCTTTGATCTGGGGCGGCGCACGGTTTATCGCTATCTGGCCGCCGCCCAAGCGGGCGCGCTCGCCCCCAAAACGAGCTGGGGGAAATGGCGCACGCTGGATCCCCAAAAACTTTCGGCGCACGTCAAAAAACATCCGGCGGCCACGCTCCAAGAACTCGCCGCCGTCTTTAACGTCAGCCATAACGCCGTCTGGGTGCGGCTGGGAAAGCTGGGCTTCAC
Source organism: Limisphaerales bacterium (assembly GCA_025360325.1). GTDB lineage: Bacteria > Verrucomicrobiota > Verrucomicrobiia > Limisphaerales > UBA11358 > UBA11358. Next base: position 4,936 of record JANYCI010000254.1, on the reverse strand, counting down.
GCTAAAAAAAACTCATAAAATACCGGGAGCGCAGCGAAGTGCAGCGGTGGCTCTTCCAGCGCGAACTCGAAAAGTTCAGCGGCCAGCCGGTCTTTTACCTCGACGAGTGCGGCGTGGATCACCGCCTGTATCGTGAGTTTGGCCGCGCGCCCCGAGGGGAACGGATTTACGAAGCGGTGGCGGGGAAACGCCGGGAACGCACCAGCCTCATCGGGGCTTTCCGGGACGGCAAGCTGGTCGCACCGCTGGCGTTTCAGGGCAGTTGCAATACGGAGGTGGTGGATGTTTATTTTGCCCAGGTGCTGCTGCCCGCCTTGCCGCCCGGCAGCGTGCTCGTGTTGGACAACGCGAGCTTCCATCACTCCCCGACCACTTGGAAGCTGGTGGCTGACGCTGGCTGCCACCTGCTGTTCCTGCCGGCCTATTCCCCCGACCTCAACCCGATCGAACATTTTTGGGCCACCCTCAAGACCCGTCTCCGCAAAGACCTCCCCACCGCCACCAACCCCTTCCTTTTTATCGCCAACATGTGCCTATGTTATTGTTAATTGCTATACCTGTCGGCGGTGGATCCCCAAGCGGCCAATCGCACTTGGAAAAATGCGATGGATGAAGGAGCCAAAACCAAAACCGGCCCGACACGGATTCGGTGGGAAAGTGCCATGCGTGACAAGGCACTGGTCAAATTGAAAGATATGCAGTTGTTGCAAACGCGGGCGGAACATTTCACGGCAGCGCTGGAGTCCGGCACGGTCAGCACGAATATGTTCCTGCGCCGCCTGCACAGCTTCGCGTTGGACACCGGCTGGCTGCCGTGGCCGGTGTTGCCCCGCAAACGCTGGCCGAAAATCGTCTATGGCGACAAACGCGGAATCACGCTAGGCGAGCATCAGCGCATACTCGCGGCGGAAACCAATACGGAGTTACGGGATTATTATGAATTGCTCTGGCATGTCGGCGGGTCGCAAACAGACATGGCGTTGCTGGCGACGGACAACGTGGACTGGGAAAACCGGACGATTTCTTACGCGCGGGTGAAAACGGGCCAGATTGCCATCGTGCGCTTCAACGATACGCTGGCGGAAATCCTGAAACGGCGGAGCAAGGAAGGATATTTGTTTTCGCAACTGGCGAAGTGGAATCAGGACATCCGGGCGAAATATTTCCGTCGGCGCATTGATGGCCTCGGCATCACCGGCATCACATTGCACAGTTACCGGTATGCGTGGGCCGAACGCGCAAAATCGTGCGGCTTCCCGGAGCGGTTCGCGCAGGAGGCGTTGGGACATTCGAGCAAGCTGATTGCGCGAGCCTATGCGAAGAAGGCCAAAATCCTTGTGCCGCCGTTGGATGAATACGAACGAAAATACCAAAACGCCAACGGCTCGCACTCCGACTCGACAGCTGAATTGACTATCCGCTGATACACGCTGGCGACCAAACCCCGAAAACATGATTGGGCATCACCCGAAACGGTGGTGCCCAATTGTTTTAGTTTAAGTGAGATTGGCTGGAGTTTTCGATTTGGTTTTCCGCGCATTCTTGCTCCGCCAGTGCTGTGACAAAAGCGCAGTTGCGCGGGACAGCCATTCCTCGTTGTTCTCGGCCTCAACCACCTTGGTCCGGGCGAAATACTTTTCACAATTCGGGGCCGGGCGGCCCAGCGGCTTGAGCAGTCCGCGCGCGACGAGGATGGGAATGTCATGCGACCGGAAGCCGAGCAGCGCGGCAGTTTCAACAACATTCAAGCGGGCGGGTAGCCGCACCAAATTTAACAGCTCTTTGCGTTCCTGGTTCATAGTGTGTTCCAATTATTTCTTATGCCGCTGGTCGTCGTCATGATCTTCAACAACCTTTACCGTAAGCACTGTCACAAATGGGCGGTCGCTGTCCGGTTGGCGGAGGTTTTCCGGCAAGGCGCAGAGCCAGGACAGGTCGCGGTTCAAAATCGCATTTTCAATCCGTCGCAACTGATAACCGGCAAGAATAACTTCGTGCGACGCGAATTTCAGCATGAGCAATTCAACCGATTGCTCCGCCGAAAAATCGGCACCCAGAAAATGCTCATGCGGCAGCACGATGGATTTCTGCGGCGACAAGTCAATCCGCACGCCGCGCGCCCGCGCGTCGCAGGCAAAACATTCAGGTGGTTTGTTGTCCATGAGTTTGAGTTTGTGCCAGTCGCCTATAATTCTCCGCGTGCCAGATGCGCGGCAGCAGATATCGCATTCGCGGAGTTAACTTCTTCAACCAGCGGCCCCAGCGATGATCCCCCATGCGGCGGCTGATCAACTCACGCGCCCGGCTGGAAACCAGGTCCAGGGCGAGCGGCTGATCGCCGGAGCGAATGACATTCTCGCGTAGTTGCTCCTTGTCGGGCGTGAAGATGCGGATGCCGCGCCGCCCGCGCGATATGGTCACATACCATTGCCGACGATCCGTCGCGGTGCGCACGGCAGAATCGGAAAATAAAACGTAGTCCACCGTCTTGCCTTGTGAGCCGTAGGAGGTGACAGCATAGCCAGGAAGAAATTCACGAAAACTGGCATCAAGTGTCCGCCCATCGGCCAAATCAATCCGGCCATCGGCACGAACCGATTTCACCGTGACCAACTCGCCATTAGTCACCATTTTGCCACTGGCCATGCGCCGGTTGGCTTTGATTTGCAGTCGGTCGCCTTGAGCGAGTGAAATCGTCAGCGACCGGCAGATGTTGATTCGGTCAAGTTGCCGACGTGGGATCAATAACGCTTTGCCATCCACTTCGACTAGCACGCCGCGCTTCACGATACCGGATAATTTTCCGCGCGTGCCCGGTTCAAACCCCCGCAACGATTGGTTGAACACCACCAGTTGCTCGGCGGAAAAAAATCTTTCGTCACGCTTTTGTGCGATTGTGAGGTCCACCTTTTCCAAAACCTCGACTTGATGCTCATCAGCCGCCACAAGTCCTTTGTTTTTTAATGCTGCCCTCACCCGTTGGTTGACGCGATTGACTTCCGCCCATGTCTGGGCGACGACCACCAACGATTGTCCGGTTTCGGCCAGCTTCACATATTCACCCGCGAGCTTTTCTTGTTGTTCAGCCAATCCACAGGCTTGCACCGCGCCAGCACTGTCCAATCGGTCAAAGGATTCGGCAAGACGGCCAATCGCGGCCTCTTTTACCGCCTGACGATACTGGCGGATGAATTGCCTTTCAGATTGATTGCGGCCAAGTTGCGGGTCTTGCCGACGGATGCTTTCCAGTTCGGCTGGCTGTAATTGCGCGTAGCGCTCCAGCGCCAACAACGCATCCGAAGCCTCGACCGGCCCATGCTGTCGCGTATCGCCGGAGAAGATGATCCGGCCTTTTCGCGCATTCACCACGCGGATGAGTTCAACCATTAGCCGTGCGCCGATCTGCCCGGCTTCGTCCACAATCACCACGCCACGGTCAGGCATTTCAGGGCGGTTCAAAAAACCAGCAATCGTGGTTGGTTGTGGCAGTCCGTTCTTTTGCAGGTCAATCACCTGTTGTCGCTGTGGGGCAAGCACCCTGACGGACCGGCCATTGGCCTGCAATTCATCCGCCAGCTGCTTTAGGACAAAACTTTTGCCTGTCCCGGCACCACCGCGAAACAGCGTGATGAAATCCCTGGTGCTCAATAATCGGGTCAAAGCTGTCCGCTGTTCTTCCGAAAGTGTTTCGGCGAGCTTCGGCAATTGTAGTAACAAAGGGCAATAGGCGCTGACTCCCTCTCTGGCCGCTTTGACAATTTCCCATTCCCGCGCGAGCACATCGCGCCGCGTAACAAAACCCGGCTTCTCTGGACGGCGAACATAATCACGCCGGGCAGCGACCCGCTTCAAATCTTCGACCGAAATATCATGACGGTGGACGTGCTGAATGGCTTCCTGCCAAATCGTGTGTTCCAAAACGACTGAATGCCGGTCGAACAGGTGTTCTTCTGCCCAGGCTATTGCTTCTTCGGCAATCGCCGCCGGATTGATGGCAGCCGTTTGTTCTACTCGACCTGTAGTCAATTTACATAACGATATAAATTCGTCTGGCGTCAACTGCGCTTCCCACCAGTGCCGGAGTTCGTCAGTGTTTTGATTCTTAATTTTCCGCGAACGCTCCGCCGTCGCCAACCGTTCCCGCAGGTCTTTCAGATTGGCGTTGGCCAGTTCAGGCTTTTCTTTGAGCAACGCATCCAATGCCTCGTTGATTTGCTCATGGCGTTTGGAAAACCGTTTGCAAATGGAATCACCCACGCCCTCAATCTGAAAATCACCGCGCGGTTGATTCCTGATTTGGTAGCCACATTTTCGCAGGTCGCGGATCAATTCATGGTAATAAACGGATTCGACGTATTTCCGCGCCCGGAGCATTTCGTAATTTTGCAGCGCTTTCCATTGATGTTCTGTCTCATCGAACGTTGCGTTGAAGAAGATGCAATGGGTGTGCAGATGTGGATCAAGCGCCCGCGAGGTGTCATGGGTGAACAGACCGGCCACTACGTTGCGCGTGAGCCGCGTATCGTCCGTTTGTTTTTTACGAACACGAGTAGCGGCGAAGGTTTCAAATTCCTTGAGGGCAATTTGAATGGCGCGTTGATGCGCTTCAACAATCCGTTGGTCATCGGCCAGCAGTGCCATCACCGAGACGGATTTGGGCGGAGAGAAAGTGAAATCATAGAAGATGCGGCGATTGACGGCGGCTTTTCCGTCTTCTTCGCGGACGGTATTCGTCCGCTGCGTCAGTGTGTCGCCGGATTGGGGATTTTGATTCTCGCAAAGAGCGAGAAAATCGGCTTCCCGAATTTTTCCGTTCAGGCCCAGCGACTGCGCGCCCGAACCAAACCATTCGCCAGCCACCTTCTGCCCTTCCTGATAATAGTCACCGACCGCGAGATGCGCCGCGAAATAGCTCTGCGCGTTGCCCAGGCTGTAT
>JANYCI010000140.1 GCA_025360325.1 Limisphaerales bacterium | reverse complement strand
GCCCATCATCTCCATCCATTTGGGCGAGAGATAGTCGATGTATTTATCCTCAAAACCTTTCGCACCGTAAATCGGGATGATGTGGATGCCGCCGAGTCCGGCGGCAGCGTAGCGTTCGAGTTCTTTGGTAAGATTCGTTTTGTCCACCGCGCTGCCCATCCACCAGTTGAAGGCCCACGGTTTTTGCTGCGCGGTGATGGGCGGCCAGGCGAATGGGTCATCAGCGGCGCGGAGAAAAATCGTTCCGCAAAAAAGCGTGGTGAGCGCAAGCGCAACGAAGCGGCGGGAGTTCATGGGCGAATTAAAAAATACCAGACGCCGCCGCGCAAGGACTGGTTGCTACCAAAATTGGTGATGCGGCGAGTGATATTTTCGCAACGGTTTTTTATTTGGACAAACACGCCAGCGCGATTATTTTGCGCCATTGTGAAAGTGCATGGCAAAACTCCGGGCGGTGAAGGATTCACGTTAATCGAAGTGCTCGTGGTAGTCATTGTTCTTTTTATTGTGTTTGCGATGGTCATGCCGCTGGATTTTGATCCGCATCACAAGGCTCTTTTGATTGTTTGTGAAAATCGGCAAAAGCAAAACCTCATCGGTTTTTACATTTGGCGCGGGGATAACGGCGATAAATTCCCGTGGGAAGCCTCGACCAATGTCGCGGGAACGAAGGAATTATCCGAGACGGGGCTTGCTGTGCCAAATTTCAAGTTGCTTGCGGGCGACGCGTATGCCGCCACCAATTTTATTTGTCCGAGTGACAAGTCCAGAGCGGCGTCGGTGCGTCCCGATTTTCTTTGCTCATCGAATCTCAGTTACTTTATCGCTTTGGACGCTGCGACCAATCCGGCGAACTCGGTTCTTTCTGGGGACCGGCATCTGGCGATTGACGCATCGCCGGTGAAACCCGGGTTGGTGATCTGGCGTGTCGGCGAAAAAGTTGCTTGGACTCACGAATTGCATGAAGCTACAAACTTGGTTCGCGGCGTGTTGAGTTTTTATGACGGCCATTGCGAAAGTTCTATCGGTGCCAGATTGAATTCAGCCTTCACCAATCAAGCTGTGGCTCTAAAACGGTTGGTCATCCCCTAAATTTTCTTTGCGCCTTCGTGCCTTTGCGTTGAAGATTTTGCCGTGCCCGTTTCCGAAGCCATCCGCAAAAAATTATCCGCCGTGCCCCACAAGCCTGGCGTGTATCTGCACAAGGATCGCTTCGGCACGGTGATTTACGTCGGCAAGGCGCGTGATTTGCGGAAGCGCGTGAGCAATTATTTTCAATCGTCGCGGCGCATGGGCTGGGATTTGAAATTCAACGCGCTCGTCGAGGCGATCTGTGATTTCGATATCCACGTTGTGCGCAGCGAACCGGAGGCGCTGCTGCTCGAAAGCAAGCTCATCAAGGAATTCAAGCCGCGCTTCAACATCAGCCTGCGCGACGACAAGCGTTACCTGATGCTCAAGGTGAATCTGAACGACCCGATTCCCAATCTTGTTTTCACGCGTTTGAAAAAAGATGACGGCGCACGTTACTTCGGTCCGTTTGTGAATTCCCTCGCGCTCCGCAACACCGTCGCGCTCGCGCGAAAACAATTCAATCTGCGCGGCTGCCGCGTGTTCACACCGGGTGAGAGCGATTACAAACATTGCCTCTACGCGCATTTGAAAAACTGCACCGCGCCGTGCGTCGGCAACGTGACGCGCGAACAGTATCTCGAACAGGTGAATGCCGCGTGTAATTTTCTCGAAGGCCAGACGCGCGAAATGCAGCCACAGCTCGAAGCGGAAATGAAAAAGGCCGCCGCCGCGCACGACTACGAGAAGGCGGCGGAGTTGCGCGATCTCATCCGCGATTTGCAAGAGACGTGGAAGAAGACGGAAAAATTTGCGCGCGTGCCTTACAACTTGCCGCTCCAGATTCATCCCGAAAAAGATTTGGTGGCGCTGGCGAAGATTCTCGGCCTGCCCGCGCCACCATTGCGGATTGAAGGCTTTGACATCTCCAATATCAGCGGCACGTTCGTGGTCGCATCGTGCGTGAGTTTCAAAAATGGTCGGCCTGACCGGGCGAATTATCGCCGTTTCAAGATCAAAGGCGTCGCAGGGCAGGATGATTTCGCGAGCATGGCGGAAGTGGTGCGGCGGCGGTATGCGCGATTGAAACAAGAGTCCAAAGCTCAAAGTCTAAAGTCCCAAGGCGATGAGAACACAGAACCTTCAACCTTCAACCTTCAACCTTCAACCTTTCCCGATTTAATCATGGTGGACGGTGGGCGCGGCCAGTTGAATGCCGCTTGCGAAGAATTAAAAAAACTCGGCCTCGAAAAAATTCCCGTCATCGGCCTGGCAAAAGAGTTTGAGGAAATTTATCTGCCAGAAAAAAGTCTGCCGCTCCGCCTCGGCCTCGATCATCCGGCGGTGAAACTGTTGCAGCGTTTGCGCGATGAATGTCATCGCGTGGCAAACAGTTTCAACGCGCAGTTGCGGCTCAAGAAAATTTCCGAAAGCATTCTCGATGATTTTCCCGGCATCGGCGAACGGCGCAAGGCGGCGCTGCTGAAAAAATTCGGTTCGGTGCAGCGATTAAAAATGGCCACGCTGGAACAGCTCGCGGAAGTCCCCGGCTTCGGCGGCAAGGCGGCGGAGGAGTTGAAACAATTTCTGGTGGCGCGGAATTAAATTTTGCGTTTTTCAGTGTTTTTAAAAAGACTTCCCGCTGTGGGCCTGAATAAAAACAAGCTTCCCCAGATTAAAACCACTAGATTTAGGTAGGGCGCAATCTGTGGGAATGTTGACGAGGCAGAAAGGGACAACACACCTCCGATGGCTGGAAAATAAAGCCAGGCTGGATAGTGAAAAAAAGGCAGCCAATAAACATGAAAATGATTTTGTGTGAATCCGCTTATCAAAATCAAAGTCCAAGCAAACACACAAATTCGTGCGACTGTTCGCCGCTGGAAAAGCCCGATGCCAATCAGGAATTGTATCGCTCCAAAAAGTATGAACCAAATTTGAACCCTAGATATGGGAACGCCTGTTTGAGGGTCAAATTCTGTATAAGGGGCAAAGTTAGGCCGGTAACAAAACAAAGCTGCGTCGCTTAAGCCGGCCAATAAGAACCATGTCGCGAGAATATTCAGACGAATTGAATTTCTATCGAGCGGTTCAACGTGATGACTGCTGATCTTGGAAAATTCTTTTTCAATAGAGGTGTCTGGCCCAAGTTGCTGAACGGAAATTTCAAAAGCTGATTTTTCATCCAACCCCGACTTTTTTTGTCTTTCGATTTCCTCACGCATATGAATTTCCAATTCCTCCAGCGGCACGGGCGTTTGGATTCCTGCGGCAAGCATTTGTGCGCGCCACGCGGCGATGGATTGTTCGAGATGAAACATGGCTAGGCTTTGCGTTGTTTGAAACCGAAAAGCATCGTGGTCGCACCGGCAAGCGCAAAGGTTGTCCCCAAGGCGAGGCCGAATTTTTCGTCATCCATCCAGGTGAGAGAGACGTAACTTGCCCCGGCGGACAACGCCGCGACATTGCGCTGCTTGTGTTTTCCCAGCGCCGGCAGAATCATGGTCACGCCCAGCAGCAGGATGAAAATCCCCACGCTGGCAATCAGTCTTTTCGTCATAATGTTCCTTTCGCTTTTGTTGAATTCACGGTTGAGCAATTCCGGCCGGCCCATTTGCTGGACGGAAATTTCAAAGGCCCTTTGTTCGTCTGCTCCAGAGTTCACCCGCCGCCCGATTTCTTCGCGCAGATGAATCTCCAATTCTTCCAGCGGCACGGGCGTTTGGATTCCGGCAGACAGCATTTGCTCGCGCCACCCGGCAATTTGTTGTTCAAGCTTGCTCATATTTTTTGTGGAAGCTGTTTTCAATTCCCGAAATCAAGCCGAACAAAATCCCAAACGTCGGCATCATCGTCCACAGCAAGGCCACGATGAGCTGGCCGACGGTGAAATCAACCCGTTGGAAAACGACGTCGAACGCGATCACCAAAACGAACACGGCCAGCGCACCGGCGGAAATGCAGGCGATGTAGCGCGACCGTTTCGAGATGCGCGGAAAAACCCAGTAAAAGAGACGCCCGCCGAGGGCACACGCTATCATCGTGATGAGCGCCATCAATGCCGAGAATTGCTGGGCGGGTGCGAGTTCTTTCAGGTTGCCCGGCTTGAAAACCAGCGCGGCGGCGAGGCACAGGGAGAAAGCGGTCAGACTGGCAAAAAATAAAATCTCTTTCATCCGCCAATCGCTGGCTTCCTCTGCCGCGCGAATGATCTCGAATTCTGTTTTCAGCCGGGAGCCGTCGCCAATTGTTCCAACTGAAAACGCGAAGGCGTATTGTTCATTCATTCCGGCTTTTATCTGTTGCCCAATTTCTTCGCGCAGGTGAATTTCCAATTCGTCCAGCGGCACGGGCGCGATGCCGGCGGCGAGCATTTGCGCGCGCCACGTTGCTATGGATTTTTCGAGGTCAAACACGTTGGCCTCCTTTTAGGCCGGCCAAGACCGAATGAACCAGCATCCAATGCTCGTGGTGTTTTGTCATCGCGTGCTTGCCGTCTTTTTTCAGCGAATAGTATTTGCGCTTGCGGCCCGTCTCGCTTTCGCCCCAGCGCGACTTGATGAGGCCGCGACTTTCCATGCGGTGCAGCACTGGATACAACATTCCGTCCGTCCAGTTCAGCTTGCCGCCGGAGCGTTCCTTCACTTCTTGAATGATGGCGTAGCCGTAGCTCTCGCCTTTCGCGAGCAGCGACAAGATCAGCGGTTCGGCGGACGCGGCCACGAGTTCCTTGCGAATCATAGAGGCACGATACATAGAGTTGCAATGTATGTCAAGCGGCGTTGTTTGCATCGCGGCGGCGCGCGAGTTTTGGTTGTTACCGGAGCGGGAATCCTTCACAGTATTTTGCATGAGCGATACGATTCAATGGCCGGATGGCGAGTTCACGATTCAAGCGGCGGTGGAGTTAAATTCCGCCCAACCTGAGACGCTCGTGCGTAAAAAACTGGCGGAAGCCACGGCGGCCAAAAAAATTGTGCAGACGCAAAAAGGTGACAAGAAAATCAAAGGCAAATTCAAGGCCGTGAAATAACCGATCGCGCCAAGAGCCGTGACAACATTTGCCAGAAACATTAAATTCAAATCAACGCCATGACCAAGCTTTCCCTTCCCTTCTCCGAGGAAAAAATCCGCGCGCTGAAAGTCGGCGACGAGGTTTTGATTTCCGGCACGGTGTTCACCGGGCGTGATGCGGTGCATAAGTATTTGCACGAAGGCGGCGCGTTGCCGGACGGCGTGAGTTTGCGCGACGGTATCGTTTATCATTGCGGCCCGGTGAGGATGAAGCAGGCCGACGGCAGCTACCAATGCACCGCCGCGGGCCCGACGACGTCCATCCGCGAAGAGCCGTATCAAGGCCAGATCATCCACGATTTCGGCGTGCGCGGCGTCATCGGCAAAGGCGGCATGGGTGATCGCACGGCAGAAGCGTGCAAGCTGAACGGCTGCGTGTATCTGCACGCCATCGGCGGCGCGGCGCAGGTGCTGGCGGAATGCGTGAAGAAGGTGCGCAACGTGTATTTTGAAAAAGAGTTTGGCTCGCCGGAAGCGATCTGGGAATTGGAAGTGGCGGATTTCCCCGCCGTGGTGACGATTGATTCGCACGGGCGTTCGCTGCACAAGGAAGTCCTGGCCGCCAGCCAGGCGGAACTGACC
>JANYCI010000058.1 GCA_025360325.1 Limisphaerales bacterium | reverse complement strand
GGTGGGGCGAGCGTCCTCGCGAGCCGACGTAAGCCAAAACGTTCTCGCGGCTCGCGAGGACGCTCGCCCTACCACATTGAGCCAGAACCCGGCGTTCTGGCTGATGTGCGGCTGCTGGCTGCTCGCGTTTCGCGTCGGACGATTTTGGGAGGATTGGGGTTGGCCCGCATTACTAGTCTGGCTCGCGACGGAAATTGATTTTCTCTTTGCGGCAAAAATTGTGGCGGACTCATGGCGGCGGCTACTGCTCACGACGATTCTCGCGCTCGCCACCTTTCTCGCCGTGACCAGCGACTTCAACGAGCGCTGGACCAAAAATTTAACATGGCAGTTTCTATCGGAGGCCGAACACCCCGAACTCGCGGGCTGGATGCCGGAGCCGGGCGGCATTTTGTATTCCGCCGACATGAGCATTTTTTACCAGACCTTTTTCAAAAATCCGCACGGCGATTGGCGCTACCAAACCAGCTACGAACCCGCGCTCATGCCGAAGGAAGATTTCGATACGTTCCAAAAAATTCTTTGGAACAACAACGATGCGAAAGGCTACGCGCCGTGGGTCGCCAAAATGAAACCGGCGGACCGGCTCGTCGTTCGCGGCGAAGGCAGCGGGCATCCGAACATCCCGCAGCTCGAATGGGACTACGGCGTGAGCGGCATATGGATCGGGCGCGAGCCGAAGGGGAAATGATAAAAAGGGCAGGGGAATGAAACCGCTAATTTTCGCTAATCATCGCTAATTTTTATCAGCAAAGATCAGCGCGGATTAGCGGTTTAATTTTTTTAGTTCCCCACCGTCACCGTGAGCGGTGTGTCGCGGCGTTCGGCGAAACGTTTCAAATAATTTTCCCACTGGAGATGATTCGTGAAATCGCCGCTGCGATCCCAGCACGCGCCGAAATAATATTCAAACGGTTTGCCAATTTCGGTCTGCGTGACGGCTAGTTGCGTGCGGATGGGCGGATAACCCTCGTGCGTCGGCTGCGGCACGTTCGCGTGTTTCACGCTATCAGGCATTGACGGATTATCGTTGGTGAATTCTTTCACGAAATTGCGCGGCAGCAGAATCGCCACCGCCGTCGTGCCTTTCGGCACGTCTTCCGGCTGCCAGTAAGTCATCCAGCCTTCGGTCAAATCATTTGAAATAAATTCTTCGCGGTTCGTCGGGCAAGCACGTTCGGCAAAACCCACGCCGATGGTCAGCGGCGATTTATCTTCGCTCAAAATCGTGCTGCTCACCTTTGTCATCCACGAACCGGCATCAATGCTGAAGCGTTTCACCTCGGAAACCATGCGGCCATTGCCCGCGTCCCAGGCGTCGTAGGTCAATTCAAATTCCGAGCGGATCGGGCCGGTGGTGATGACTTTCCACTTCTGCCAGTTGCTCGACACGGCGAGTTTTTTGCCGTCCCAGATGCCGAGGCCGCCGCAGCCGCGCGATTTGCCCACGCGATAATCGTCCATGAACGAGCCGTTGTCCTCGTGATAATGTTTCGTGGCATACATTTCGTCGAGGATGAGGCGGCGGTCTTTTTTGATCCACACGTCCGCGCCGCTGCTGATGGTGCCCTCGGCCTTGATGAGCGCGAGGCCGTAGATGCGATGCGCAATGCGGTCGCTCTCCCACGCAAAATCGTCAAAGCGTTCGGGAACGAAGCGGGCAAAGGTTTTTACGATGGGCGGCGGCGTGGCGGCCAACGCGCTTGCATCTAAAATGTAAAATGTTTTTGTCTCGTTCGGTGCAAAGTCGGATTGAAAGAGTATTTTGGTTTGCGCTTTTTGTTTTGTCGGTGAAGTAACTGACAGTTTTCCAGTCTCCATATCAATGTGCGCTGATGATTTCGGTTCGGAAAAATCATTAGGCATCGGTTCCGTGTAAATCTGTGAATCTAAAATTCGCGAAGAGTTTCCATCCATCACAACATAATTTGTTGCATCATCGTCGAGCGGCCGTTCAATGGTTTCACAATCTCGGGAGAAACCTGAATAATTTTTTACGTTTATAGAAAACATCGGATAAACGCCCGACGCAAATTGGGGCATTTGATGATTCTTTTTCTTCTTGGTAATTAGGAGGGTGCCAGATTCAGGTAGGATATCCGCCTCTAAATTGTAATTGTCTAGCAAGGTATAAAATGCTTTTTCCGAGGTGTAGTATTTCCACTTCTCACCGTGAAATGAAACGTCAGGTTCTTGGCTTGAATTTTGATAACCAAGTTTTGGATCAAAGGTATACATTCCGTCAAGACCACAGACTTTTGCTAGATTTGAAATTACAAGAGTGATGGGTGCATCTTCAAAAATAATTAAGGTGTGAGTCGTTCTCCCAAGACTTGTTTCAACAACTGCCATCCGATAAACCTCGCTTCCCGCGAGCAGGAACGCGCCGACGCCGTAAACTTCCGTCGCGCCCTCATCAAATTTCTTCGGGTCCGCGCCAATCGGCTGGACGTGCGTGAGCTTGCCGTCCGCCGCCACGCACGCCACGAGCGCCGCCCACGCCTTGCGCACGGCGGGTTCAAACTGCGCCTTGTCGAGCAAACCCTGATTCACACCCCACGCCAGCGCGTAGGTGTAAAAACCGGAGCCGCTGGTTTCCTTGAGCGGATAACTTTCCGGGTCGAGCAAACTCGCGCGCCAGAGTCCGTCCGGCTGCTGGCACGTCAAAATTTTCGCCGCCATTTCCTTGAACAGTTTTTCAAAACGCGGACGGTCGGGATGATTCATCGGCAGAAATTGCAGCGTGCGGACGAGTCCGGCGATGACCCAGCCATTGCCGCGTCCCCAGAAAACTTTTTTGCCATTGGCCTCGGTCTTTTTGAAGTAAGTGCTGTCGCGGAAAAACAGATGCTCGTCCTTGTCGTAAAGATAATCCGTCGTGCGCCACCATTCCTTGACGGCGAAGTTCAAATACTTTTCCTCGCCCGTCGCGGCGTAGAGCCGCACCCACGCGGGTGGTGCCATGAACAGCGAATCGCACCACGACCAATTTTCACCGGCGATGCCCTTGGGCTGGTTGAAGGCGAGGCTCTCGACCTTGGACGGCTCGGCGAGAATGACATCAAACCGTTCGCGCAGCGGCGCGATCATCTTCGGGTCGCGCCAGAGAAAATAAAGTTCCGCATACGTCTGCCCGACGGCGTGGTCGTCCGCGTGAAATTTCCGTGGGCCAAGTTTCCATTCATTCGTCTCGCCCACCGCGAGCATGGCATCGCGGTATTTCGCGTCGCCGGAAATTCCCGCGAGCGCCATGAAACCCGCATCGCCCGCACCCTGCGTCCAGTCAGTGGTTTTGTGTTTGGACGGATTCGCCAGTTGCCAGTCCGCCACGCGTTGCATCACGTCGAGGACAGACTTGGGCGTGACGGCTTCCGGCGTTTGTGCTCGCGAGGCAATGAGGGCGGAGAAAAAAATTCCCGTGCAGGCGGCGACGATTCGAACCGATGATTTTTTCATGTGAATGGAAATTAAATAACAGGCGTGGTGGCTTATGTCGAAACGATAAAATGGCGGAGAGCATTTCCCAAACCAACGTTTGGGCGGATCACTCTGCTCGATAACCACCCAAACTTCGGAAAACCGACAACGACGTTGCAGCGGTTCCCCGCACCTGTTAGGGGAGAGGGTCAGGGTGAGGGGGGGGCGGACTTACTGGCACGGACACGTCCAGCATTGCCACGTCGCCCCCTCACCTCAATCCTCTCCCCCGCTGGGGGGAGAGGAGGCCGGAAAGCTATCGCCGCTACGCCAGCGCCATTGCGCGTCCGCGCGGCAATTTGCCGAGATGAAAAATCAGGAAGCCGTGCAGCCACTGGGCGAGTTCTTTTTCCTGCGGCTCGGATAATTTCAGCCGCAGCAGATCGGCCCAATCATTTTCCAAAAACGTTTCGACGATTTTTTTGGTGCCGGGCGTGAGCCGCGTTTCCGCGAAATCCGGCTCCAGTCCAAGTTCGCGGAGCAATTTTAATTCGAACGCAAAAATATTTCGTGGCAACGCGGGATGACTTCCGAGAAAATCTAAAAAACTTTCCACGAGCTTGAACATTTCCGGCAGCGGAGTTTCCGTTTCCGTCGCTTGTTCGAGGCACGCGGCGGCGTAGGCGGCTTGTTGCAGTTTGCCCATGTCCGTGCGAATGCCGCTGCGCGTCGCGTGCAATTTCACTTCGCGCAAATTGTGCAGTTCGGAACTGCGGCTGCGCGTGAAGGAAAAATCCGCCGTGTAAAATAAATCCAGCTTGCCCGCGAACGGTGATTTGGCGCGGCGCGCGCCCTTCGCCACCGTCGCCACGCGCCCCAGTTCCGGCGTAAGCCAGCACACGATCAAACTCGTTTCCGTCAATGGACGCGTGCGTAAAATGATGCCCGCAGAATTTTCAATCATGGCTCGCAAGCGGAAATTTTTTCTCCAGCAAACGCACGAGCCGGTTTTCCTCGCGCTTCATTTTGCGCTTCAACGTCGGCTGCAAATCATCGTAACCCAGCAGATGCAAAACCCCGTGGACGACATAGCGCATGACTTCGGATTCCCAGTCGGTGTTGAATTGTTTCGCCTGTAAAACTGCGTCATCCACGCACACAAATAGTTCACCGTGGATTCTGACTTCTGACTTCTGACTCCTGACTCCTGTTTCCAAATGGTCGAACGTGATGACATCCGTTGAACCTTCGTGCTGCAAAAAATCCCAATTCACCCGCGCCATTTCCTTCGCCCCGACGAGATGAATTCCGAGTTCCGCCTCCGTGATTTTTAATTCCGAAAAAAGTTCGCCAATGATTTGCTTGAGCCGACGGGAATTTATTTTCCGCGTCCGCTGACGGTTGGCGATAACGACGTTCATTTCGCTTTGCCCGTGCCGCGATGTTCCTCATACGCCGCGATGATGCGTTGCACCAGCGGATGCCGCACCACGTCGCGCTTGGAAAATTCCACAATGGCGATGCCTTCCGTATTTTTCAGCGCACGATGCGCCTCGGCCAGCCCGGATTGTTTATGCGACGGCAAATCCACCTGCGTCTCGTCGCCGGTGATGACAGCCTTGGAACCGTGGCCGAGCCGTGTGAGAAACATCAGCATCTGTTCCGTCGTAGAATTTTGCGCCTCGTCCAGAATGATGAACGCGCCGTTCAGCGTGCGTCCCCGCATATAAGCCAGCGGCGCGATCTCAATCGTCGCGCGTTCCATGTGCTTGACGATTTCATCGGCGGGCAACATATCGTGCATCGCGTCGTGGAGCGGACGCAGATACGGCGTGATTTTTTCGTAAAGATCACCCGGCAAAAACCCCAGCGCCTCGCCTGCTTCCACCGCCGGTCGCGTGAGAATCAATCGGGAAACACTGCCGTCGCGCAAGGCCGACAACGCCATCGCCACCGCCAGATAAGTTTTGCCCGTGCCGGCCGGCCCGATGCCGAACGTAATGTCGTGCTTGCGAATCGCCTCGATGTAATTTTTCTGCCCGACCGTTTTTGCGGTGACGCCGGACTTGCGATCATGCGTCTGCACGCGGTCGCCCACCATCGCCTTGAGCATCGCCGCGCCGTCATTTTTTACGACGGCCAATGCGTGCGTGAACTCGCGGTTCTTCACGGGCGAGCCAGCTTTCAACATCGCTTCGAGCGAGGTGAACAGTTGTTTCGCGCGTTCAATATTTTGCGCCGCGCCGTCGAGTTTGATCCAACCTTCGCGCGCCGTCGCCTTCACGCCGAGTTCGGTTTCGAGCGCGGTCAGATTGCGCGGCTCGTGATTGAAGAGTTGTTGCGCGAATCGCGCGTTTTCGTAATGGAGAGTTTCAGTGGCCACAGTAAAAATTTGTTAGCCACAGATTTTCACAGATGAAACACAGATGCAACGAATGTCTGGGCGTAACTGCCCAGCCGACTGTGGCGAAATTATTTTCTTTGCGAAATTATTTCGCGGGCGCTTCAGCGGGCGCGCTGTTTTCGGCGGGGGCTTCGAGGGGCGCGCCTTTGTCGGCGAGCATTTTTTCGAGGTCGGGATTATGCGGTTGGCCGGCGTCGAGCGCTTTCTGGTAGTGCATCCGGGCCAGGCGCGGATACGACGGCTCTTGGCTCAGATACATCACGGCAAGATTGTTGTGGGCCGGAGCGTAATTCGGGTTGAGCTGGATCGCCTTGCGGAGCGCGGTTTCGCCTTGGGCGCGTTGGCCGAGGTGGCTCAAGGTCACGCCCAGATAATTCTGCACCTCGGGATTTTCCGGGTCGAGTTCGGACGCGTGGCTCAACGGCACGAGTGCGTCTTGAAATTTTTCCTGACGGAACAGCAAGTAGCCGTAGGTGGAAAGGTTATAGGCGTCGTTCGGGGTTTGCGCGAGCGCGGCCTTGATGTGTTTCTCGGCATCGTCGAGCTTGTTTTCTTGCAACTCAATGGTCGCGAGGTTGGCCAGCACGAGGCCGTTGTTCTGGTCGCGTTCCAAAATTTTCTGATAGTCAGCTTCGGCCTCGTCGAACTCATGCTTGGCAAAATGATCTTGCGCGGAGGCGACGAGTTCCGAGGTGCCAGCCGGAAGCTGGGCCGTAGATTTTTTTACCGGCTCCACATCCACATTCCGCTTGGGCATGGGCTGCTGGAAGAGCGCGAGTTCCTCGGCGGAGTAGGCAATGGGTTTGGTCTCGGCCACGGTCAAGCGTTTGCGGAGCGACTCCACTTCGGCGTTCAGTTTGGTAATCTGCTCGGCGGTATCGTTCTTGGTAGCGACCGGCGGGGGATTTTTCTGCAAAGCGGCGAGCTTGCGTTCCAGCTCGGCCTTTTGTTCGGCGAGATCGCGGACGCGCGCTTCGTAATTCGCCCGGTGCAAATCAGCCACCTCGGCGGTGAGCACATTCACCTGTTTGTTCAAAGTGGTGACCTTGCTTTCCAACGCCGATTTTTCCAGCGTGGTGATGGTGACGGCGGTTTGCAGTTCCGCAATCTTTGCGCGCGCATCGCGCAAGTCAGCCACGACGCGGTCATAGTCCGGCAGCTTCGCTGACGCGGCATTGAAATCCTGGATCTGCGTTTTCAGCTTGTCATTTTCCGCTCGCAACGCCGCCAACGCCGACGCATCCGGCACCGCGCCGGAAGAAAGTTTCGACAGCAAGTCGGCGTTTTCCGAGGTGAGCTTTTGTGCCCGCGCGCGCTCGGCGGCGAACTTCTGCACATACGCTTCCAGTTCCGCTTTGGTCGCCAGCGAGTTCGTATCCGTGGCCGGACGCGCTTTGAGCAAATCATTTTGCTTCGTCAATTCCTTGATGATCTCCTGCGCCTTGGCCAGCTCCGTGGCAGACACGGCGGCGGGTTGCGAGGCCAGCGCTTCCTTGAGTTTCGCCTGCAACGAATTATTCTCCGTCTGCATATTCTGCAACTGCGCCGACAAATCAGTGACCGTCGAACGCAACTTCGCGTTCGGATCGTTGGAACCAGTCGTGCTCGAACCGCTCACCGTTTTTGGCGCAGGCTGGCCCTTCATCGAGGACATTTTCGCCGCGATGTCGTTCAGACGATAGGCCACGATGTCCGGGTTCCACGTCGGGTAAAGCTTCTGAAATTTCTGCAACTGCGATTGCGCGTCCGCGAGACCGGCGGCGGCGTCGCGCGTTTCGCCACTGCTGGCCAAGCTTTCCGCCGACTGGATCAGCGAATAGATATCGAGATATTTTTCATCCGCTTCTTGCTGCGCCTGAACCGGCGCGAGCGAGGCAAAAACAATCACGACCACCGTGAGGAAAAATTTCATATCGCGAAATCATGCCAGAGCGAATTTTTTTTGCAATCCGCGTCATGCGCCGATTTTTACTGCCCGCCATTGACCCCGCCAAAACCGTTTGGTAGCGTGCCGCCCATTGTAACGCCATGAAATCCGCGTTGAACCAGCACGTTTTAGTGTTGAACCGCCTCTGGCAGGCGGTCAATGTTTGCACCGCACGTCGCGCGCTCACCCTCCTCTTCCAAGGCCACGCCCAAGTGGTGCTGGAAAATACCGACGGCTCCTTCCGCACCTTCAATTTCCAAGAATGGCGCGATGTCTCCAGCGACGCGCCCAACGAAGATTCCGTCCACGCCATCTCCTTCCGCATCCGGATGCCGAAGATTATTTTGCTCTTCATGTATGACCGGATGCCCAAGAAGGAAGTGAAATTCACGCGCCACAATATTTTTGAGCGCGACCACGACACCTGCCAATACTGCGGCAAAATTTTTGAGCGCAAAGACCTGAACCTCGACCACGTCATCCCGCGCGACCGGGGCGGGCCGACCACGTGGGAAAACATTGTCTGCTCCTGCATCACCTGCAACACCCGCAAGAGCAACCACACCCCGCACGAAGCCGGCATGAACCTCGTCCGCAAACCCAAGCGCCCGAAATGGCGACCGTTTGTGCAGATCAATTTCGTCCTCTACCGGCACGACAGTTGGAAACATTTTATAGATCTCGCCTATTGGAACGTCGAACTCGGGGAAGATGCGGGCGGGTAGTATTTCGACTACCTCCAGTGAATAAAAGGACTGGGACTGACCCTTTTATGTAGCTGGTGTTTGTAGGCCTCAAGTTTAGTTTCGTATTCATGCTGGATTGAAGCTTTGATGCGTTCTGAAATCCAACTTCTGAACAAGAAAGCCAGAGCCGAAACAACTACCGTCGAAAACGCCCCTGATAAAAAGACCGTTGTAATGGAAAAATTCATTTTGGAGTAGCTTATTTATTTGTTGTTGTGATGCCAAAATTATCTTTAATAACAACTATTTGCGCGGTTGGAACGATTTCAGAAATGGCTTGTCCTCAATCCGCAGCGCGTGGGTCGTCAAATGTGTGTGTGTGCAAAATAGCGACGCCGTCTGGTTTGATGCCGCCGCTGCGAGTTGGGACAACTCGCGCTCCGGCGGGATTAGGACGCCGCCGCTTGCACAGCAGGCTTTCCTTTTCTGTTTTTATTTCCCAACATCCGCGCGAAATTATCCGTCCGCATGAGCGAGAAAAAAAATACGCCCGTCAAAATCAGCGTTGTGGTGCTCAACTACAACGGCCAAGGCTGGCTGCCGCGCTGCTACGAATCCATCGAGAAGCAGACCGTTTTTTCCGACCTCGAACTCATCCTCACGGATAATAATTCCACCGACGATTCCGTGAAGTTCACCGAGGACTGGCTCGCGCGCACGGGCGCCAAAGGTCGTATCCAGCAGAACGGTGCGAATCTTTTTTACTGCGGCGCGAACAACAATGGCGCAGCGGTGGCCACGGGTGAATTTCTCCTGTTCCTCAACAACGACACGTGGCTGGAGCCGGACTGCCTCGAAAAATTATACAACGACACCGTGCGCGCCGGAGCCGACAGTGCCGCGCCTTTGGTTTTGGATTACGACGACGACGTGTATCAAAGCGGCGGCGATTCCGGTCTGGATTTGTTCGGCATGGGCACCGGCGGCAAACGCGCCGAGAAGGTTCGGGAAACTTTTGGTTCGCCCGGTTGCAGCTTGTTTATCTCCGCCGCGATTTTCCGCAAGATCGGCGGCTTCGCGCCGGAGCTGATGATTTATGTGGATGAATCCGATCTCGCGTGGCGCGTGTGGATTGCCGGTGGAAAAGTCGTCTGCGTGCCGGCGGCGCGCGTGCATCATCGCGGCGCGGCGGTGGTGAATCCCATGGGCAACACCAAGACGCTGGAGATGCGCACGACGGATTACAAACGCTTTCTTACGAATCGCAACGGGCTTTTTTTTCTGCTGAAAAACAGTCAACACATTTTGCTGCTGCTGTTGATTCCGCACTTGCTGCTGCTCGCTGCCGAAGCGTTGGTAATGCTCGTGATCCTGCGACGCTGGAGCCATGTGCAGAAGGCCTACATCTCCGCTGTGACGGAGACGTTCAAGATGCGCGGCCATGTGTTTGAATGGCGTCGCCGCATCGCGGGCTTCCGGGTGCGCGGCGATTTTTTCTTCCTGCGTTTTTTGCGGTTGAAACCGACGCGTTGGCATGAAGTGACGCGTCTGTTCAAGTTTGGCGCGCCGAAGGTAGATGCGAAGTAAACTCAACCGAAATGATCGTCAGCTTTTACTCATTTCTTTGACGCACAAAATCGCCGCCGCGTCTTGGGGATGACGCTTGCTCCAAAAAATTTGACCGGCCAGCGAAACCAAGCCCCAGAAAACATCTGGTCGGCGTTTCAGCCGATGGTATTCGCCGCGCAGTTTTTTTGGTCCGAGCAGACCGATGACACGATAGCCGAGCTTTTCCATCTCCGCCGGTTCCCAGCCGGAAAGATGCGTCTGCAAATCGCCTTTTTCCGTGTTGCCTTGAGACAAGAATCCGCACGGCGTAAAAAACACTACGCGTTTGCGTGCGATGCGTTCCATGTCCGCGATCAGTTTCATGCCGTCCGCTTTGGTAAGATGCTCAATCACGTCCAGCGCCATGCACGCATCGAACTGGCCTGCTTGAAAATGTTTCGAGATGTCGCGCACGTCGCATTGCACATAGTCATCATGCGTCTTCTGGCTCCGCGCTTTTTCCAGCGATGGCAGATAACCCTCGGCACCCACGGCGTGCTTCACGCCAAGCTGCCGCAGCGTGTGCGCCACGCCGGAGCCGACATCGAGCACGCTGTCGCAGTTGAGCAACGCCTCGCGAAGTCCGAGTTTCACCAAAATCTGGTTCGGGTCGGAACCGGTTCGCGCCAGCAATGAAATAAGTTCAAGTTTTCCCCGCATAAATTATTTGCCGCGTGGCTTGACGTGGAAACCGAGGCTGAACGGCTGACAAAATGCGCCGACGTAGGCGAGCGGCCAATACCAGAGATACTTTTGAAAACACGGAACATAAGTCACCGTGTGGTTGCCGAGGGCGGAACGCGAAACGAAACGCGATGCCACGTCGCGAAAAAATCCGACGCAATGATCGTGGTTCCAGCCGAGCGCATTCAGCAGCCAGTTCGCGTTGTTCGGCAATGAAATAAAAACCTGCGTGCCGTCACGTTCGACGCAGCGCGCAAAATGGTTCATCACTTCGTAATGATAATTGACGTGTTCGAGCGTCTCCATACAGAGGATGACTTCGGGGCGATACTCGTCAAGCGCCTTGCCGAGCGCGGCCACGGCGTCGGCGTGGTTGAGGTCGAGCGGATAATCAATGAGCAATTGTTTACCGGGCTGCGGCTGATCCACGACGCGATACTCTTTGGACAGCTCGCGGATTTTACGATAGGACAAGGCAAAGGGACTTTGATCCGGCGGCGTTGACGACTGGCCCATGCCCGGCACGTTGTGAACGCCGGTCTTGTCGGTCGCGGGCATTCCTGCGCCGCCGACATCCAAAACTCTTTTGCCGCGCACCAGTTCCTGCGCGAACACGAGGCGGTCTTCTAATTTCGCCGAAATGACAACACGATCTTCGTTCTTCATAATAAATTTCTTCTGAAAAATTGCGGGAAATTATTTCGCCGGGGCAATGAGTTTGGCCCACGCGGGCGGCAGGTTGCGGGCGACTTCAATGCCTTCAAACGCCTTGCCCTGACGCGCGCCGGCTTTTTTTGCCCACGCCGCCATGCGGTTCACGCCGTCGGTGAGTGAGACGTTTTTGATGAGGTCGCCGAAATGTTTATGGACTTTTTCGTGCGCGGAATAGGCGTGAGCCACTTCGTTGCGCGCTTCTAATTTTTTTACCTGCGGCGTTGCGCCCATCGCCTTTGCGACCACATCCACGAGTTCGTTCACGGAGTAAGGTTGGTCAGCACCGACATTGTAAACTTGGTTGTAACACGCCGGGCGCGCAATGCTCGCTGCGATCACCGGTGCAACGTCGTTAATGTAACTGAACGCCCGCGTCTGCGTGCCGTCGCCAAAAATCGTCATCGGCTGATTCTGCATGATCTGGTTCATGAAAATACCAATCACGTTGCGATAGCGATCACCGAGATTTTGATTTTCGCCATAAACATTATGCGGGCGGAAGATGACATAGTTCAGGCCGAACATTTCGTGCGCCTCCTTCAAGTCGAGTTCCACCGCATATTTGGCTATGCCATACGGATCTTCCGGTTGCGGCACGGCTTCCTCGGTCATGGGCAACTGGTTGCGGCCATAGACGGCGATGGACGACGTGAACACAAAACATTTCACCTCGTGATTCACGGCGGCGTTGATGAGATTGATGCTGCCGAGAAGATTATTCGTGTAATTAAAGTGCTTGATGAAGTGGCTCAAACCTTCGGCGGCGTAGGCGGCGAGGTGGAAAACGTGATCGAATTTATGTTCGGCAAAAATCTTTTTTACCAGCGCGACATCGGTGATGGAGCCTTCAATAAATTCAACGCCCGCCGGAATGTAGTCGGTGAAACCGCCGCTCAAGTCATCCAAGCCGACGACGCGATGGCCTTGCTTCAACAAATGCGCCGCGACGTGCGAGCCGATGAAGCCGGCGACGCCCGTGACCAAAACTTGTGATTGCATCCGGCTAATTTAGCCAAGGCGTCGTTGCGGGGCGACATTTTTTTGAACAGACCAGCCTTGCCCCTGTCTTGACACTCATGCTGTGCCCAATCAAGATCGGCATTTCACATCGGTAATTTTGACGGCTGAACGGCGAAAATATGAGCAAATCGAATCCTGCCTCCACCTCGAAAACATCGCATCCTTGGATGCCGGTTCTACTACTCGCCATCGTGCTGGTGGCTTTATTCTGGCGGAGTTTTCTGACCGACTTTGTCCATTTTTCCAACGATGGTCCGCTCGGCCAGCAGAACACCGCGTGGCGGCAACTGCCGGCGGCGATGACGGGAAGTTGGTATGATTTGAACGACATCGGCAGCAGCGTCGGCGAAATGTCGCCCACGTTCACGAGCCTGATTTTCCTCGTGCTCGGCCCGGTTGGATTGGCGAAGTTTTTTCCGGCGTGCGCGCTCTTCATCCTCGGCCTCGGCGTCTGGTCGTTGCTGCGCGCGTTAAAATTAACTCCGTTGGCGGTCACGCTCGGCACGCTCGGCGCGGTGCTGAACTCGATGTTTTTCGCGGGCGCGTGCTGGGGCGTTGCAGCGGCGGAAATCGCCATCGGCATGAATTTTTTCGCGCTGGCGCTCATCACCGCAAATAATCCGCAAACGCCGTCGCTCACCCGTTGGACGCGCCTCGCGCTGGCCGGTTTTTGCGTGGGCATGAACGTGATGGAAGGCGCGGATGTCGGTGCGCTGTGCAGCGTGTTAGTGGCGTTGTATGCGTTTTACCAATCGCTGATGGAAACGGAAGGCGCGCTGCCGGTAAAAATTTTCCGAGGCGTCAGCCGCGTGGCCGTCATCGCGGTGTTCGCTGGTTTCATCGCATTGCAAACGGTCTTGTCGCTTGTCAGCGGTTCCATCACCGGCGTCGCAGGCACGGGGCAGGACACCGAGAGCAAAGCGGCGCACTGGGACTGGGCGACGCAATGGAGTCTGCCCAAACGCGAATCGCTCGCACTCTTCATTCCCGGCCTGTGCGGCTACAAACAGGATTCGCCGAAGGACATGATGCCCGCGTTCAAAAAATTTTATGAGGGCGGCAACTACTGGGGCGGCCTCGGGCGCGACCCGTCGTTGGATCGTTATTTTGACAACGGCAGTCAAGGCACGCCGCCCGCATCCAATTTCATGCGCTTCACTGGCGGCGGCAATTACGTCGGCATCCTCGTGTGTCTGCTCGCGGCTTACGCGGTGGCACTCGCGTTCCGCCGGGAAAATTCGCCATTCACGGCCGCACAGAAAAAAACAATTTTATTTTGGTTCGTCGTGCTGGTGTTGTCGCTGCTGGTTTCGTGGGGAAGATTTTCCGTTTTCTACGCGGTGCTTTACAAGCTGCCGTATTTTTCAACCATCCGAAACCCCTGCAAATTCCTGCTCTTTTTCTGTTGGGCAATGGCGATTTTATTTGCCTACGGCGTCCACGCCTTGAGCGTGCGGCACCTGGACGGCACGGCAGCGAAATCTGCCGACCTGCTGACGCAACTTTCCAACTGGTGGAAACGCGCCAGCCGCTTTGACCGCAAATGGGCTTACGCCAGCGCCGGACTTTTGGGTGCCAGCATTATCGGCTGGCTGGTTTTTTCCGGCGAACAAAAAACCTTCATCGCGTATCTCGCCAAAGTTGGTTTCCCTGATCCTGATCCGACCCATGAGAATTCCGGCGGCAGCATCGCCGCGTTCGCGCTATCACAAGTCGCTTGGTTCATCCCGCTGCTCGCGGTGGCGCTGGCTTTGATTCTAGTGGCCATCGCCGGTTATTTTTCCGGCCCGCGCGCCAAACTCGGCGCGTGGCTGCTCGGTGCGTTTTTAGTTTTTGACCTCGTGCGCGCCGATTTGCCGTATGTCATCCATTGGAATTACAAAAACAAATACGAGGTCGGCACACTGAATCCCATCTTGGAAAAATTGCGCGACAAACCTTACGAACATCGCGTCGCCGGATTGCCGATCGAACCCCAGCAGCCCTTGCAGCAGCGGTTCAATAATTATTTCAGCGGCAACGGCATTTACCGCATCGAATGGATGCAACATCACTTTCCGTATTACAACATTCAGTGCCTCGACATCATTCAAATGCCGCGTATGCCGGAAGATTTGAAAATGTATCTTGAGGCGCTTTCGCCGCGCGGCACCCAGGAATCCGTGCCGCTCATTGCGCGCCGCTGGCAGTTGACCAATACCCGCTATCTGCTCGGCGCGGCAGAATTTTTGGGAACCATCAATCAGCAGCTCGACCCCGCGCAGCGCCGGTTCCGCATCACCGACCGCTTCAACATTATTCCCAAACCCGGCGTGGATGAACTTCGGCAACTCGAAGACCTCACCGCGACTGCGGATGCCAATGGTGAACTCGCGCTCTTTGAATTCACCGGCGCACTGCCACGCGTAAAACTGTATGCCAACTGGCAGGTCAGCACGAATGATCCAGAAAATTTGAAGACGCTCGGCGACCTGAATTTTGATCCCGCGAAAACTGTTTTGATTTCCACGCCGAAAAAAAATCTACCGACGGTTTCCACCAACGAGGCCGATCCCGGCACCGTGGAATTCAAAAGTTACGCGCCGAAGAAACTCATCTTCGCCGCCAACGCCACCGCGCCCGCCGTGCTGTTGCTGAACGACAAGTTTGATCCGAACTGGCGCGTGACCGTGGACGGCCAGCCCGCCGATTTGTTGCGTTGCAACTTCATCATGCGCGGCGTGCAACTCGCGCCCGGCGCGCACACGGTGGAATTCAGCTACATCCTCCCCAGCGGCCCGCTGCAAGTCACCCTCGTCGCCACCGTCATCGCGATTTTGATGTTGGGCGTGCTTGTTTTTCTGCCAAAAAAAAAGCAGACTTCCGCCGCAAAATAATTTCCGAAAAAACATTTTTATGAAAATTCTCATCACCGGCGGTGCCGGTTATCTCGGCTCCATCCTCACGCCCACCTTGCTCGCGCAGGGACACGAAGTCAC
Source organism: Limisphaerales bacterium (assembly GCA_025360325.1). Lineage (GTDB taxonomy): Bacteria > Verrucomicrobiota > Verrucomicrobiia > Limisphaerales > UBA11358 > UBA11358. The sequence goes on along the minus strand of JANYCI010000058.1, from coordinate 1,217 downwards.
CGTGCTGGACAATTTTTATTTCAACCAGAACTCGCTGATGGACTGCTGCGGCAACGAAAAATTTTCCGTCGTGCGCGGGGATTGCCGCGAAGAATCGCTGATGAAACCGCTCATCGCCAAAGCCGATTTGATCATCCCGCTGGCCGCGCTCGTCGGCGTGCCGATCTGCAACACCGATTCGCTCGCCACCACTTCGACCAATCAGGCCGCCGTGGAAATGCTGTGCCGCCTCGCGAGCAAACAGCAATGGGTCATCATGCCCGTCACGAACAGCGGTTACGGCGTCGGTGAAAAAGGAAAATTCTGCACCGAAGAAACGCCGCTGCGCCCGCTCTCCACTTACGGCGTCACGAAAGTGAAAGCCGAGGAAGCCGTCCTCTCCCGCGAGAACAGCCTGAGCTTCCGTCTCGCCACCGTGTTCGGTTGCGCGCCGCGTATGCGTTTGGATTTGCTCGTGAACGATTTTGTTTACCGCGCCATGCACGACCGCGCCGTGTTGATTTTCGAGGGACATTTCAAACGCAATTACGTTCACATCCGCGACGTCGCCCGCGCTTTCACGCACGGCATCGCGAATTTTGAAACGATGAAAGGCAAGCCCTACAACGTCGGCCTCGACGATGCAAATCTGTCCAAGCTCGAACTCTGCGCCGTCATCCAAAAACATCTGCCGAAGTTTGTGTATGTCGAAGCGCCGATTGGCGAAGACCCGGATAAGCGCGATTACATCGTGAGCAACGCCCGCATCGCTGGCACTGGCTTCAAACCGGAGTGGAGCCTGGATCGCGGCATCGTGGAACTTATGAAAGGCTTCACGATTTTGCGGAACACGATTTATTCTAACGTATAATTTTCTGCCACCGATGGGCACAAATGAAACCCAGATAAGAATTTTTCGGCGTCCATCTGTGTTTCATCTGTGAAAATCTGTGGCTAAAATTTTTGTGAGCGTCCGCCCTGAACAAATTACCGCCGTCGTTCTCGCCGGCGGTTTCGGCACGCGTATCAAGCATCTGCTCGGCGATCTGCCCAAGCCGATGGCACCCGTGAACGGCAAGCCGTTCGTCGAATGGGTCGTGCGCTATCTCGCCGCGCAAGGCATCCGCAATGTCATTCTCTCGACGGGCTATCTTGCGGAAACGTTGGAAAGACATTTTGCATCTGGCTCATGGAAGACGGGTGGGGCGAGCGTCCTCGCGAGCCGGACGTCGCCAGAC
>JANYCI010000345.1 GCA_025360325.1 Limisphaerales bacterium | reverse complement strand
GGATCGGGGCGCGTGCCGAAAAGCTCCATCGTTTTGTTTTTCGGCGTGGCGGTGAAGGCGACGAACGTGATGCCGCCGTCTTCGGCGCGGTTGGACATTTGCGCCGCGAGCAAATCTTCCGTGCTGACTTCGCCGCCGTCGTTTAAGGCGCTTAATTCTTCGGGACTCAACACGGCTTTCAACTTCGATGCTGCTTCGCCTGTTTGCGAACTGTGCGCTTCGTCGGCAATCACGGCAAAGCGTTTGCCATTCGTGGCGGCGAGCTTGCGGACTTCTTCCAAGGCAAACGGAAAAGTTTGGATGGTGCAAACGACAATCTTCTTATCGCCGGACAATGCTTCTGCCAGTTCGGCGCTCTTACTACCCTCATTTCCTTTAATAGTGGCCACCACGCCAGTGGTCCGTTGGAAATCGAACAAGGCTTCTTGAAGCTGCGAATCAATGACCGTGCGGTCGGAGACGACTAGCACGGTGTCGAAAATCTTTTTGGCCTGTGCGTCATGCAGCTCCGCCAGAAAGTGCGCCGTCCACGCAATCGAATTGGTTTTGCCGGAACCGGCGGAATGTTGGACGAGATATTTTGCGCCCGCGCCATTTTTCAGCACGGCGGATTGCAGTTTCCGCGTCACATCCAACTGATGATAACGCGGGAAAATGATTTTGATGATTTGCTTTTTTTGGTCGCGCTGGGCGATCAAGTAGCGGCCTAAAATTTCTAGCCAGCTTTCCCGCGCCCAGACTTGTTCCCAAAGGTAGGCCGTGCGATGGCCGTTGGGATTCACCGGATTACCCGCGCCGCCGTCGTTGCCTTGGTTGAAGGGCAGAAACACGCTGGCCGCGCCGTCCAGCTTTGTAACCATCGCCACTTCGCTGTTGCTCACGGCGAAATGAACGAGTGCGCCATTGGGGAATGACAGTAGCGGCTCGGCGGCTTGTCCCTTCGGTTTGGGATTGCGGTCAAAGCGATATTGGTCAATCGCGTCGCCGATGCTTTGGGTGAAATCCGTTTTTAATTCCACCGTGGCGACGGGGATGCCGTTCAAAAACAAAACGAGATCAATGCTGTTCTCGTTTTGCAGGGAATATTTCACCTGCCGCACCACGCGTAGCCGGTTGGCAGCGTAGCGGGCGATGATTTCTGGATTGATCGCCAACGCAGGTTTGAACTCGGCCAGCTTGAGCGGTTTTTTCAGGCCAAGCAATTCTACGCCGTGGCGCAAGACATCCAGCGTGCCGCGCTGGTCTAGCTGATCGCGCAGACGGGCGAACAAAGTTTCACCCGCTTTGTCTCCATGATTCTTGACGAGGATTTCCCATGCCTGCGGCTGCGTGGCCTGCACCCATGCCAGCACGTCTGCCGGGAACAATGCCCGCGCCCGGTCATAGGTTGACGCATCGCCCTCGGCGTAGAGCCAGCCGTGCGTGGCGAGGTGCTGGCAAATCTCCGTCTCGAAATTGATTTCTTTATGCAGGCTCATGGGGTGAAATTTTTTACGGTTTCTTATCCTTGATGGTCTTCTTCGCCTTCGCTTCCAGTTGCTTGATGCTCTCGGCCGCAGGCAAATCTTCCGGCATGGTGCCGCCGAGTTCTTTGATGGTCTGGCGGACTTTGGCCCCCACTTCCCGATGTGTGCGGTTCGCCTTGTCTTTGCCGGTAATTTTTTCCCGGCGCAGTTTTTCCTCCGTCTGCGTGGCGCGAAAAAGGTTGGCCGCCAGTTCCGTGCTGCCCATGTGATCCAGGATTTGCTGGCCCTTTTTTAGCCGCTTCCGGGCGTGAATATCCTGCGCCCCCAAGCCCGCATATAGTCCCAGATAACCGTGATTTTGGAAGATTGCGTAATCTTTCGGCGCGATCACGCCGGCGTCCTTCGCCGCGTCCGCCAGTTGGCTGTTGTGCCGCCGCAATTCCGACCGGATGGTGAGCCGCCGTTGCTCCTCAATTTCCTGATCGCCCAATTCCTGCCGCCGCGTCTGCACGGCGAAATACGTCTGCCCCACCGCCACGATTTCCTTGGCCGGATCGGCGTTCTGGATGACGAGGTAGCAGGCGTAACGCGACATCATCACCGTCTTGAGCGGGCGCTGCGCCCCGCTGCCGATCCCGACCATTTCGGTGATATCAACGAAATGGTCTTCCAGCCGTTGGCCGCTGTTGAAACAAGCCGTGCGCGCCTTCTCGATCACCCCGAGAAAGTGACGGTAATTCACATAGCCCAGCACACGGGCGAAATCCCGGCTGGACCAGAACTCATTGCCCGCTGGATTCGTCCGGCGGATGGTTTCAAAGGGTGTGATTTCTTGGTTCATGGGGTGATCATTTTCGAGATCGGGGGACCATTTCGTCGGTTCCGACCAAATGGTTCTCTGGTTTGGCGTGCGCTACTCCGCGCACATCAATTTGGCCGGTAACGGCGGCGGAAATCAAGGCGGTCCGGCGCGCTTGCAACAGGTCTATCGCCCGCTGGGCTTCGGCGGTGAGGGTGGCGGGCGACGACCACGGCTGGCGGAGCGCCGACTTCCCAGTCGGCTTTCGGCGCTCGCCTGACGAAAATGGACAATTTGTTTTCATCATTCGCGTTAAGCCGGTTTGGAAACCGGCGCTCCGGAGCGGCCATCCGGCTCTGGCAGTCGGCCATATTCATCGCGGAACCGCGCGCTGCTCCACGGCCAATCCCTGGCCTCGTGCATAAAACCCGCCTTCACCGGATTGGCTTCGATATAGCGCACCGCCTTGCGCCGGTGTTCCTCATCCTCAATCACCGTATCCCAATATTCGCGCTCCCATAATCTTCCGGCCCGCCCGAGCAGCCGGTTCACTCTCCGCGCGATGAATTGTTTCCAACTCTTGTCAATTTCCGCCAGCGGCGTCTGCCAGATGTCCACCAGCACATGAATATGATTTGGCATGATCACCCACGCCTGCAACCGATAGCGTTGGCCATCGAAGCTGCGCAACGTGTTTTCGGCCAGTTCAGCAATGGTCGGCTGCTTTAGCGGACACTCGCCAAAACCGCGATCCAGATACGCTTCCAATTTGGTGCGGCGCTCCCGTTTGTCTTCCAAGTGCAGTAAAGCCTCCCATTCACTGCGTCGGCTGGCGGGCATCGAATCATCGAGGCGCAAAGTCACAAACTGGGTCACTCCGGGGAAATCGCAGTGCGGCAGATAGCCACGCTGATGCCAGCCGAGAAAGCCCTGTGCTTTCGCCTCATCGGACAACGGTTCTGCCCACGCTTGTTTGCCCGCGACCAGTTTTTGCAAACCGGGGTTGTAGGGCGGGCGGGATGGCCCGGAGCGCCGGCTTCCCAGCCGGCTTTCGGCGGACGGCTGAAGAGGGGGGTGATGTGCTTTCATTGTGTGCGTTAAGCCGGTTGGGAAACCGGCGCTCCGGGGCGCACATCAATCTGGCCGGTGACGGCGGCGGAAATCAAGGCGGTCCGGCGCGCTGGCAACAGGTCTATCGCCCGCTGGGCCTCGGCGGAGCGCCGACTTCCAAGTCGGCTTTCGGCGGGCGGTTGGAGATATGTGCGATTTGTTTTCATTGTGTGCGTTAAGCCGGTTGGGAAACCGGCGCTCCGGGGCGCACATCAATCTGGCCGGTGACGGCGGCGGAAATCAAGGCGGTCCGACGCTCTTGCAATAGGTCAATCGCTCGCTGGGCTTCACCGGTGAGTGCATCGAAGTTGGTGGCCACAGATTCCAGATATTCCGCGATAGCTGTTTGTTCGGTATATGGGGGAATTGGAATCTTAATATTGCCAATATCTATTGGCGAAATATTGGGTTGCTGCCCTGTAAAATCAATCTTGTTTTCAAAAGCAACTAAGAACGAACTGCTGAACAGCGCTTGGTAAATATAGCGTTTATCAGACCCCTCATTTGGTCTGAACAGCGCGTTTCTTTGATTGAGTAAAACTAGATCACCACCTATGTCGGCAACTGCAGCCTTCAAACCGGTCGATATTATTGGTCGAGTGAGTGCGAATACAACGTCCCCATTTTTCACTGCAAACTTCGGATGTTGTTCATAAAATTCGTGCGGAAGATAAGAGTCATCAGACCAATCAATCCTAAACGTTTGAATATTGGCGATTTTCAACACACGAATACCTGAGGGCGTGAAGTCACTGCTGCTAAATGCAAAACCGGAAATGATTGATCCTAAATGTTTCACGGGTTTGAGATTCCAATGCTCTGGCATGTCGCCGAGCCATTCGATGCCGGAGGGTTTCAGGGGTGCTTGGGGATTCAAGCCTTTGGTGACGGCGTGGCTGATGACGGCCTGACGCTTTTCCTTGAGCAACGTCATCAACCGCTTTTGCT
>JANYCI010000318.1 GCA_025360325.1 Limisphaerales bacterium | reverse complement strand
TCCACCAAGGAAAATTTGCGCCGCAAGTGGGCGCAGTTGGAAGCGATGGTCGGCACGGAAAAGCGGTTGAAATTATTGGCCGAAGATTTGGTGCAGCATTGGGAAGCGCGTCTCGGCGCGATGGACGGCAAGGCGATGGTCGTCGGCATGAGCCGCCGCATCTGCGTGGAACTCTACGAGCAGATCCGCAAGCTGCGCCCGCAATGGCATCACGATGACGATGACAAAGGCATGATGAAAATCGTCATGTCGGGTTCGGCATCGGACAAACTGGAGTGGCAGCAACACATCCGCAACAAGCCGCGCCGCGAGGAACTGGCGAAGAATTTCAAGAACCCGAAGCACCCCTTCAAGATCGTCATCGTGCGCGACATGTGGCTGACCGGCTTTGATGCACCGTGCCTGCACACGATGTATGCCGACAAGCCGATGAAGGGACACGGTCTCATGCAGGCCATCGCGCGCGTGAATCGCGTTTTCAAAGACAAGCCCGGCGGGTTGGTGGTGGATTATCTCGGCCTCGCGGAAGAACTGAAACTGGCGCTCGCTGATTACACGAACAGCAAAGGCAAAGGCGAAATCAAACTGGATCAGGAAGAAGCCGTCGCCGTGATGTTGGAGCGATACGAGCGCGTGTGCGCCATCCTGCACGGCTTCGATTATTCAACCGCCGCCGAGACCGCGCCCGCACAACGGATGGCATTGATCGCTCAGGCCGCCGAGCATGTGTTGCAACAAGCTGACGGCAAGCCTCGTTATCTGCTGGCCGTCACGGAGCTTTCCAAAGCGTTCGCTCTGTCTGTGCCGCATGAGAAGGCTTTGGAGATTCGGGACGAGGTTGGATTCTTCCAAGAAATCCGCGCCGTGCTGGCCAAAAGCCTCGGCGGTGATGGCAGCGGAAAATCTCCCGAGGAACTGGACGCCGCCGTGCGGCAAATCGTTTCGCGCGCCATTTCATCGGACAAGGTGATAGATATCTTTGACGCCGCTGGCTTGAAGAAGCCGGACATTTCAATTTTGTCCGATGAGTTCTTGCAGGAAGTTCAACATTTACCGCAACGCAATCTCGCCGTGGAGTTGTTGCAAAAGCTGCTCAACAACGAATTGAAGATTCGCTCTCAAAAATATCTGGTTCAATCACGCTCCTTTGCCGAGATGTTAGAAGCCACCATCCGCAAATATCAGAACCGCACTATCGAGGCCGCACAGGTCATTGCCGAGTTGATCGAACTCGCCAAACAGATGCGTGAAGGCCAGAAACGGGGCAAAGACCTCGGCCTAACCGATGACGAAGTAGCCTTCTACGACGCTTTGGAAGTGAACGACAGCGCCGTGAAAGTCTTGGGCGAGCCGACCTTGAAAGACATCGCCCGCGAACTGGTCGCCCACGTCCGCAAGAGCGTGACGATTGACTGGACGCTCCGCGAATCAGCCCAAGCCCAAATCCGCGTCCTCGTCCGCCGCATCCTCCGCAAATACGGTTATCCGCCGGACAAGCAGGAGAAGGCAACGCAAACTGTTCTCGAACAGGCAAAGTTACTGTGTGTGGAATGGGCCGTATGAAGAGTATTCTTCATCTGAATTTGCATCGCGAATTTTTCGCGCAGATCGCGGCGCGGATGAAGCGCACCGGGTATCGCGACCTGTCGCCTTGTTGGCGCAAACATACGTCGCGCCCGACGATCTCGCTGAGCAATTCGCCCGCAGACATGTCGGGGGTTTTGAAAATGTTGGAAACCTTAGGCCGCGCCCGGAAGGCGGGCGAAGGGAAAATTTAGAATTTGAACGGAGGAACTATGATAGACACCAACAAAATACTGGAAGAACAAAAAGTTCAGTTGGCACAAGCCCTGACTGACTTAAATACAAAGGTGGCGGAATTGGAGAAGATAAAAGACGCGCTGCAATCAGCCGGCAATGATAATCAGAAACTGCATTATCAGGAGGCAGGACAATGGGCGCGTCACTATAGCATCGTGCGCATGACGATCGCCACGTTTGCCATACGAGACGGCGTTGGAGCGACAGTTGTTCCGTGCCATGAACCAGCTCGAACGGTTGCAACGCCGTCGGCAGGGCGCAAATATTCCGGCGCCGCTGACGATGGAAATTTCCGCCAAGGCATGAGAATTACGAAACGAAGCCAAACGGCGACAGCGATTGGTGCTGGTATTGCCAATTTTTTGCCGCTTGGGAAAGTGACGAAACAAAAAACGAACCCAAAACAAAGGCGCGGTCCGGAGCGTGGTAATTCTTTGTCGTGTCTTTGCGTTTCGGCTGTGCTAAAACTTTCAAATGATTCTCACAACCGACGAACTTCGCAGCCTCGTTGAACTGACCCATCAATCGCCCCACACTTTGCTCGGGATGCACGCGCTGGGGGACAAATCGGGAATCGTCGTCCGCGCTTTATTGCCGGATGCCAAAAAAGTCGAGGTGCAGCCGGTGCATGAAAAGGGCAAACCCAAATTTGAACTGGCGCGCATTCCGAACACGGATGTGTTTGAAGGCGTCATCAAAAATGCCACGGCGGTTTATGCCTACGACCTCGTCATCACCGATTATAAAAATAAAATCCGCCGCACGCGCGATGCGTATTCATTTCTGCCGACGCTCGGTGAGGCGGATTTGTTTCTCTTCGGCAAGGGCGACGAGCGGAAAATTTACGACAAGCTCGGCGCGCAGCTCCGCACGATTGATGGCGTGGCGGGAACGAGCTTCGCGGTGTGGGCACCGAACGCGCAGCGCATCAGCGTGGTCGGCGATTTCAATGGTTGGGACGGACGCTGCCATCCGCTGCGCTTGCTCGGAGCCTCGGGCGTGTGGGAAATTTTTATTCCCGGTGTGGGGCAGGGGGCGCATTACAAATTCGAGATCCGCGACGCGCACGGCAACATCAAGCTGAACACCGATCCGTTTGGTTTCTTTTTTGAAGTAGCACCCAAGCAGGCGGCGATTGTCTGGGAAACGAAAAATTTCAAGTGGACCGATGATGCGTGGTTGAAGAAACGCCGCGAACGTGACGCGCTGCGTTCGCCGATGAGCGTGTATGAAATGCACCTCGGCTCATGGCAGAAAAAAAACGCGACGGAATCGTGGAGCTACCGAGAACTCGCCACGCCGCTCGTGGGTTACATGAAGCGCATGGGCTTCACGCACGTCGAATTCATGCCGCCGGCGGAGCACGCGTTTTATCCATCGTGGGGTTATCAGGTCACCGGATTTTTCGCGCCGACGAGCCGCTTCGGCACGCCGGAAGATTTTCAATTTCTCGTCAACGCGCTGCATGAAGCCGGCATCGGCGTCATTGTGGACTGGGTGCCCGCGCATTTTCCCCGCGATGAATGGGCGCTCGCCAAGTTCGACGGCACCGCGCTGTTCGAGCATGAAGATCCGCGCAAAGGCGCGCATCAAGATTGGGGCACGCTGATTTTTAATTTCGGGCGCAATGAAGTTTCCAATTTCCTCGTCGCCAACGCGCTGTTCTGGTGCGAGCGCTTTCACATTGATGGCCTGCGCGTGGACGCCGTCGCCTCGATGCTTTATCTCGATTACTCACGCAAATCGGGCGAATGGATTCCGAACGAACACGGTGGTCGCGAAAATTTGGAAGCGATTGAATTTCTCAAAAAATTCAATCACATCACGCACACGGAATTTCC
>JANYCI010000309.1 GCA_025360325.1 Limisphaerales bacterium | reverse complement strand
AACTAGTTCGGGCGCGATTTCGCTCAATGGTTGCAATACGAATCGCCGCAGGTGCGCGCGCGGATGCGGCAAGATTAACTCCGGTGAATTGCGGGTTTCGTTTCCAAATGCGATCAAATCCAAATCCAACGAACGGGCTTCGTTGAGGATTTTTTTTGGCACGCGGCCAAAAACTTTTTCCAAGCCCTGCAATTTTTCCAGTAACGATTCTGGCGTTTCACCGTTCTGCGGAATGAAACCAACGACGGCGTTAAAAAACTTTGGCGAACCTGGCGGGCAATCTACCGGAGTGGTTTCCCAAATTGAGGACTGCAAAATGGGATGGTCGGTGATGAACTTAGCGTGCGTGATTGCCGCATAAATAATTTCACGCGAGTTGCCGAGATTGGAACCGAGGGCGACGACGGCCAGCGAAGATGGAAGATGGAGGATGGAGGATGGCATCAGTGGTCGAACCATTCTAAACCATTCGGCAATTTTTGCGCGGCGTATTCGAGGTGCAGCACACGGCGGTGATGCGGACTTTCCGCTGGCGATGAAGCGTGCAAGAGGAGCGGACGCATCAGCAATGCGCCACCTTTTGGAACTTCGCAAATAAATGGCTCACGGGCGGTCGTCTGCCGCGAAATTTCTCCTGTGCGAATTTTTCCAGAACGATGCGAGCTGGCGATCACTTTCAGTGCGCCATTGCTGGCATCACAATCATCGAGATGAATTCGCAACGTAAGCATTGCCGCGAGAATTTCTACCGGTGGATGAACGTGAATGGTTCCGTGCTTTATTGACCAGCCGGTGAACCCGGGCGTCTCGATGTGTTTCGCGACGGCAATCGCTAAATCCTGATGCCACGGCACGAGCCAGTTGGCGTCAGGATTTTTGTCAAAGAAAATGGCGCGGACGGGAAAGACTGCGCTGCCCGCTACCTGGTTCAACAGTCCAGTGATGGCCGGAGATTTTGCGAAGGTTGAAACGAGCGGATTTGTCCGCAGCAAATTTCTGACGCCACCGATTCTGTTTTTGGCGGATTTGATTTGCCGCTCAAACAGCGGTGTCAGTTCGGCAGCAAGCCGAGTGCATTCATCATCGGTCACGAGTGAGTGGATGATTTGAAAACCATCCTGCGCGAAGCGGCTGAAGCCATTTGATTCTGAATTCTGAATTCTAACTTCTGAATTCATTTCAACCCCAGCACATCTTGCATATCGTAGAGGCCGGGCTTTTGTTGCACGAGCCATTGCGCGGCGCGGAGGGCGCCATTGGCAAACGTATCGCGGCTGGAGGCTTTGTGCGTGAGTTCGACACGCTCGCCGACGTTTGCAAAAATGACCGTGTGATCGCCGACGACATCGCCGCCGCGAATGGCGTGGACGCCGATCTCGCTGTGCTTGCGTTCGCCGACGAGTCCTTGGCGACCGTGGCGCGCGGCTTCGTTGAGATGCAGTTTGCGCACATCGGCCAGAATTTCCGCGAGCGATTTGGCCGTGCCGCTCGGCGCATCTTTCTTCAAGCGATGGTGCATTTCGACGACTTCGAGATCAAAGTCGGGGCCGAGAATTTCCGCCGCTTTGCGCGTGAGCCAGAAGAGCGTGTTGACGCCGGTGGAAAAATTGGAGGCCCACACGATGGGAATCGCGCTCTTGTGCTGCTTGATCTCAAACGTGTCGGTATCGGTGTGACCGGTGGTGCCGATGACGAGCGCTTTTTTATTGGCGGCGCAAATTTTGGCCACCTCCACCGTCGCGGCGTGCGCGCTAAAATCAATCACCACGTCGCCGTTTTGGATGACGGCGGCGAGATTGTCGCCTTTACCGATCGTGGCCACGACTTCGAGCCCGTGGATGCTTTTGGCGCACGCGATGAGCGCCTGGCCCATGCGGCCTTGGGAACCGGTGATGATGACTTTGGTCATATTATTTCAGGCAAAAATTTCCACGAGCATGTCTCGGTTGGTAAGCAGGCCGTGCATTTCCAGTTTGTAGCAGTGCTCGTCTGCTGCGATGATGCCAGCGGATTTTTTCACGTTCACAAAACTGTTCGCAAGTTTTTCCGATTCTTCCCACTTGGAAAGTTTCAGGTGTGTATGATCGCTTGGCTGGCAATACAAAACATGGTCAAATTTCGCGCGGGCGTGAACCTTGCCGTCGTGGATGTGGACGGTCGGAAAAAAAAGTTTTTCCTGCGCGGTTGGAAATTCAAACGCCATCGGATGGACGGTCTGGCTGCCGGGCTTCAATTTGAAAACGGCGAAACCAAAATGTTTATAGTCGGGCATTTTGGCGAATAGTTCAGTCGGCAGTTTGAAACGTGAATCAAGCCGATTGAAATCTTTCACCGTCGGGACAAACGACGCCTCGAAGTTACCGACTTGGACGACTTCCAATTTTTGTGTCCTCAACCCGGCGCTTTCAAGCAGCGGCACGGGGCCGCTATCATTGGGCATCGGTTTCGGAAACCCCGCATCCAAATCACTGAAAAAATTCTGGTGGTTTTCCAGATCAATGAAGCGGACGGCTTTTTCATCCGAACCTTTTTTCACCGGCAACGGCAAGACCATTGCCAGCGGCTTCGCCATGTTGACGGTCATCGAATAGACGACGAACTGCCGGCCCGCCTCGCTCATCCGCGCGAAAATATTCGTCGCCGAGACCGATCTGACAGGGCCGGAAAAACAGCACATAAATTATTCCAGCACATCACACCGCTTGAGCGTGGTGCGGAGGATGTCCCAATTCTTCGGATTCATCGGCACGAGCGGCAGGCGGTATTCTTCCTCGATCATTTTCATCATTGCCAGCGCGGCTTTCACCGGCGTCGGATTCGTTTCGATGAACAGGTCTTTGAACAGCGGGTAAAATTTTGCGTGCAAGGCATACGCCTTTTTGGCGTCGCCGCGCGCGAAATAATTCACCATCTGCGACACTTCTTTGGGAATCACGTTGGACGCCACGCTGATGACGCCGTTCGCGCCGACGGACATGAAGGGCAGCGTCAGCGAATCGTCGCCGGACATGATTTCAAATTTTGGACCGAGCGCGGCGCGGAGTTGGGAAACGCGGTCGCAGGTGCCGCCGGCTTCCTTGATGCCGACGATGTTTTTGCAGTCGTGCGCGAGGCGTTTCACGGTGTCCACGGCGATCTCGACGCCGCAGCGGCCGGGAATGCTGTAGAGCACGATCGGCAATTTCGTTTCGCGCGCGATGGCTTTGAAATGTTGGAACAACCCTTCCTGCGTAGGTTTGTTGTAATACGGCGCGACTTGGAGCGAACCGTCCGCGCCCGCTTTCTCCGCCTCCTTGGTGAGATAAATCGCCTCGGTGGTGGAATTGCCGCCGGTGCCGGCGAGCACTTTGATTTTGCGCGCGGCGAATTTCACCGACAGCGCGATAATCTTGATGTGTTCCGCACAATCCACCGTGGGCGATTCGCCGGTGGTGCCGACGGGCACGATGCCGTCCACGCCGCCTTTGATTTGAAATTTAACGATGCGCTCAAGCGCGGCTTCGTCCAGTTCGCCGCCGCTAAACGGCGTGACAATCGCAGTGTAAGTTCCCGTGAACATATTCAATAAAGGCGGGCAAAATAACAGAATTGCGCGGCTTGGCGAGAATGAATTTTGGCGCTGTGGAAACGTTGCCGCTACCGTCCGCCGCCGCCAAGCCAATTGCACATGAAAATTTCTGGCCTTAAACCGGCATTTTTGGCAAGAATAGTGCTTGTATTTTTTACGGTTCATTTTCCTCACCGCCTAAAATGGCGGGCACAAAAAATACATGGTTACTAAAATGTCTTTTCTAAAAAAATGTTGGTGGCAAATAGCCTTGGTAATAAGCGTGTTATCACCACTGACGAGCGTCACCGCCGGCGTGAACGTGCTGACGTATCACAACGACATGGCCCGCACCGGCCAAAATACAAACGAGACAATTTTGACCCCGGCCAACGTGACCCCGGCAACTTTTACCCGGCTCTTCACCGCGCCGGTGGATGGTTATGTCTATGCGCAGCCGCTGGTGGTGACTAATGTGGCGATTCCTAACCAAGGCGCGCATGACGTGGTCTATGTGGCCACAGAGCATGACAGTGTGTATGCGTTTGACGCGAACACGAGCGGCCTGCCGCTCTGGCAAGTAAGTTTCATCAACCCGGATGCAGGCATCACCACCGTGACTAGTGCTGACGTGAATTGTAACGATTTAGTTCCGGAAATTGGCATCACCAGCACGCCAGTGATTGATGCCGCCAGCGGGACGATTTATGTGTCGGCCAAGACCAAAGAAGTGGTTGGTGGTGTCACAAACTATTTTCACCGGCTGCACGCATTGGATATTGGAACCGGCGCGGAAAAATTTGGTGGGCCAGCAGTCGTCACCGCCATTGTATCCGGCACTGGCGACGGCAACGATGGCGCGGGCCATGTGCCGTTTGATCCATTCACGCAGTTCAACCGCGCGGCCTTATTGTTGAACAAGGGTGTGGTCTATATCGCTTCGGCGTCGCATTGCGACAACGGCTCTTATCACGGCTGGCTCATCGGGTATGGCGCGCAGACGCTGACCTTGAGCAACGTATTCAACACCACACCCAACGGCGGACTCGGCGGCATCTGGGGCGGTCTGGCCAGTGATACCAATGGTTCTATCTACACCATCACGGGCAACGGCACCTTTGATCCCAGCCCTTCGGTCAATTGCTTTGGCGATAGTTTTATAAAATTATCCACGACGAACGGATTGAAGTTGGCGGATTATTTCACACCTTTCAATCAGGCTTTATTGAGTAGTTCAGATGTGGATCTGGGTTCTGGTGGCCCATTAGTCCTGCCCGACGAGGTCGGCAGTCCCAGCAACCGGCATTTGATTGTAGGCGCGGGCAAGGAAGGAACTATCTATCTCGTCAACCGGGATAATATGCAACACTACAATCCGACCAATGATAATTTGATCGTGCAATTTCTTACCAGCGGCATTGGGCATAACTTTTCTACGCCGGCTTATTTCAACAAAAAAATCTACTGCCTAGGTGCGCGTGATAAGTTGAAAGCGTTCACGATCACCAATGGGCTGATCGCCACTCCTCCGGCGTCACAAAGCACGAATACTTTCGGTTTTCCGGGTGCAACTCCGAGTATCTCCGCGAATGGAACTAATAACGGCATCGTCTGGGTTTTGCAGACGGACGCCTCCAAATCAAACGGCCCAGCGGTGCTGCGCGCCTATGATGCTGGCAATGTTGCCACGGAACTTTACAACAGTAGCGCTTCGGGTGGCCCAGATTATCCCGGCATCGCGGTGAAGTTCGCTGTGCCAACCGTGGCCAATGGAAAAGTTTTTGTCGGTGCAAGATATGCGCTTTCGGTTTATGGACTGGCCGCATCGCTCGCCACTCCAGTCATCGTTCCCGCCGGCGGCGTTTTCGCCAATGCCGCCAATGTGACGATCACGGACACTAGCGCCGGCGTCAGTATTTATTATACGCTCGATGGTAGCATCCCTACTACCAACGCCACGCTTTATACCGGGCAATTTATACTGACGAATTCCACCCTCATTCAGGCGCGGGCATTCAAAACTGGCGCGTTCGACAGCGACATTGCGGCCGCAAATATTACAGTTTATCTACCGGACATAACTCCTCCTACCTGCACCATCACTGTTCCCAGTTACGACCAGAGCTGGAGCAATAATGTTTTGTTTGTGACCGGACAGGCAGCGGACAATACTGGAGTAGCTAGTGTATTTTATAACTTGAACAACACCGGCTGGAATCCGGCCAATACGTCCGATGGCTGGAGTAGCTGGACAGCGCAGGTGGTTTTGACGTCGGGAAATAATTTTATTTCAACTTATGCCGCGGATGCCGCCGGAAACTATTCGGCGACAAATAATGTAAGCTTCACTTGCGTGCTGGCAGCACCGTTGAATATAAACATTGTAGGACTAGGACAAATTACCGGTGCAACTAACCGGCAGTTATTTGACATCGGCCAGACCGTGACCCTAGCAACCACGCCCGGCGCTGGCTATGTGCTTGCGAACTGGCTGGTGGAAGTAGGCGGAGCGACCGTGCTTTCTACTAGCCTAGCCACACCATTTGTAATGCAATCGAATCTAGTCTTGACGGCATCCTTTGCCGATGTGGCCAAGCCGGCGTTGACGATCACGACTCAGCTATCCAACCAGCTCTGGAGTAACGAAGTCTTTACGGTTACTGGCCAAGTGACGGACAATGGACCTGGTGGGGTAGTGTGGGTTCAGTTGAATGGTGGCGGCTGGAGCTTGGCTAACGGCTGGAGTAATTGGACTGCGAACGCAACCTTGGCTCCCGGCACGAACATACTATCTATTTACGCCGCCGACACCGCCGGTAACTTATCCGTGACAGACGCGGTGACACTGATTCATATCGCCAGCGGGGTGATGTCTGTCAACACCAACGGCCTCGGCGGCAGCATTGCGCCGGACTTGAATAATGCCGTGCTCTTGATTGGCGCATCCTATGCCATGACCGCCGTGCCAAAACCGGGTTATGTCTTCGCCAACTGGACGGATGGCAGCGGTGATCACGTCACTAATAAACCTACGGTGAAGTTCACTATGTCGCCGCATCTAGCTCTAACCGCAAACTTTGTGGACATCACCAAGCCGACGGTGACCATTACCAACCTACCTGCCACCGGAGCCGTCAGTAACGAACTATTTACCATCAAAGGCACGGCGAGCGACAATGCGTCCCTAGTTGGCGTATTCTATAACTTAAACCACACCGGCTGGAGCAACTCTGTCTCGGCGAATAACTGGACTAACTGGGCTGGAATACTAGACTTGGCACCCGGCACTAACAGCATTTCCATTTACTCTCAGGATGTTTCCGGAAATTGCTCGCTCACCAACAACGCGCGTCTTTTCTATGTCTTGAGCGGTTTGCTCACCGTCCGCACCAATGGCAACGGCGGCAGCATTGTTCCCAATTACAACCAAGCCCTGCTCCAAATCGGTTTAAGCTATACCATGACCGCCGTGGCCAAGCCGGGTTTTGCCTTCACTAACTGGACGGACGGTAGCGACGGACTAGTGACTAACAAGCCAGCCGTAAGGTTCACGATGGTGTCTAACCTGATACTAACTGCGAACTTTTTGGACATTGTTAAGCCAACTATAAGTGCCACCAACTTGCCCGTCAGCGGAATAGTCAGCAACCAGTCCTTTACCCTCAAAGGTCGAGCCGGCGACAATGTGTCGGTGGCTAATGCCTTCTATAACTTGACCGGTGGTGGCTGGGGGCCGGTTAGTTCGGAGAACAACTGGACTAACTGGTCGGCCTTGCTTGATTTGAAGCCAGGCACTAATACCATTTACCTCTTGGCTATGGATACTGCGGGTAATTACTCCGTCGCCAGCAGTGTTCGCCTCATCTATGTTGTCAGCGATGTGCTGACCTTGCATACCACGGGCAACGGCAGCATTGTCCCGGCGGACAACGGGGCATTGCTACAGATTGGTCGCCCCCTGACGCTCACGGCCATTCCCGGCACTGGCTTTGTCTTCACGAACTGGACGGCCTTTGACGGCACGATCCTGACCAACAAGCCGGCGTTAAAATTTGTGATGGCTTCCAACCTTGTGCTCACGGCAAACTTCAAAGATGTTAGTAAGCCACTTATCTCTATTGTTACGCCGACTGCCAGCACCGTCGCCGTCGGCGAATTCTATAAAGCCAGCGGTAAAGCTGCTGACAACGCTGGCCTCGCTGCCGTTCGTTACAAAATCAATAGTGGCGGCTGGTATTTGGCTAGCACGAATAATCAATGGACTAACTGGACAGTCACTGTTGGTCTGACGCCCGGCACTAACTATTTTTCAGCCTATGCCGTGGATACCAGTGGCAATCAATCCGTGACGGGCATGGTTAAGTTTATCTACAATACTGCTCCGGCGACATTGAGCGGACTTAAAGCCGCGGTCACGCCCGATGGTGGTTCCTCTAGCTTTGATCTGGCGTTTGGAGTCGGCACCTTCAGTCAGGAATCCGCTGACCCAGCCAATGGCAACGGATCTGGCACTTATACTTACACCAAGCTATCGCCGAATGCCGGGCAGCTTAAAGCTAACTTTACCACGCCGCCGAGGGCGACTACCACCCCGGCTTATGCTAAGCGTCCGTTTAGTCTTTATTTCAGTGCCCCCGGCGTGGCTCGCTACCTCAACACGAACAATGACAGCAGCGGCGGCATCATCTTCACCTCCACACCGACGCTGGCACCTTCAGTATTATTTAATCAGACGGTGGTGTTTGTGGCTGACCAGGGAGATAGTGAAAGCACCCGCTTTGTTGGCTACCAGTCGGTTGACTCTGATTTTTTTACCCACGTTACCAACTCACCCAAGACTTACACTTATGCACCTTACAGCCCGCTGGGGGCGGTGATGAAACAGACCGGCACTAATGGTGTCACTTATACCGTGCTATCTTTTCGCGGCACGAACAACGGGGTGACTTATTTGGAAAAGTATGGCACGGCGGGCAGTTTTATCGGCACGAATCGCGGCAACTTTGGATTTGTCTCGCAGCAACCCGGCGGCAATGCGCCTACCAATCTGGTCAATCGCAGTGCGTTGGTAAGCTCCGTCGGTGACAGCTTCCGGCTTTTGTTTGGCCCCGGCAGCTTCACGCAAACTAACCCGGTGAATGATTTCAACATCCAAGGATTCGGTAGTTACACCTATGTGCGGGCCGGCACTAATGCGGGGAATCTCTACTTAAATTTCACTGCGCCACCGTCGAATTCCTCCGCGCTGTTCCAATTTCCAGCTCCGAATTTCGCGGTCTTCACGAACACCGATAGCACGGCGGGTTCGGCGGTGTTCAAGTGACGGATGGGTTGGTTTGCCTTCGGACGCGGCCCAGCGGTAATTCCCAGCGACATCTCAAATAGGTCGAGCGGTGTGGCAGCTCATCAAATTCCAATCGCAGTTGACGAATCTAGCGTCAAGGTGTTCTATAATGCAGGTTGCTTGGAGTAGTAAAATCCCGAACTGATATGAAACACAAATTTCCAGCGCTCTGGTTGGCCATCATCATCGCGCTCTGCGGCTGCGACAAACAGGCGAAGATAAACAGCCAGAAGATTGACATCCTATCGGATAAGATTGTCCATCAGGAGCAGATTCAATCTAAGCAACTCGCGTTGCTCCAGGCGCAGATGGCTATGCTCGCGCCGCAGTTGGACAAGGAGACCAGCGCTTACTTTGAAAAAAACCACGACTATGCGTTGTTCTTTCATACCAATACTCTTTTTCTACTGATCACCATCGGCAAGCAGATCGAGGCGCAATTGCAGGCGGCGGATGTGGCGCGCACCGAGCAGAATTCCCGGACTTACAGTTATCATACTAATCAGATCGGCACGGCCTATCTTTGCGCCGCGCAAATTGAAGAAGAGCTGACCGCGCTGACGAAACGGCTGGAAGAAAAAATCAATGCCGAGACCCGTCAAACCAGCGCCAACATGAGCAATGCCTTGATGAATCAAATCGAACGTTCCACCGCGCCCACGCCGTTGGAACTGGCCTGGCGCAAACAAGTCGAGTCCGAGTTGGCGCAAATCCAACACGAACTTGACGCCATCAAAACGCGATTGGTCAGCACTAACCCACCGGCGGTTCCGTAAAAAATTCAAATAAATTTTGGCGGGCGCGTGTCTGAAGTCATCGGGTAAATGATTTTGCTCTGTCGCCGGATTTGCTAGGCTCGCCGCAATGCACTGGCTGCAATCGCTTGATACCGCGCTGTTTCATTTCATCAACAGCACGCTCGCCAATCCGTTTTTCGATTGGCTCATGCCGCTCTTGAGCGGCAACGGCGTGCCGTGGTTGCCAGCCGTGTGCCTCGCGGCAACGGTGATTTTTTATTTTGGCAAAGCTCGCCTGCGGCTGTGTGCGCTGTTCATGGTTCTCGTCGTCACTCTCGGTGGTGCGCTCATTATTGATCCGATCAAGGATTCCATCTCGCGCCCGCGCCCGTTCGTCACGCTGCCGGACGCGCGCCTCTTTGGAAAAACCGGTGCGGGTTTCGGAAAAATTAACAACCATAGCCTGCCCTCGGCGCACTCGGCGAACTGGTTCGCGCTCGCCACCGTCGGGTTTTTCTTTTACCGGCGCAGTGCTTGGATTTTGTTTCCGCTCGCGTCGAGCGTCGCCTTTTCGCGCATCTACAACGGCGTGCATTATCCCACGGACGTTCTGGCCGGAGCGATTTTAGGGAGCGGTTATGCCATCGCTTTTTTGCTCGGCGGGCAAATGCTCTGGAATTTTTTTGGAAAAAAGTTTTTCCCGCGCTGGCATGAACCATTGCCAAACCTGCTAAATCCAAAACCTTCAACCTTCAACCTTCAACCTTCAACCTTGGATTCGCACTGGCTTCGTCTCGGCTATCTGCTCATCGCGCTCGCACTCGTTGGCCGCTGGCTTTACCTCGCGAGCGGCATCATCAACTTGAGCGGCGACGAGGCGTATCAATGGCTCTGGTCGAAACACCTTGCGCTCTCGTATTACAGCAAGCCGCCGGGCATCGCCTATCTGCAATGGATCAGCACCGCGCTGTTCGGCAACACCGAATTCGGCGTGCGCTTTTTTTCGCCGTTGCTCGCCGCCGTGATGAGCGTGATGCTATTGCGTTTTATGGCGCGAGTCGTGGATGCCCGTGCTGCGTTCGTCCTCCTGCTGATGACTTTTGCCGCGCCACTACTCGTCGCCGGCTCGGTGCTGATGACGATTGATCCGCCGATGGTTTTGTTCTGGATGTGGTCAATCGTGGCGGGCTGGCGAGCGGTGCAAACCGACGGCAAAACCCGCGACTGGCTCATCGTCGGCCTCGCGCTCGGCCTCGGCTTTCTTTTCAAATACACCGCCGCACTGCAACTCCTCTGCTGGATTTTATTTTTCTGCCTGCAACCTGCCGCGCGGATTCATCTGAAAAAAATTGGCCCGTGGCTCGCGCTTGGAATTTTCGCGCTCGGCACCGTGCCCGTTCTGATTTGGAACGCGCAACACGACTGGATCACCATTCATCACGTTGCGGGCGATGCCGGACTGCTCGACCAAACTCATGCGCCCATCAGCCTGACTGAAAAAATTAAAAACAGCCTCGGCTATTTCGGCGAGTTCACCGGCTTGGAAGCGATATTGTTGAATCCGTTTTTTTTCATCGCCGCGCTCTGGGCCATGTGCGGCGCGTGGAAACGGCGCGCCGAAAAGCCGCTGTGGTTTTTTCTTTTGTGCATGAGTGCGCCGCTATTTTTTGGCTACTGGCTATTTTCATTTCACTCGCGCGTGTTGCCCAATTGGATCGCCGCCGCTGTGCCGCCGATGTTCTGCCTTACCGTCGCGTTCTGGAACGAGAGCAAACTTCGCATGAAACCGTGGCTCGCCATCGCGATGCTGCTCGGTCTGGTCGCTTCAGTTTTCATGCACGACACCCGCTTGCTTGGTCGCGTTGTCGGCAATCCATTGCCCGGCGACGCCGATCCCGCGCACCGCTCCGCTGGCTGGCGCGAGACAGCGCAACTCGTCGAAACCGAACGCGTTAATTTTGACCCCAACGCCTTTATCATCGCGGACCATTACAGCACCACCGGGCTATATTCTTTTTACTCCGAACCAGCGCGGATCGCCGCCACATCCACCAAGCCGCTGGTTTACTGTCTCGATTCCGAGGTGCCGATGAACCAGTTTGTTTATTGGGACGAATACAATTATCGCCAACAACGGCGGGGTGAAAACGCGATTTATGTCATGCGGCTTGATCCGTATCCGCTCGAAAAAAATTGGCTTTGGAAATGGCTGAAGCGCGAACCGGTGGGCTTCCGTGAAATTCCCGCGCCGCGCGCTGTGCTGCCGCGCATCGTCGGCGAATTTGAATCCGTAACTAATCTTGGCATCCGCGAAATCAAAATCCGGGATGGTCGAATTTTCCAGCGCGTGCAGATTTTTGGTTGCACGCATTTGAAATAATTCGGGGAAATTTTCACCGCGAACTACGCGAACTACGCGAACAAAAACTGAAACGAAGATGCTCTTAACTTTTCCGGTTCGCGTATTTTGCGTCTTTCGCGGTTAAATAAAATGCCAGCCATCACTGAAATTTTTTTTCCTGTCCGCGACTACGATCTCGCCGCCACGCTCGACTCCGGCCAAGTTTTCCGCTGGCAAAAAATCGGCGACGACTGGCATGGCGTTCTGGGAAAACATTTTGTCCGGCTCACGCAAACCGAAAATGGCATCCGTGCGCAAGCCGCCGCGCCCGTGACCGACTGGAATTTTCTCAGCGAATTTTTGCAGGCGGAAATTGATCTCGCCGCCGTGCTAAAAACTTTTCCTGACGATGCCCCGATGAATCAAGCCGTGGCTCACTGCCCCGGACTGCGCTTGCTCCGCCAAGACCCTTGGGAATGTCTCGCCTCATTTATTCTCTCCTCGACGAAACAGATTGTGCAAATTCGCCAAATCGTCGCGCTGCTCTGCGAGCGTTTTGGCGAACCGGTGGTGCAGGTAGGGCGCGTCGCTCCGTGCGCGCCGTCGTCTGCTAACGAAAACATTCTGGTTCACCACGACGGCACGCACGGAGCGACG
>JANYCI010000286.1 GCA_025360325.1 Limisphaerales bacterium | reverse complement strand
TCGCGCGCAACTTCTTCAATTGGCCGACCCGGCTGATAGGTTGGCAAAGTTTTTAGAAACAGATTTAATGGCAGGCTCATTTGCAAAAATTAAAGTGAATCAATTATTTTTTTTACGTTGATGTGCTTCGCCACAATGTCGCGGATGAGCGAAATTTTTTCCGCATCGGCGGGGCGCGTTTTTACAATCGTGTCGTGGACTTTGGAGGCGACCTGATAGCTGTCCGCCTTGGCGAGCAGCACGGGAATCGGCATTGTTCTCAAGGCTTTCATCACGTTGTCGCCGGGGCGCAGGCCGCCGGTGAGGACGATGCCCGCCATGTTTTCAGGATTGCCCGGCGTGGTCATTGCGCCCGCTGCGAGCAAAATATCTTCGCGGTCGCCGGGGGTGATAAGCAGCACACCGCGCTTGAAAAATTGCATCGCATTTTGCGCGCCCATCGCGCCGACGACGACATCGTCCACGAGCGTGTTCGTGGTTGGTGGCGAGTTCAGCAGTTCGGCGCGCAGTTCCTCCGCGATCAAACCAACCGTGGGCTGGCAAAGAATTTCGTGATGTGGCAGCACGCCGAGTAGGTCGAGTCCTTTGCGTTTCAGTCCGCTGCGGACGAACCGGGTGATTTCAGGGATTTTTTCCTCTTTCACCTTGTTGATGATGACGCCAATAATCTCGACGCCTTCGCGCTGAAACAACGCTTGGTTGAGCGCGACCTCGTCAATCGGTTTACCGATGCCGCCTTGCGAAACGATGATGACTTTCGCGCCCAGAATCTTGGCGACTTGCGCGTTAGACAAATCAAAAACCGCGCCGACGCCCGCGTGGCCGCTGCCTTCGCACAGCACAAAATCTTTTTCCCACGCGACGCGGTCGAAGGAGTCTTGGATTTTTTTGACGAGCACCTCGTTGTTCGCGTGGGTAAGATATTTTCTCGTGAACGTCGGCTCCACGGCGATGGGGCTCATGTCCACAAGCGGGCAGTTGAGGCGATAGACGGAATCCATCAGCACGGAATCTTCGTCAATTTTTTGTTCCTCGATTTCTACGAAACGCTGGCCGACGGGTTTGATGTAGCCGATGCGTGGAAATTTTTTCTGCAACGCGGCGATGAGGCCGAGTGAAGTGGTGGTCTTACCTTCGTTCTGGCGCGTGGCGGCGATGAAGACGCGGGGCGTGGTGGTGTTCATCGAAGGATGAAGGATGAAGGATGAGGGATGAAATTCGCCAGTTTGTGAATCACCCTGCAAATGCTGGTTGTTTCATCATTCATAATTCTTCCTTCATACTTGAACTCATTCTCCTGGCAAATGCTTGTCCGCGCCCGGATACAGTTTTTGGTAATCGGTAGATTGCACGCCGACAATCGCGGCGACGCCAAGAATATCGTGCGCGGTCGAGCCGCGCGAACAGTCAGCGGCCGGGCGATTGAGGCCGAGTAAAATCTGGCCGTAAGAATTCGCACGGCCAATCAAGCCGATGAGCTTGCTGGCGATGTTGCCGGAATTCAGGTCAGGAAAAATGAGCACGTTCGCGCGGCCCGCCACTTGGCTGTCGTGCAGTTTGCGGATGGCGATGTCCGGCACGAGCGCGGCGTCCACCTGTATCTCGCCATCGAAGTCCGCCTCCACATTCAGTTGCGCGGCCTTGTGCCGCGCCTGCGCCGTCGCCGCTTGCATCCGCCCGATGCTGGGATGCGCCGCACTGCTGCCTTTGGTGGAAAATGAAAGCATCGCTACGCGCGGCCGGACGCCAAGCAAATGTTTCGCGAGCCGCGCGGTGGAAACGGCAATGTCCGCCAACTGATCCACCGTCGGTTCGGGAATCACCCCGCAGTCCGCCATGAACAAAACTCCCTTTTCGCCGAGCCGCGTGTCTTCGACTTCCGTGACCATGCAGCTCGATACTGCGCCGATGTCCGGCGCGGCGCGGACGATTTGAAATAATGGCCGTAACACGCTGCCCGTGATGTGCGAGACGCCGGAGACGAGGCCATCCGCCTGATGCATCGCCAGCATCATCGCGCCGTAAAAATTCGGCTGCATCATCGCCTCGCGCGCCTCCTCTAGGCGCAACCCTTTTTCACGCCGGATGCGGTAAAGGCGGTTGGAAAAATTTTCCAAATCTTCGCTCGTCGCCGGGTTGATGATGCGGATGTTTTCGAGCGGCACGTTCAAATCCTTCGCCGTCGCATGGATTTTGGCAGCGTCGCCGAGCAAGATCGGCACGCCCAGACGCAGCGCCTGAAACTGCCGTGCTGCCTGCAGGATGCGCGGCTCGTCGCCCTCTGGGAAAACGACGCGCTTGGGATGCCGCTGCATTTTTTCAATAATATTGCCGATGAAACGCATGGCGGTAAGTTAGCGACGAAATGCGAAAGTGCAAAAAGATTCGCCGTTGACATTTTTAGTTTGTTACTCATATTGAGTCACATGAAAACTGTCACCTTGCGTGCCTTCAAGCAGGAGAGTCGTTATCAACGTATGGCGCACGATGGCCAGCCCGTGCTGGTCACGCATCGGGGGCAACCGTATTTCCGAGCCTTGCCCCCGGAAAAAAAGAATACGTTTCTGGGTGCCGCGCGCGGCGGCAAGCCGCTGACCGCTAAACTATTTGACTCCGTGCTGGCGGAAAAGGAATGGCATTCCGCGCAATGAATATTCTGCTCGACACCGCGACTTGGATTAACAGTGTGAAGGAGCCGGAAAACCTCCCGGCTCGCGTGTTGGTGCTTTTGGAAAAAGCGGAAAATTCCTTTTTTCTTTCCGACATCAGCTTGCTCGAAGCCTCCACGCTCGCCCGCAAGGGCAAGGTGGATTTCGGAATGAAATTTTCTGACTGGCTGGAACGCGCTCTGGCGGAAAATTTGCAAATGCTGGCCGTGTCCAAGCGCGTGGTCGTGGCGGAAAATTCCCTGCCGCGACATTTTCAGGGCGACCCCGCAGATCGGATTATTGCGGCCACCGCCGTGGCGCACAAATTGACGTTGCTCACGCCCGATCCAGAAATTGCTTTTCACCAAGTTTGCGAAACCATTCATTACAAATGGGTCAAGCGTTGATTTACGTCCGCGCATTGACTTGAGTTGTTTCACTGACTAGCCTTTAGTCCCAATGCAGGAAATCATCGAGAAGCTGCTCATTTTGCAGGAACGCGACCGGAAAATTCTCCGCGTCACCCAAGAACTTGCCCACATCGGCCCCGCCCGCGACGGCCTTCAGGCCAAAGCCAAGGCCACCCAAAGTTCGCTCGAAGCCGCGAAACTTCGCGTGAAACACATCGAATCCGAACGCAAACTTCGCGATCTCGAAATCGAAGGCAAAAAATCGCAGATCGAAAAATACGCCAACCAACAATTGCAGACACGCAAGAACGAGGAATACAAAGCCCTCGCGCACGAAATTGAGATGGCCAAGGAAGTCATCTTCAAAATCGAAGACGCGGAAATCGTCTTGATGGAGCAAGCCGAAGTCGCGCAAAAAGAAGTGGCCCACGCCACGACCGAGGCAGCGGCGGCAAAAAAACGCGTCGAAGATGAAATCGGTTTGCTGGACGCGCGGGAAACGAATTTCAAAAAAGAATTGGCCGAACTAACCACCGGACGCGTCGCGCTGGCGGAGAACATTGATGAATCCACGCGCAACCGCTACGAACGCATCTTCAAGAGCAAGGGCGAGAACGTCGTCGTCGGCGTGGACCACAGCTCCTGCGGCGGCTGCCACATGAAACTCACCGCGCAGACCGTGACCAGTTGCCGCGCGCAAGCCGAAATCGTAACCTGCTCAAACTGCGGACGAATTTTATATTTCAACCGCGACATGAGCCTGACGGCGGCGGATTAACCATTTTGTTTGTGGATTTTTCATAACCAAGAAACCAAGAAACCAAGTAACGAAGGAAAAGTTGAATTCTTTTTTGTTCCTTGGTTTCTTTGTTGTTCAACTTCTCCAGTTGAATTAACACCATGAAACCGATCGCGGACTGCAAACTTTACACCTTCGTGGACACGGCCTATCTGCATGGACGCTCGCCTGAATTCGTCGCGCAGCAACTCTGCGACGGCGGCAGCGACATCATCCAATTACGCGCCAAAAATTCTACGCCGGAAGAAGTTCGACACATGGCGGAAAAGATTTTGCCCATCACGCGTTGCGCGAAAATTCCTTTGGTCATCAATGATCATTTGGAAATCGCGCGGGAACTCGGCGCGGAATTTTGCCATCTCGGCCAAGAAGATTTTTTCGACGTGGGTTACAAAAGTGTTTCCGAACTAAAAACTGAAAACTCAAAACTAAAAATTGGCCTGTCCACGCACGCGCCGGAGCAGGCCGTTCGCGCACTTGCCGCGCAGCCAGATTACATCGCCATCGGGCCGGTATTTGCTACGGGAACAAAGCCAACGGCGAAACCCGTGACGCTCGAATACGTTCGCTGGGCAGCGGCGAACGTGACGCTTCCGTGGTTCGCCATCGGTGGAATAAATTTGCAGACGCTCGACGCCGTGCTGGCAGCGGGAGCAAAAAGAATCTGCGTCGTCTCCGCCATTCTCAACGCCCCGGACATCGCAAAGGTGTGTGCAGAATTTCGGAAACGAGTTGAGAACAGCTAAATCGTCTTCGAGTGTCGCCGCTCATTCGCTGCGCCGAGCGTGTTGTCGAAACACATGGCGATGTTGCGGATGAAGAGGCGGCCGGCATCGGTGATTTCGAGGCCGGTGGCATTGCGTTTCACGAGGCCGTCGGTTTCAAACGGCGCGAGCAACGCGAGTTCTTTTTCAAAATGTTGCTCGAAGTTGAGACCGAGTTTCGCGCTCATTGCGGCGAAGTCGAGCGAGAGATCGCACATGGCGCGCATGATGGTTTCGCGGCGGATTTTATCTTCGTCGGACAAAAAATACGCGCGCTGCAACGGCACTTTTTGCGCGTCCACGGCGGATTGATACGCCGGCAATTCTTTCTCGTTCTGCCAATAGGCGTCGGGAATTTGCGAGATGGCGCTCATGCCGAACGAATAAATGTCCGAGCCGGCGCGCGTGCTGTAACCTTGAAAATTCCGCTGCAATTTTTTCCCGCGTTGCGCCACGGCGAGTTCATCGTTCGGCTTCGCGAAATGATCCATGCCGATATAGACGTATTGGTCATCCGCCGTGAGCCGCTCGATGACGAGCTTCAACACTTCGAGCTTGGATTCGGGCGTCGGCAGAATTTTTTCTTCGAGAATTTTTTGCGCGGGCTTGATCCACGGGACGTGCGCGTAACTAAACACAGCGAGGCGGTCGGGCTTCATTTCCAAAACGGTGTCGAGCGTTTCATTGAAGGTCGCGGGCGTTTGAAACGGCAGGCCGTAAATCAAATCCAGATTGATGGAGCCAAAGCCGAGTTCGCGCATCCAGTCCATCGCCTGCTGCGTCATGGCGCGCGGCTGGATGCGATGAATCGCTTCTTGCACTTTGGGATTAAAATCTTGCACGCCCATCGAGGCGCGATTGAAACCAATTTCACGCAGTGCAACCAAATGTTCGCGCGTGAGGCGGCGCGGGTCCACCTCGACGCTGGCTTCGATGTCGGGCGAAAAGGTAAAATGTTTGCGGATGATTTCACCGAGGCGACGGATTTCGTCTGGTCGCAAAAACGTGGGCGAGCCGCCGCCGAAATGGAGTTGCACGGCTTTGCGATCCTTGTTCAAACGCGGCGCAAGTTGGGCGACTTCGCGGCCAAGATAGTCAATGTAGTCTTTGCCCTTGTCGTGATTGGTGGTGATAACCGTGGTGCAACCGCAGAACCAGCAAAGCGTTTCGCAAAACGGAATGTGAAAATAAACCGAGAGGTCGCGCGGGGACTGGTTGTTGGCTTCAATTTTCTCGGAAAGCTGCGGCCAGGAAATTGAGTCCGTGAACTTGGTCGCGGGCGGATAGCTGGTATAACGCGGCCCGGCCACGTTGTATTTTTTCACCAGCTCGAGATCTACGTTCAGAGTTTTCACAAGGAGTAAAATTTTTAACGCCAAGACGCAAAGGTGCAAAGGCGCACAGCCCCGAAGAAAAAGTTTTCTTTCCCTTGCGTCTTTGAGTCTTGGCGCCTTGGCGTTGAATTTTTCATTTGAAATTTTTACGTCTTCACCAGCGCGGCGATGTTCTCATGCATCACAGTTTTCCGCTCAAAGTTTTTTCAACTCCGTGCTGGCGAGTTGAATCAAGGGCTTGATGGTGGCGGCATCAAATTGAAACGTGCAACCCGCTGCCGCAAACAATTCCGGCAGCGGACGCGAGCCGCCGAGCACGAGGGAATTTTTGTAGTCGCGCAACGCTTTGACTTTGTCCCGCCGCGAATTCGCCCACACTTGCAAGGCGCCGAGTTGCGCGATGCCGTATTCGACGTAATAAAACGGGTGAATGAAAATGTGCAACTGCCGGTGCCACGAATGGGCGCGCACTTCTTCGAATCCGGAAAAATTCACGTCGCCGCCGAAGCGATCCATGAGTTGTAAATACGCGGCTTTGCGCTCGGCACGCGTGTGGCCGTTGTGCGTGTAGATCCAATGTTGAAACGCATCCACCACGGCCATCCACGGGAAAAATCCGATGATGCCTTCGAGATGCGTTTTGCGGGCGCGGTTCGCCTCGACGACGGAATAAAATTCTTCGAGAAATTCATTGCCCAACAGTTCCATCGCCATGGAGGCGACTTCGCAAAATTCAATCGGGGCGCCGCGATACGCATACAAATCTTCGCCGCGCGTGGCTTGCGCGTGGAAGGCGTGGCCGGCCTCGTGCAAAAGGGTTTCGACATCGCGCTGCAGGCCGATGGCGTTCATGAAAATAAACGGGACGCGGGCTTCGGAGAGCGTGGATTGATAACCGCCGGGCGCTTTGCCTTTGCGATTATCGAGATCGAGCAGTTTCAAATCCTGCATCTGCCGGAAATTCGCGGACAGCTCGGCATCCAGTGAATCAAAAATTTTCTGCGTGCGGGTCACCATTTCATCCACATTCACAAAGGGCTTCAGCGGCGGGCGATTTTGCGGGTCCACGGCGAGATCCCACGGGCGGAGTTTTTCCAATTGCAACTGGCGTTTGCGCTCGTCGTGGATTTCGCGGACGGCGGGAATGATTTCTTTTTCCACCGCGTCGTGGAACTGCACGCAATTTTCCGGCGTGTAATCAAAGCGGCATTTTTGGCGGAAAACATATTGGAGATAATTTTTGAAGCCCGCGTTCCTCGCGATTTTCTGGCGCAATTCGATGAGTTGCTCGAAAATTTCCTCGCACTTGTCCACGTCCTGCAAGCGACGTTGGGCGACGGTTTCCCACACCGCTTGCCGGAGCGCACGATCTGGCTCTTCGAGATAACGCCCCATCTGCACGAGGGTTTTTTCCTCGCCGCGAAAGGTGACCGCTTGGGCACCGATGAGTTTTTGATACTGCTGGCACAGCTTGGCCTCCTCGGTTTCGAGCGCGACGTTTTCCGGGCGGAAGAGCGCAACGTGATTGTTTACATCGCGGTTAAAAACTTCAAAGCGCGCCTTTGGCAAATGATTGGTTTGCGGATGCGCGACGTAAATTTTTTCCAGCGCAAATTGTCTCGGCTTGAGTTGCGGCTCGACGTGCTCGACAAAATGCAGATACGCCTTCTCCGCCTCGGCGTTATCCGTATGGCACGTCATGGCGATGTAGCGGCGCGAGGCTTCCTCGTCGAGCGCGGCGTTTAGTTCGCTCCAGTCGAGCAGCCAGCGTTCCAGTTCGCCGGAGTTGGTCGCCTTCGCCGCGCGATTTTCCAACTGATCGAACAGCGGGGCGATCTGCGGCCAGTCGCCCAGATCAAGTTGCTGCGGCACGAAGGTGCGTGGACGATGCGGAGCCAGTTTTCCGAACGGCAATAAATTCATGGGCGGAGTCTAATGCAATTTTGCGATGTGAAAATAAATTTCGCCGCGCGGACGGCTGTCGGCGCAAAAAACGTTCAAACAAAAAGCAAAAAATGTCCACATTATCCAATTTGCAATTATGCCTCCGCCGTGTATCGTTTGCACCAGCTTATCCGGCCTGTGAGGGACGGTGAGTTGTAGCAATGTTGAATCTATTATGAACGCCGAAACCGACTCCAACCATTCACCGGTCAGCCCTGAAGTCTGGAAAAAATTGGTGCGCGATTACCAGGAGCCTTCGCTCTGGCGCGCGCTTTGGCAGGTCGTCAACTCCATCGGCTCCTACGCGCTGGTGTGGTATCTGATGTATCGCAGTCTGACGATTTCGTATTGGCTCACGTTTGCGCTCGCGCTGCTGGCCGGCGGACTGTTGGTGCGCGTGTTCATCATTTTTCACGACTGCGGCCACGGCTCATTTTTCAAATCGCAGCGCGCCAATAATTTTCTCGGCTTCATCACGGGGCTGCTGACGTTCACCCCGTATTTTCATTGGCGTTGGGAACACTCGGTTCACCACGCGACTTCGGGCCACCTTGATAAGCGCGGCACGGGCGACGTGTGGACGATGACTGTGCAGGAATACCTCGAAGCCAGCCGCGGAAAACGCTTCGCCTACCGCCTCACGCGCAATCCCGTGATTCTATTCGGCCTCGGCCCGCTGTATCTGTTCCTGCTCCACCAACGCTTTCCAAAATCCAAATCGGATGTTCGCGAAAAATTTTCCGTGTATTGGATGAATACGGCGATCTTCGCTGTGGCCGTGGGCTTGAGCATGGTTTTCGGTATCGGCACCTACCTCCTTCTCCAGATTGGTGTAATGCTCGTGGCCGGCGGCGCGGGCGTGTGGATGTTCTATGTGCAACACCAGTTTGAAGATGTCTATTGGGAACGCGCCGAGGAATGGGATTACACCGCCGCCGCGCTGCAAGGCAGCTCGTTTTACAAGCTGCCCAAGGTGTTGCAATGGTTCACCGGCAACATCGGCTACCATCACATCCATCATTTAAGCCCACGCATACCGAACTACAATTTGGAACGCTGCCACAATGCGAACCCACTGTTTCAAAAAGTAAAACCCATCACGCTCGTCACCAGTTTGAAATCCATGACCTTCCGGTTCTGGGACGAAAAACGGAAACGGCTCATTGGCTACCGCGAACTGCGCCCCTACCTCAAGCAGCAAAAAGCCGGCGCGCTGTAAATTTTTGCAAAACAAAACGGGACGGGAAATAAATCCCGTCCCGTTTTTTTTGTGAACCGCTAATCTTCGCTGAAAAAACTCGCTAAACTTCGCCCCCGGTTTTTATTAGCGGGAATCAGCGCAGATTAGCTGTTGAAAAATTTAGGCGTGGTTGCCCAACTGCAAACGCGCGTCGTTTTCCAGCAGCGTTTTCAGATTCGGCCAGCCAGCGGCGTTCATGTCGTTAAACGCATTCAGATAAACGGCCACGGTTTCATGCGGAAATTTTGCGAGCAACGTCTCCACGGCAGCTTTCAATTTTGCATCGTCCACCGCGCCGGGCAAATCTTCCACCACGCCCTTGTCGTGCTTGATGCCGAGCGCGTCGAGAAACGCGATGAGCATCGGCGTCTGCTTTTGCACCAGCCACGCGCGGATGAGCGCGGCGGCGGCCGTTTCCAAATTCGGTTTTGACAGTGCGGCGACCATCGAAGCGTGGCGTTCCGCGCGCGGCTGGCGTTCCAGAAAAACGGGGCGCACGCGCTTGGCCTCGGCCACTGCCGCCATCGTCGCGCGATAGCCTTGCTTGTCCGATTCGAAGATGAAACTTAAAATGTCGTTCGACAGCGCGGGCGACATGAAACCGATGAGTTCGTGGGAGGTCAGCATAAAAATTAGGTCTAGTTTTTTGGGTCTGGGGTCAGGCAACAGTGATGACGGAAATTTTATTTTTCTGCGCGAGTTCCGCGCACGTTTCGCGTTCAAGCAACAGCGTTTTCCCCGCTTCGAGCGCGAGCGTGGAAATTTTTGCCGCCGCGCAAATCTCAAATGTTTTCGCGCCGAGACACGGGATGTCGAAGCGCATATCGTGATTCAATTTGGCAACTTTCACCGCGACCGCGCCGCCGCTTTTCCCCGCCAGTTCGCCGCCGCGCGCGAGGCAGTTGTCCGTGCCTTCAAACCCTTCGACGGCGAGGACGGTGCCGTTTTTTACGACCACGGTTTGTCCGATTTCCAAGCGGGAAATTTCCTTGGCGATGCGGAAACCAAATTCGACATCCGCCTTTTGCGCGTCGGAAATTTTCGGGCCGAGGGAAAAATCTTTTTGCGGCATGAGCGACGCGAGCCACGGTGTCGCCTCGATGAGTTCCACGCCATCTTTTTTCAATTCGCTGGCAATCGCGCCAAAAATGCTGTGCGCGTTTTTTTCTTTCAGCCGCATCAAGACTCCGAGCGCACGGAGATCGGGGCGGAGATCGAACAGATTTTTTGGCGCGACTTGTCCGGCCATCACGCATTGCTTTACGCCGCGACTGGTGAACGCAGAAATCATTTTGCCCAACTGTCCGACGTTGAGCCAGACGAGGTCGTCCACGAGCGACGCGATGGCGGGATCAGTCTCGCCCTCGACGGCGGTGCAGACGATACGCCGCACGCCAGCGGCGCGAGCCAAGCGCGCAAAATCCAGCGGCAGCGAGCGGCTGCCGGCAATCAGGCCAAGGGATTCAAGCGCGAGTTCCATGTGATAGCGGCGCGGAGAGTAGCAATTCGCCGCGCAGAATCCAGCCGCGAATTTTGTCCCGGAATCGGGCGGAGGTTATTTATTTTTGCCGGGGCGGGTGATAAAATTCGCTGGCATTTCCGGCTGCCTGCTTTAATCATAACGCCATGATTGCTGTCGCCGTTCAAAAAAGTTCCTGGAGCTTCGACAGGCTTACCTTCGGTTGGTTTGATGTCGCGCTGATTTTGATCCTCGCCTTCGGCCTCTGGCGCGGGCGCAAACGCGGCATGAGCCGAGAACTGCTGCCCGTCCTGATGTGGTTGGGCATCGTCTTCACGGGCGCATTCGGCTACCAGTTGCTCTCCGATGAACTGGTCAAGACGCATTACATCAAGACAATTTTCGGAACCAGTTTTGTGGAGCGCACCGCTGGGAACATGACCGCCTATCTCACGCTGGCCTTTTTGGTGTGGCTGTTTTTTGCGGTTCTGAAAAATCTTTTCAAGCCCAAGTTGGAGGGCGCAACCATCTTTGGCAGTGGCGAGTATTATCTCGGTATGATCGCCGGTTTAGTTCGCTATGCGTGCATCGTGATGTTTGCGCTCGCGTTGATCAATGCGCCGTTTTATTCCTCCGATGAGATCAAGGCCAAGGCCGCCTACAACAAGCAATGGTATGGTGGCGGGATTTATGACGGCAACTACATCGGCGATGTGCCGTCGTTTCAGAACAGCATCTTCCGTAATTCCATCATCGGCCCGCTCATTAAGAATTACCTTTCGGTCATGCTGATTGATAATTTTAACGGCGCTGTCAAAAAGCCCGTCAAGCACTGACCGCCGATGGCCGGTTTTCTTTCTCCCGCCACGCGCGAACAGATTCGCGCCGCCAGCGACATCGTGGATGTCATTGGCAATTACATTCCGCTGAAAAAAAACGGCGCGAACTTCACCGCGCTCTGTCCGTTTCATAAAGAAAAATCACCAAGCTTCAACGTCAATCCGCACAAGCAAATTTTCCATTGCTTCGGTTGTCACAAAGGCGGCGATGTGTTCACGTTCGTCAAAGATTACGAGAACATCGGCTTCATGGACGCCGTTCGGCGGCTCGCCGAGCGCGCCAAAATTCCCCTCGAATTTGAGAACACCCCCGGCGCGCAGGAATCGCGGCATCTCAAAGATCAGTTGCTCGACATCCACGAACAGCTCACGACGCGCTGGCAAAATTGTCTCGCCAACGAAGCCGCCGGGCAGCGGGCGCGCGATTATCTGGCGAGCCGTGGAGTTACGTCCGAGGCGATAAAATTATTCCGTATCGGGGCCGCGCCGGAAAGTTGGGATGACACGGTGAACTGGGCGCGCAGCAAAAAATTTGATCTGGAAACTGTCGCGACAGCGGGAATGATCGTCGGCAAACCGATTGACGCCGCGCCCAATTCCGCGAGCGATGAAGAAAATTCCCAAGCGGTAATCGGCAATCGGCAATCGGCAATCCGCTACTACGACCGTTTCCGTGGCCGGCTGATGTTTCCGATTTGCGACGAGCAGGGCCGCGTGGTGGCGTTCAGCGGACGCGTGCTGCCCGGCGACGAAAGTCCCGCAAAATATGTCAACTCGCCGGAGACGCCGATCTTCACCAAGAGCAAAATTTTCTTTGGCCTCGACAAATCCAAGCGCGCGATTCTCGACGCCGGTTACGCCATCATCTGCGAAGGCCAGTTGGATTTGATCGCGTGTTTCATGGGTGGCGTGCAGAACATCGTTGCGCCGCAAGGCACCGCCTTCACCGATCAACACGCGCGCATCATCAAGCGTTACGCCAACGAAGTCGTGCTGTGTTTCGATTCCGACAACGCCGGACAAAACGCCATCGTGCGCTCGCTCGATCATTTGCTCGCCGCGCAACTCGCCGTGCGCGTGGCCGTCGTGCCGTCGCCGCATGACCCGGACAGTTTCATAAAAGCCAATGGCGGCGAGGCATTCCGCACGCTCGTCCAAAGCGCAGAAGGTTTTTTTGATTACCTGCTGAAACGTCTTTGCGCCACGAATGACGCGACGACGGACAAAGGGCGGCTCACGATTCTCCGCAACATGGCCGAGGCGTTGCACAAAACTGGCAACTCTGTTTTGCTCGACACGCACGCGCAAAAAACCGCGTTGCGTCTCGGCGTGGCGGTGGATGCCGTGCGGAAAGAATTTTCCAAAGTCAAAGCGCCGACGACTTTCACCCGCGAAGACGATGGCCCGGACGATTCCATTCTCGCCGGTGAAGCGGAAGATGAAACGCCGACGCGACCATCGAATCACGAATTGCATCTGCTCAAGCTGCTGTTCATTCACGAGGAACTTGCGCCGTGGCTCGCCGCACACCTCGATGCGAACTGGATTTCACATCCGCTCGTCCGGCAGATGGTCGCGGCTCGGCTCGCCGCCGCCGAGCAGGGGACGTGGCAAAACCTCGCGGCGTTTTTGGACGACTGTGAATCACCGTTCATGCGCGGACTTATCACCGAAGCCGTGGCGGATGATCGCGCGCTGCCCAATCCGCAGACGCAGCTTGCCGACGTGACGCTGAAACTGCGGAATCAATTCATCGAAACGCAGCTCGCCGCGCTCACGCAAAAAATTAGCCAGCCGGAATTGGACGACGCGGCCAAGGTGGAATTGCTCCACGAATTGCAACGGGTGAAAGTTTTGAAACGCTCGTCATTGTTGCCGCTGGAAAGGTAGATTTTTTCGCGCTGCGAAAAACCCGTCGCCGAGCGCAGCGTCAGGCGACGGAATCGTTCAAGCGTCTAAATTTGTCACACCTCAAAGTGACCGCTGCGCGGTCAATGCCAAGTCGCAGCGCGACTTCGCGCCACCTCCCCTGAAACAAAAAGCGCAGCCCGTTTTGCGGACTGCGCTTTTGTGTTTTCTAAAAATTTATTTCGCGCCCTGATCAATCCACGCACGCACCAAGCCGACTTGTTCCGGCGTGAGCGTCTTGGCTCCGGCCTTGTTGCCGACGGGCGGCATCCATTCGTCCTGATCTTCCGTGGCGTGAGCGATGCTTTTGACGATGAAACTTTTTGCGCTGTCGCCAACGGTCACAATTTTTCCAGCCTTGGTGCCTTTGAGAATACCTTCGAGCGAGTCCATGTGGAGCTTGGCCTTGGCGCGGTCGCCGCTATGACATTTCACACAAGAGGCGTCAAAAATCGGCTTGATGTCCGTGGCGTAGGTCACGTCCTTTTTGTCAGACGCGGGCGGCAGTTTGACCTCGGCGGCACCGGCGGCCAGAGTGAAGCTGAAGGCGGCGGCGAGCACCGTGAGGGTAAATTTGGTTGAATTCATTGGTGTTTGTTAATGATGGTTGATAATGGTCGCCAATAAGACGCCAGAACCGCGTAAAAGGTTCAATAAAATTTTTACGGAGACCAGTGCTCCGTCGGACGCGGCTTGCAGTCGCTGCGCAACTCCGCCAACTTGGGCGCGTGAACGACGAAGATTTTTCCGATGCCGTGCTGGTGGTTCTTGGCCACGGCACGACGTTGAACGACCAGTCCGCCGCGCCCGTGTTCCAACACGGTGCGGAATTGCGTCGCCGGAAAATTTTTCACGAAGTGCGCGAAGGTTTTTGGAAACAAGAGCCGCACATCAAGAAAGTTTTGTCGGAACTGACCGCGCCCAGAATTTTTATCGTCCCATTTTTTATCAGCGAAGGTTACTTCAGCACGGAAGTCATTCCGAAAGAACTGGGCTTTCCGGCCGTGCCCTCAACTCTCAACTCTCAACTCTCAACTTTGCATTACTGCCTGCCCGTCGGCTCGCACGCTTTGATGACGACGGTAATTTTGGCGCGGGCAAAAGAGGTCATGGAAAAATTTCCATTTCCACGCCTGCCGAAAAATTCAGAAACAACGTTGCTCATCGCTGGCCACGGCACGGGGCGCAATGCGAACTCGCGCAAAGCCGTTGAGCGGCAGGCGGAATTGATTCGTGCGCTGAACATTTTTGCGGACGTCGGCGCGGTTTTCATGGAGGAAGCGCCCTTCATCAAAGGTTGCCACGAGACCGTCAAAACAAAAAACATCGTCGTCGTGCCATTTTTTATCAGCGATGGCTTGCACGCGGTCGAGGACATTCCCGTGCTACTCGGCGAGCCGGAGCGCATCGTAAAGGAACGCCTCGCCGCCGGGCAGCCGACGTGGCGCAATCCCACGGAACGCGGCGGAAAATTGATTTGGTATGCGTCGTCCGTTGGCACCGAGCCGTTGCTGGCGGAGGTGGTTTTGGAGCGCGTCCGCGAGGCTTGTAGGAGTCGAGGTGGCGAGACTCAAACTACTTTTTTTAGAGACTCCTCGCGTCGTCACCTATAATCAAATTATGAAACAACTCCGCATCGGATTTTTAAGCACCGCCGGCATCGGCAAGAAAAACTGGAAGGCCATTTTGAATTCCGGCAACTGCGTCATCTCCGCCGTGGCCAGTCGCGAGGTGCAAAAAAGCCGCGAATTCATTCGCCAATGTCAGGATGAAAATTCTTTCGACATCATTCCTGACGCGCTCGGCAGCTACGAAGCGTTGATCGCCTCGCCCAACGTGGACGCAATTTATATTCCGCTGCCGACTGCATTGCGAAAAGATTTTGTCCTCCGTGCCGCCGCCGCGGGCAAACATATTTTGTGTGAAAAACCGTGTGCCGCCAACGCCGCTGAACTCAAAGAAATGCTCGCCGCTTGTAAAAAAAATTCCGTGCAGTTTCTCGACGGCGTGATGTTCATGCACAACATCCGCCTGCCAAAAATCCGCGCGGTTTTGGATGACGGCCAGAGCGTTGGGCAAATTCGCCGTATCGCCACGGCGTTCAGTTTCGCCGCGAACAATGAAGATTTTTTCCGCAGCAATATTCGCGCGAACGGCGCACTGGAGCCGGCGGGCTGCGCGGGCGACCTCGGTTGGTATTCGATCCGCTTTGCGCTTTGGGCGCTGAACTGGCAGTTGCCGGAAAGCGTCAGCGGAAAAATTTTATTGGCATCCGAAAATCTTCCCGGACGGCCATCCGCGCCCACGGAATTTTCCGCGACGCTGAATTATTCTGGTGGCGTGACGGTGGAATTTTATTGCTCATTTCTTGCGGCCAAGCAGCAGTGGGTTTTCGTCAGCGGACAAAAAGGCTGGCTGCGATTGCCGGATTTTGTGCATCCGTTCAACGGCTACGAACCGGCGTTCGAGGTGAACGAAAAATTTGTCAACGTCCCCGGTGAGGTGCCATGTCCGCCCGGCGGCGACCCGATGGCTTTTGGCCACGCGACCGCGCAAGACACGCGGATGTGGCGCAACTTTGCGAACCAAATTTTCTCTGGCAAGCTGAATGAGGACTGGCTGATGTGGGCGCTGAAAACTCAAGAAGTATTGGACGCGTGCCTGCAATCATCCACGACTGGCGGGCAGTTAGTTTTTTTGGCGCAGCAATGATTTGAGGTTGGTTGCCCGGCTATTGGGCGCGGCCATGACCTTCGTTCAACACGCCTCGCCTCAATTTTTTCACCGCGTTTCATCGGCAAAATTGCCATTGCCAGTGAGTTCGCTTCTGATATGCTTAACGTCCTTTGTTTCGTGGCCCACCGCTGCGGGGCAGGGGACAAACGGCCTTAATTTTCGTCATCGAATGATGGCGGAGCGGCCATCGCAACACCTAACTAAAATCCTGTGTTCCGCAGGATGCCGTGAAATTTCACGGTGAAAACCAATGGAAAATACCTAGACATGAGCACTATCGGAGTAAAAGAATTGTTGGACGCGGGCGTCCATTTCGGTCACCAAACGAAACGTTGGAATCCCAAGATGAAGCCGTTCATTTTTGACGCGCGCAACGGGATTCACATCATTGATTTGAGCAAGACGGAAGTGCAGTTGAAAACCGCGCTGGACTTTCTCGCCAACACGGTTCGCAAAGGCGGAAAAATTTTATTCGTCGGCACCAAAAAACAGGCGCAGCAATGCGTCAAGGAAACTGCCAAAGAAGTCGGCCAGATGTTTGTCGTGGAGCGCTGGCTCGGTGGCACGTTGACGAATTTCGCCACGGTCAAGACCTCCATCAAACGCCTTCGCGAAATCGAAAAAATGGAAGCCGACGGCGGCATCAACGATTACGTCAAGCAGGAGCAAGCTGTCATCCGCCGCGAAGGCGCACGGTTGCACAAGTATTTTGACGGTCTTCGTGACCTCGATAAAATGCCCGCCGCCCTCTTCATCGTGGACGTGAAGCGCGAACACAACGCTGTCGCCGAAGCCAAGAAGCTCGGCATCCCGGTCGTGGCGCTCGTGGACACGAACAGCGATCCCGAAGACGCGGCCTATCCGATTGCCGCGAACGACGACGCGATCCGCTCCGTCCGATTGCTCCTCGCCGCCGTGGCGCAGGCCATCACGCAAGCGCGCGCGGAATTTGAATCCAAGAAATCCCGTCGTGTGAACGAAGACGCCGCTCCCGCTCCGGCGGAAGTTGCCGCTCCGGTCGCCGCTTGATTCGATAAAAATTAACCGGCGGACGGAAATAAAATTTCCGTCCGCCCTCTCAACTTTCAACTGATAACTCTCAACTTTTTTTCCTATGGCTGAAATCACTGCTGCAAATGTTGGCAAGCTCCGCGAGATGACTGGCGTGGGCATGATGGAATGTAAAAAAGCGCTCATCGAAGCGCAGGGCGACATCAATGCCGCCGTGGACGTTCTCCGTAAATCCGGTGCCGCGAGCGCCGCGAAAAAAGCCACGCGCGATGCGCGCGAAGGCGTCATCGCCCAATTCATCGCGCCCGGTGGCAAATCTGGCGTGTTGGTGGAAGTAAATTGCGAAACCGATTTCGTCGCGCGCAATGAAGCGTTCCGCGCGTTCGCCGATGACATCGCCAAAAAGATTTCCGCAAACCCGAATGTGAATCTCGATGCCGACCGCGAAGCCGCCGTTGGCAAAATGGGCGAGAACATCAAGTTCGCCCGCAATGCGCGCCTCGACGTTTCCGGCAACGGCTCCGTTGCCGCCTACATCCACACCGGCGCGAAAGTTGGCGTGCTTGTAGAAGTCGGCTGCGGCAAGGCCGAGACTACTGGCAAAGAAGAATACAAGCAGCTCGTCCGCGACATCACGTTGCAGATCGCCGCTGGTTTTCCGCAAGTCGTCTCGCGCGAAAATGTTTCGCCCGAAGTCATCGCCAAGGAACGCGAAATCGCCGCGAACTCGGATCGCTTGAAAGGCAAGCCCGCCGCCGCGATGGAAAAAATTCTCCAAGGCGTGTTGGACAAGTTTTACCAAACGTTCTGCCTCGTGGATCAAGGCTTCGTGAAACGCAATTCCGAAGTGAGCGTCAAGGAACACGTCGCGCAGATCAGCAAGCAGTTGGGCGACGAAATCACCATCCGCCATTTTGTCCGCTTCCAAGTGGGTGAAGCGGCGGTGTAAGATTTGGCCAAATCTCAAACGGCGTCCGGCAACGGACGCCGTTTTTATTTTGTCGCGGAGTGGGATTGGAAGTGAGTTTATTGCTTACAACCACATAAGCGTCGCGGAGTTTTGCGGGGAAGTTAGTTAAGTCAGCGGATTTTTCAGCTTCAATTCCAAGGGCGCGAGGAGTTCAAAATGTTTCGTGTTTTCGGTGACGAGCGTATGCCCCTTGGCCAGACATTGCGCGGCGAGCAAGGTGTCTTCGCACGGCAGCGTGCGGCGGATGGATTTTAGAAACGTAAAGACCCGCTTCCAGTCCAACAGGCAATCCGTGTCCACGGGTTCGATGGCTTCGGCAAAATCTTTCTCAGTGCGCTCAACTTGATCTGCGAGTTCGTCCTGATGCGACTTTGCCGCCAGTTCTACCCCATAGCGCATTTCGGCAATGGTGACAGTGCTGATGAAACACTCGGCTTCGTGTGTGCCAAGCCAAGCGCGCAATTTGGCCGGCGCATTTTTTTTGTGGAACCGCGAAATGATGTTGGTGTCAATGAGGTAGCTCATTTGGATGGCATGGCATGGCGTTCAACGGCGGGAAATGGAGTCGTGAAAGATTCCAGGTGCTTCAGTAGGCCGACGGCTCCGCGCCGCTTCTGGATGCGCGGGGTGATAATGAGGCTCCGGCGTCCGTCATCAATCATCCGCACATCGCACGGCCCACCGTGAATGAGTCCGGCCAGCTTGCGCCAACTGGCCGGGAATTGCGCTTGCCCCTTTTCGGTGATGGTGATGGTGTCGAGCGTCTTCATGGCGGTAACAATTCATTACTTTTAGCGGGGTGTCAAATTGCAAATGGCGGGAGACCCATTGCTGGCAGGAGAAATTTCATCCGCTTTTTATTTCTTCCAACACACCTTTCTTCCCGCCACAGAAATTTCCCCGCGCGCGAGGGCGGCGACGCATTGCGGATATAGTTCATGCTCCGCCGCGTGGATGCGCGCGTGCAGAGTTTCCGCCGTGTCGCCGTCGAGCACGGGCACGGATTGCTGGCCGATGATCGCGCCAGAATCCACGCCCGCATCCACAAAATGCACGGTGCAGCCCGCGAGTTTCACGCCGTAGTCCAGCGCCTGCCGCCATGATTCGAGGCCGGGAAACGACGGCAGCAGCGAGGGATGGATGTTCACGATGCGGCCCTCGAAGGCGCGGAGAAAATCGCCCTTCAACACGCGCATGAAACCAGCGAGGACGATCAAATCCACTTTGGCTTCGGTGAGGACTTTCACGAATTCGCGCTCGGCGTCCTCGTCGAGTTTAGTGCGGAATTTTCCCGGCGCGATGAAGCGGGCGGGGAGCTGGCGTTCGCGGGCGCGCGTGAGAATTCCCGCGCTTTCCACGTCGCTCACGACGACGGCGATCTCTGCGGGAATTTTTCCCGCCGTAATCGCATCGGCGATGGCGACAAAGTTGGAGCCTTGGCCGGAGCCGAGAATGCCGAGTCGAAAAGTATTTTTCACCGGCAATGGATTAACAAAAAGTGGAGGCGAAGTGAACCCTCAAATCACATCTGCAAACGTGCGTTCCATCTTGCGGAAATACCAGACGCCGGTGATGAGCAGCACGATGATAACGGCGATTGAAGTCAACAATTCGCCCGTGTCCAAAGCCGTTTTGCCGCGCAGAATCGCCCATTGAAAGCCGTCAATCACGCCGACCATCGGGTTGAGCGCGTAAAATTTGGAGAACGTCGCGCCGAGTTTTTCTTTGATCTCCGCGCTCGTGAAAATCACTGGCGAAACGTAAATGCCGAATTGCACCACGAACGGCACGATGTAACGGAAGTCGCGATACTCGACGTTCAGCGCACACAGCCACAGCCCGATGCCAAGCGCCGCGCCGAGCGCGAGCAACATGAACAGCGGCAGCAGCAGCAGATGCCAGTCGGGTAAAAACTGATACCACGCCATCATCGCCGCCATCAAACCGAGTGTGATGAGAAAATCCACAAAGCTCGTGATGACCGCACCGGCGGGCACGACAAGGCGCGGAAAATAAACCTTGGAAATCAAATTCGCATTGCCGATGAGACTGTTGCTCGCCTCGGTCATCGCGGTGGAAAAAAATTGCCACGGCAGCATCGCCGCCATCACGATCAGCGCACGCGGCATATCGTCAGGCGCTTTCAGCCCGGCCACCTTGCCGCCGATGACGGTGAAAATAATTGTCGCCAGCAGCGGACGGATCATCGCCCACGCGATGCCAATAGTCGTCTGCTTGTAGCGCACGAGGATGTCGCGCCACGCGAGAAAATAGAATAGCTCGCGATAACGCCAGAGGTCGCGCCAGTAATTTTTCTCGGCACGACCGGGTTCGATCAGCAGTTCTGGCAAATCTTGCACGCGCAGAATTTAAGTGAAATGGACAAAAGGACAAGGCGAGACCTTGTCCAAAAAAAGTGCTGCCAGCTTGCGGCTGGCAGCACCGTTCAAATTTTTGGCGAAGATTTTTTTCGGTTGCCTACGGTTCGCCATAGCCGTCGGTGAGCGTTTTCAAAAATTCCACGAGGTCGTTTTCTTCCTGCTCGGTCATTTGCAGGTTGCCGAGTTCGTCGTGGTTGACGGTTTCCGAAACCTCACTGGCCGGCCAGCCAGCGGCGGGCACGTCGCGCGTGTTGTAGAAATGCACGATGTCTTTCATCGTTTTGAAATAACCATTGTGGCCGTAGGGCGCGGTGAGCGCGAGGTTGCGGAGCGTCGGCACCTTGAACAGCCCGGCCTGATCTGCCGCGTGTTCGGGATCAAATTTTGCAACGGTATTTGCCAGACCATAATCAATGAAGTTTTTGCCGTCGGGATTCAGGCTCGGCGGCAG
This sequence comes from Limisphaerales bacterium, assembly GCA_025360325.1. Taxonomy (GTDB): domain Bacteria; phylum Verrucomicrobiota; class Verrucomicrobiia; order Limisphaerales; family UBA11358; genus UBA11358. The sequence continues at coordinate 4,891 of JANYCI010000286.1, read as the reverse complement.
ATACAAAAACGGGATGCTCCAGTTTTTCGGAACGCCGATGTTGTCGTAGGTGAAGTCGGTGAACATCGGTCCCGGCTCGCCGGAGTTCGCCGTGCTCGGATGACAGGCGAAGCAGTTCGCCTTGCCGTTGTAGAGATCGAGGCCGCGCTTTTCGGTGCGCGTCAGCCGGGCTTTGCCTTTGAGATACGCGTCATATTTCGAGCTGAACGGGCTGAACACCGGTGTGGATTCAAAGGCGGCGATAGCCTTGGTGATCTGCTGATAAGTGGTGGCGTAGTTATTTGTGTTCAACGCGGCTGCGCCGAAAACTCGGCGGAACAACGGCGCGTAGTCTGCCGCGCGAATTTTCAGCACCACGCTCAACTGGTTCGGATTGTGCATTTCCACCGGGTTGAGAAAAGGAAACTGCGCTTGTTCCGCCAGCGAATTGACGCGGCCATCCCAAAATAATCCGCCGACGTAAGTTTCACCGTCCGCGTCGTAATGCAGCGGCGGAATGAATTTCGCATACGCGGCCGTGGGCGCGCTGCGGAAGCCGGTGCGGTTGCGGAGCACGCCGCGCGAGACGGGGAGATTGTGATCCGGGTCAGCAAATCCCGCCGCTGGCGTGTGGCAGCTCGCACACGACTGGCCAGTGGGCGTGGACAGTGATGTGTCGAAATAAATCTCGCGGCCGAGCCGTTCGAGATCGGTGCGTTCGTTGCGGTTCGCTAGGCGATTATTATCATCCGCCAAAGCGGAGAGCGACACGAGGGTGATGGCAGCGAGTAACGTTTGTCCCGCCGCGAGTTTGATTCTGATTATTTTCACGGCGGGAAAATTGCCACAAATCAAAAATTAGTGCTACCAGACTTTTGCAATTTATTTCTGTTCGTTTGCGATTTTGCATGAATTGGCAATTCGCCGACAATTTTTCACATAACTTCGGGAGCGGCGACGGCAAAGTCTGGCTAACTTTACCGCGATGAAAAAACAATTATTTTTGACGCTGATCTTAACCGCCGCCGCTGCCTCCGCCGACAACCGCCTGTTCACTTACACTTACGAACCAGAGACGGAGCCGAAGGGCGATTGGGAACTGGAGCAGTCCATCACGTCGCGCGTCGGACGCAATGCCGCCGTGGGCCAGAAAAATTTTCAGAGCTGGCAATTCCGCACGGAGCTGGAACACGGTTTCACGGATCGCTACACGGCCTCGCTTTATTTGAACCACGATTTCGAGAGTTTCACCGACCCGGCGACGGGCGCGAATGTTTCTAATAATCATTGGTCAGGGATGTCCATCGAAAATCGTTATCTCGTGCTGGATCCGGTGAATAATCCTGTGGGTCTTACGCTGTATTTGGAACCAACGTTCGATGGCGATAACGCGGAGTTAGAACAAAAAATTATTCTTGGCCAACGGCATGGCGATTGGAAATGGGCGGTGAATTTGACGCACGCAACGGAGTGGCGGAATAATTTTCGCGAGTCGGAAGGCGAGGTGGAAATTTCTGCCGGTCTCTCGCGAAAATTATCCTCGCGCTGGACGCTGGGTTTGGAAGTGCGCGACCACAATGAATTTCCCGAATACAAGGAATGGGAAAATACTGCGCTGTATGTCGGGCCAACCTTGAGCTATCACCGGCAAAAATGGTGGGCGGCGGTTTCCGTGTTGCCGCAAGTTTACGGCGCGACGTTCACCGGCGACCCGGATGCGAATCAGCACCTTGAACTCGAAGGTCATGAACGGCTGAATTTTCGCCTGCTCGTCGGCATCAGTTTTTGAGCGGAAATTATTTTACGGCTTCGGTGCGGAAGTTTTCAAATCGTTCGACGTTACCAGCACGGCAAAGTCAGCACTGGACAAGGCTGTGACTGGTAAATAAAGTTTGAAAAACTTCGGGCAATAAATTTCATGGCAACCAAACAAGCTCCCCTGAATGTCCGTAAAAACATCCGGGCCGCGCTGTTCAAAACCCTCATCGTCCCGGTGCTAGTGCTGGCGTTTTTCATGGCCGCGCCGCACTGGCTGGACAGCCGCCTGCATGATGCCGCCGCGAACTCAATCCTCGCGGACACGCGCCACTCGCTGGACGAGCGCGAGCAACGCCTCGCAGTCATTGCCGCAACAGATTTTGCAGCGGTCTGTTTGAATTGTCCGCCGGGCATGGAGAAGCTGCGCAATAATTTTGAACGCAACGGCATCGTGGCAAATTTCCAACGGCTGCGCTGGGGGTTGTGGCTGTCCATCGCGCTGGTGGTCGGGCTGGTTCTGGCGTTGGCCGCAGTGGCAGCGTTGAACAAAAAAGCCGGAGCATCGGCGGAGTCGCTGATTCAAAACTACCGGCGGGCGTGGAAAATCAGCGTTGCCTCATCACTGCTGGTGGTGTTCCTGCTGATTCCGCTGCTGACCTATGGCACGTTTGAATTCACCGTGCTGCTGATGGATAGCTATGTTCCAAAACTCTTGATCTTAATTGTGCTGGGTGGCGTGATTGCCCTGTGGTTGAGTGCCAAGACGCTATTGAAGCGTGTGCCGCTGGAGTTTCAAGAAGGTATGTCACGCGAGGTGACGCCGACCGATGCGCCGGTGCTTTGGGAAAAAGTCTGCGCCGCCGCCGCGCAACTGCAAACCGCGCCGCCCGACCACATCCTCATCGGGCTGCAATTGAATTTTTACGTCACCGAACTGGCGGTGCTGCACGACGGTGGCCGGGTCGAGGGGCGCACGCTGTATCTCTCCTATCCGCTGCTCAAGCAGATGCCCGAGGATGAAGTGCTCGCCATCATCGGCCACGAGCTGGGGCATTTCATGGGCAACGATACGCGCATGACACGGGAATTTTATCCGCTGCGACGGAAAATCCACGGCACGCTTGTCGCGATGGCGCAGTCCGGTTGGATTGGCTGGCCGAGTTTCCAGTTCTTAAATTATTTTCACTGGTGCTTCGGCGAGACGGAGCAGACGGCATCGCGTGCGCGGGAATTCCTAGCCGACCAACGCGCCGCGTCACTGACCTCCGCGCGCACCGCCGCGCAGGCACTCGTGCGGTTTTCCGTTCTGGCCGAAGCGTTTCAACGCAACCTCAAGGCGGCGGTGAAAAATAATCTGCTCAATCCGCTCCAAATGTCTCTGCAACCCGTCGTGCGCGAACAGCTCGCGCCGGAAAGAGAATTTTGGACGCAGTTATTCGAGCAGAAGTTGCCGCACCCAATGGATTCGCACCCGCCGTTGCTGGCGCGGCTGGAATCGCTCGGCCAAAACATCAGCGGTGACGAGGCGAAAAACATTGTGCTCGCCGACACGGAAAACGCCTACAACCAATGGCTCGCCGGTCGTGATGAATTATTTTCCGGCCTCACCAAGCAGGCCGAGGAAGTTGTCAGCAAACTCCGCGCGCGTTCGCAGATCGCGGATGCGGACATCGGCACCGAGGCTGGCAAGGAATTGCTTGCCCGGCATTTTCCCGAAATGAAATGGCGCGGCAAAGCTTCCAGCGGGTGGGTCAGCCTCGTCATTCTCGGCTGCTTCATCGTGTTCTTCCTCGTCATGGCTTTGGTGATTGATGACACCGCTGCCCATTGGATTTTTGGCAGCCTCGCGGTGCTGTTTCTATTTTTCGGCTGGCTGGCCTGGCGGCATCAGTCCACCGCCGAACTCACGCTGAACGTCGAAGGAATTTTTTCCGTTCGCTGGAAACGCCCGCTGCTGTTCAAGGATGTGGAGAAAGTTTCCGCGCAGCAAAATTATTCTAACGTGACGCTCACCTTCCGGTTGAAAGAAAAACAGCCGCCCATCAAGAAGTTCACCCTGTTGCCGATGGCGCGCAAAACCGTCGGCCTCTCGTTGAACGGTTACAACGAAAAACCCGCCGTCCTCGCGCAGGCAATTTTTTGCTATCTCACACGGCAGACCAAGCCGGAAGCCGCCGAGGCTGAAAGAGAGGAATGATTATTTCCTTGACGCGGTTTTCAAATCCTTCGACGTTGCCAGCGCGATGACGCGACCCTCGCTACCCACGGCGCAGTAGAAGTGATAGACCACGCCGTGCCACTTCACGACCCACGGTTTGTGTGCGTAGATTTTATCCCACGGCTCACTTGGCTCAATCAAATGTTGCCCGTCCCATTTGGTCCAGTGAACTAAATCGTAGGAGCACGCAAACGTGTCGAACGCCTTTGGCTGCCAGCCTGCGCCGAAATAAAACATCGTCCACACGTCACCCATTTTTACGATTTGCGGATCGCCGCTTAAACCATTCGTCTTGCTCTCGCCGTTCGCGATTACGGGATTTTCGCCGTAACGATTCCAATGAATCATATCGCGCGATACCGCCATGCCGATGCGTTCGTAGCCGTTTTTCTTTTTGCCGTTGTAAAACATCACGAACGGCCAGCCGAGCGATTCCTTTTCGTCGTGGATGATTTGTGATTTGTAGAGCGTCTTTTTTTCAAACTCGCGCGTGTCGGCCTGCTTGGGCGAGAGCACGGGATTTTCCGCCAGCCGATTCCACTCGCGAATTTTCGTCGGCGATTTTGTCCACGCCACGCCGAGCGAAAGCGGGTCGGTCTCATAACCTTGTTTTGCACCGCCGATGTAGGTGAGCCAGTATTTGCCGTCGAATTTTTCCAGCGCGTGCGTGCCGTCCCAGCGGTAATCGCACAACGCAATTCCGCCATCCGCCTGCCACGCGTCCCAGTGGTTCGTCGGCGTGAACGAAAGAATTTTCCCCAGCTTCTCCCAGTGCAGTAAGTCATCGCTGCGCGCGAGAAAAGTTTGGTAGCCGACTTTGTTCGTGATAGCGACATACATCATGAACCAATGATCGCCACTGCGAAAAATGCTGGGGCAATCCACGAACTCATTCGTATCTGCGCCTTTGATGACCACGCCGTATTTGAACGGCGT
>JANYCI010000247.1 GCA_025360325.1 Limisphaerales bacterium | reverse complement strand
ATCCAAACCACCAAACCGCTTTGGAAAAAGTATCAGGCCAAAGCCGCCGCGCAGCCTGCGCCAAAAAATCGTTTTGAAATAGACCGCACGCTGCCCGTCCGCATCGTGCAGGACAATCCAATTTACGCCGGACTCATTGATGAAATGGATAACGCCGTGGGCCGCGTCCTGAAAAAAATTGACGACCTCGGTTTGACTACTAACACGATTATTGTTTTCACTGGCGACAACGGCGGCGTGGTTTCCGGCGATAGCTTCAGCTCCTCGGAATTTCCTTATCGCGGCGGCAAAGGTCGGCAATGGGAAGGCGGCACGCGTGTGCCGCTCTACGTTCGCGCGCCGGGCTTCACAACTTCCGGCAGCGAATGCGCTACACCGGTGAGCGGCATTGATTTTTTTCCGACGCTGTTGCAACTGGCAGGCGCAACGAACAGTCCGAAACAAATCATTGATGGCGTGAGCCTCGTGCCATTGCTCAAAGGCGGAAACATTTCGCCGCGTCCGCTCTTCTGGCATTACCCGCACTACGGCAATCAAGGCGGCGAACCGTCTTCCATCATTCGCGCGGGCGACTGGAAGCTGATCCACTATTGGGAGGACGGGCGCAACGAACTTTGCAATCTGCCCGCCGACATTGGCGAAACGCATGACTTGGCGAACACCGAAGCCAAGCGCGCCGCCGAACTGTGGACGCAGTTGCAAACGTGGCTGAAGGAAACCGGCGCGAAAATTCCGCAACCGAATCCTGATTACCAGCCCGCGTGGGCCGAGCAGCAACGGCAAGCCGCCGTGAAACAAAAAGCCAGTCTCGAAAAACAACACGCGGAGTTTTTGAAACCGAATTGGCAGCCCGACCCGACATGGTGGAAGAGCCAGATGACGCAGGACTGAATTTAATTTCGTAAATAAATCACATCAGTAGTGTCCGGTTTAGAAACCCGGCAAACATGGGTTGTTTTGAAGGTCGGCGGGTTGGGTTTGTAGCGAAGGTTGAGCAAGAGCCTGTGAAATGGGCATTTTTTCAAACAGCGTGAGGCTCAAAATCTGTAGGATAGTGTAAAGGCTCGTATCCAGATGCAGACGCTTTTTCAAGATGGCCACGAGCAGATAGACGGCGATGGCGCTCCAGATTTGGAGGCGCACGGCGTTGGCGCTCGTGCCGTAAAAAGCTTTGATGCGCAGATGTTGTTTGATCCATTTGAAGAACAGTTCAATCTGCCAGCGACCGTGATAGAGTTGCGCGATCGTCAGCGCGGGCACGGTGAAGTTGTTGGTCAGGAAGACCAGTTTCCGGCCGGTGGCGGGATCGCGATAGCCGATGCGCCGCAACGGGTCGGGAAAATTCTGGCGCGCATAGAAGCCGGTGGGGAAGACGGTTTGATCGAAGCGCAAGCCGGTGGCTTTGTCCACAGGGCGGGAATAGCGGCGGACGCAACGGAAGTTTTTCTTGGCGCGTGTGACAAAGAACGCGGCGGCCTGGTGCAGACGATGCAGGCGTGCGAAGTCGAGATAACCGCGATCCATGAGGTAGAACGAGCCGGCCTCCCAAGCGAGTTGATCAAGGATGTTCACGTCGTGGACGCTGGCGGGCGTGAGGATAATGACGGTGGGGATGTTACCTTGCAGCGCGAGCAACGTGTGAAGTTTGATGGCGGCTTTGCTACGACGGAAAGTGGCCCACGGGAAAAGCGACAGACACAGATCAATGGTGGTGGAGTCCAGCGCGTAGGCGGCGGCTTGGAGTTCCGCGCCAAACGGTTCGTCGGCATAAAGCGCGCTGGCTTGGGTGATGAGCACCTGGGCGAAATCGGCGAAGATGCGCCAGTCGCGCTGCTCGTTGGCATCGGCGAGCGTGGAACGCGCGAGCGGATGGCGGAAACCGGAGTGATACAGTTTTGGGCCGAAGGAAGTAAGACAGGTCTGGATGTCGCGCAGACTTTCACGCCAGGTCAACTGGGCGAAAGCCAAGACGAGGAAATGTTCGTAAGCGGGAAGTTTGCGGACGCGGAAGTCGCCGTGGTAACGGGCGACACACTTGTCGAAATCGTATTTGGGAAGCGAGTCGACGAGTTGGGCGAAGACAGTGCGGCCATGTTGCATGGGGTGGAAAATCGCAGAAAAGCGACGAACCACCGTCGAAGAAGCAAAATGAAATTGAAATCGAAAAAAGCCCGGACAGCGAAAATACCCGCATTCTGTCAGGGCGAA
>JANYCI010000232.1 GCA_025360325.1 Limisphaerales bacterium | reverse complement strand
CATCCAAACCGATTTTGAGTAAAAAATGGAAGCAAGCACAATCAGGAAAATGCCAACGAATTTGTAAATCGCAGCGACTTCTTTGTGCAGGAGCAATTCGACGACCAAAAAACAGCCGACAAATCCAATCAAAAGGAACGCAGTATGTTCGAGTATCGGGAATTTTTCTATGAGCTTGATGCAAAGCCCCGCAACAAACCTCAATGCCAGTATGCCGATAAAAACGCCGGTGCAAACAATCCAGAGTTTTGGACTAAACGCCACTGCCGCCACGATGTTGTCCACGCTGAGACTCAAATCCATGATTTCAATCGCAATGACCGTTGCTAAAAGTCCGCGCGTTTTTGCCGTGTCGTTGACTCCGTCATCGTCCTCATCTCCGGTCCCCGTAAAATGTTGGCACATCAAATAAATCAGATACGCGGCGCCCACAATTTTCAACCAAGGATTTGCAATTATCCACGCAGCGAAGAACAAGGCCAGCCCACGAAAAACATACGCCCCCAAAATTCCCAGACGCAGGGCGAGATATTTTTGTTTACCCGGAAGATGTGACGCCATTGCCGCGATTGCCAGCGCGTTGTCCACCGACAACAGTCCTTCGATGACAATCAGGGAGAAAATGATGGGAGCAGCCCCCGTCATTTCCGCGACGGAGGGGAAAGCCATGGTCATTTGATCCCAAACCATGCGTCTAATTAAACTTTTGGTTGCTCGGAAGCAACACAATACATTCGCCGATTTTTTCAGCGAAAAAACACGTTCGTAGATTGAAAAACGGCGACACGCTCGCCTGTCATGCCTGATGCGTTCGCAGTCAGTCCCGCCAGTCTCGCCCGCTGACGCGGCAATGGTTTTTGAGAAGGTGGAGCTTTAGTCAGTGTTGTGTGTCTGCGCCTTTTTTTTCTCCGCTGTTTTGTGCCGTGCCACACCGTTTGTTCTCACGGCGTCGCCGAACACACCAGCCCGCCCGCTCGTGGTGCCCTCTAAAGACTACTCCCACGGGGGAGAACTGGCGGCTCCGCTGATTCGTGAAGAACAAACGGCGGGACACGGACAGCGGTTCAGGCAAAAAAAAGCTATGAACACAACAAAAGACTTTTCGATGAAGAACATCAGCGAACGCCGGCCATCGTATTCGGTTCAGGCAAACCAGCAGCGCAGTCATGCGGAACACAATTCCAACCGGGAATTGTCCACCAGCAGAGTTTTGGACTACTTGAAAGCACAGTTGCCGGAGCAATACGAACTCGCCGAAATCGTGGGCAAATGGGTTTGGCTGGATTTTCCGAAGGCCACCCACCGCGCAGCGGCAAACACGCTTTGGCGTTTGGGCTTCCATTGGAATCAGCGCCGATGTGTCTGGCAACACCCGTGCGGCGCGTTTGCGCCGTATGCACCGCACCCCGGCGAACCCCGCGCCAAATACGGCAGTGAACCCGCCAAGGCCGCTTGAAAGGAGAACTCGCCATGAATACCACACCGACTTTTCCCAGCATGGATTCCATTGTGCAGCCGTTCAAGTTTCCGGCCAGCCCGTATGAATACAAAGTGACCGCGTTGCGTGAATGTCCCACGCCGGAGAGCTTGCAGCAGTGCGAGACGCCCGACAAAGCCGCTGATTATTGGCGGAGGCACATTGCTACGCATCCCCACTTCAATCCCGACTGTGAATGTCTGGCCGTATTGCTGTTGAACACGCGCAAGCGCATCAAAGGCCACCAGCTTATTTCCATCGGCACGATGGACACGATTTTAGTGCATCCCCGCGAAATCTTTCGCGTGGCGATTATGACCGCCGCCAGTGCGTTGATTGTCATGCACAATCATCCGTCCGGCGAAAGCAGCCCGTCCGAGGCCGACATCAAAGTGACCCGCGATTTAATCCATGCTGGTCAGCTTCTTAAAATGGAGTTGATTGACCATGTGATTATCGGCCACGGCAATTTTTCATCCCTCAAAAGTCTTGGTTATTTCTACTCCTAAGCCCTTATGAATCCCACCCATCTTTACGACCAAATCACCGAACGCATCGTTGCCGCGCTGGAAATGGGGACAATCCCTTGGCGCAAGCCGTGGACTGTCCAGACCGGTTTGCCGCGCAATCTCGTTTCCAAGAAATGTTATCGCGGCATCAATACGCTGTTGCTTCACGCCATGAGTTACGAATCACCATTTTGGCTGACATACCGGCAGGCGCTGGAGCTTGGCGGCAACGTCCGCAAGGGTGAGAAATCCTGTCCCGTGGTGTTTTGGAAACAGCTTGCCATTGAGGACGCGGCAACCGGAGAGACGGAGAAAATCCCCATGATGCGTTTTTATTCCGTGTTCAACGTGGCGCAATGTGACGGACTGAAAAACCTTCCGCCCACGGTGGAGGCCACGCCGACCAAGCCGGATGAAATTATTGCCGCGATGCCGCAGCGACCGGAAATCAAACACGGCATGGCCAAGGCGTTTTATTCGCCGGGCGAGGATATCGTTGCCATGCCGAACCGTGAACGGTTTAACAGCGAAGCCGGTTATTTTTCCGTGCTGTTTCACGAATTGGTTCACAGCACCGGCCACAAATTGCGGTTGAACCGTCCGACGTTGACAGAATCGCAGGGCTTTGGTTCCGACCCATATTGCAAAGAGGAATTGATCGCCGAAATGGGCGCGGCGTTTCTTTGCGGTAAGGCCGGCGTTGCCGAGCAGACCTTGGACAATTCCG
>JANYCI010000191.1 GCA_025360325.1 Limisphaerales bacterium | reverse complement strand
GTGGAATTTTTGTGCAGCGCACTCAAGCCGATCATTGATGGCAAGATCAAGCCGGATCAGTTGCGCCTGCTGCTGGACACGCAGATTGACCGCATGGAGCAGGAGCACCACGCTCCGATGTCCGTGCTGCAAAAGACGGGCGACTCGATGCCCGGCTTCGGAATTGTGGCGGCGGTGTTGGGCATTGTCATCACGATGGCATCCATCAACGACGGCCCGGAAAAAATCGGTGAACACGTCGCCGCCGCGCTCGTTGGAACATTTTTGGGCATCTTGATCGCCTACGGTTTCATGGGGCCGCTGGCAACGAATATGGAATTTGTGGGCGAAGCGGAACTGGACTACACGAAATGCATCGCGGCGTGTGTCACGGGTTTTGCGAATGGCATGGCGCCCGTTACGGCGGTGGAATTGGGTCGGCGCGGTTTGAGCAGCGAGTTTCGTCCGTCGGCGGATGAACTGGAAGCGATGTTCAAGAGCATGAAGACGGCTAAATAATTTCTCATGGCAAAAAAAGGACATGGTCATCACGGCGGCTCGTGGAAAGTCGCTTACGCAGATTTCGTCACGGCGATGATGGCATTATTCCTGTGTCTCTGGCTCACGTCGCAGGATCAAAAAATCAAGGACGCCGTCGAACGCGCTTTCAAGAATCCATTTTCCTCCCTGACCAAGGAATCCTCCGGCATCATCCCGAACAAAGAGGCCTCCAGCTCCGTCAAGAGCACTGGAAAATTTTCCTCCATCTCCGCGCTCGAAGTAGAGGCGATGCACCACTTGAGCGAGGATCTCGCAAAATTATTCAAGGACGCTGACTCGCCGCAAAGTCCCGTGAAAATTGACGTGAACGCCGAGGGCTTGAGCATCAACGTCTTTGACCGTTCGCAGAAGCCGGTGTTTCACCAAGACACCGACGCCTTCACGGAATACGGCGGCTGGGTGTTCGACACGCTGGCCTGGGAAATTGCGCGTTACTCCAGTTTCCGGATCGAACTCGAAGGGCATACGGAAAAAAAATCTGATGCCGCGCGCGAGGACACCCATAAATGGGAGCTGTCCACCGAGCGGAGCAATGCTGTCCGCCGCAAAATTATCAAGGGTGGCGTGGGCCCGGATCAGGTCGCGAAAGTTTCTGGTTTTGCCGACACCATACCGATGGCGGAAACCGCCGCGACAGATGAGTGCAACCGCCGGGTCACCGTGCTCATCAAACTCAAAGAGTCGGTCAACAACATCGCCAATTTATCGGCGGCGACTGAGGCCACCCCAACGCCATGACTCCCCAACGCACTCAAACTTTTGTGCCGCTCACCGCGGCCGCCGCCTCGCCCGAGCGCCGCAATTTTTCCGTCACCGTGATTCCGGGCGAGGGTCAGAAACCAGAGAAAAATTTTCAATCCCTGGGAACGCCCAGTTCGGCTTCGCCCCCGGCGGTCACTGAAAATAAAACCTGTGAACCACGCGTCTCCGTCCAACGCGATGGCGACCGCGTCACGCATCTCCGCATCCAATGCACCTGTGGTCAGGTGATGGATCTCGCCTGCCTCTACGAAAAACCGTCCGCAGCGTAATTATCGCCTTCCGCGTTCGCGAAATACCGCGCTTGAGTCATCGTCCATCGCGGCATAGATTCACGCCGCATGAATGATTCGTTGAAAGACCAAGTCGCCCAGACGAACGCTTGGATTAAAAAACTTCGCGCCGAAATCGCCCACGTCATCGTCGGTCAGGAAGCGCTCGTTGACCGCCTGCTCGTCGGGCTGCTCGCGAACGGTCATGTGTTGCTAGAAGGCGTTCCCGGACTTGCAAAAACACTTTCCGTCCGCACGCTCGCCACGGCGGTGCAGGCGGATTTTCGGCGCATCCAATTCACGCCCGATTTATTGCCCGCCGATATTCTTGGCACGCTGATTTACAATCCGCAGGATGGAAAATACAAAGTCACGCGCGGCCCGATTTTTGCGAACTTCGTCTTGGCCGACGAAATAAATCGTGCTCCCGCGAAAGTTCAAAGCGCTTTGCTCGAAGCCATGCAGGAGCGGCAGGTCACACTCGGCGGCGAAACGATGAAGCTGCCGTCGCCGTTCCTCGTGCTCGCCACGGAAAATCCGATTGACCAGGAAGGCACTTATCCGCTGCCCGAAGCGCAGGTGGATCGCTTCATGTTCAAGGTGATTCTCGATTATCCGAACGAAGCCGATGAAAGAAAAATTCTCGACCGCATGGCGTTCACCAGCCCGGAGCAGCCGGTGAAACCTGTCGTATCGCTCGAAGAAATTCTGGCGACGCGCAAGCTGGTGGATCAAATCCACGTGGACGACAAGATCCGCGATTACATTGTGAAAATTGTTTTCGCCACGCGCAAGCCGCAGGATTTCAAACTGGACCTGAAACATTTCATCCAGTTCGGCGCATCGCCGCGCGCGACGATTTTTCTGACGCTCGCCGCCAAGGCGTGGGCGCTGCTGCAAGGCCGCGACTATGTGATTCCCGAGGACGTGAAAAGCATCGGCCCCGACGTGCTGCGCCACCGCATCATCCTGACCTATGAAGCCGAGGCGCAAGCCGTGACGACCGACGCGATCATCAAGAAAGTGTTCAACGCGGTGCCGGTGCCGTGAACGCGCGTGGTTGACAAATACCATCGAACACAGCATCGTAATACGAAATTAACAACGATATGGAAACCGTCACACTATCGCCCAAATACCAAGTGGTCATACCGCAAAAGATTCGTGAATCGCTTCACCTCAAGGCGGGGCAAAAAATGCAGATGATCAATCTTGAAGGGCAGATTGTCATCGTGCCGCTGCGCCCGATCAAGGAAATGCGCGGCGCGTTCAAAGGCATGAACACCGATTTTGAAAGAGAATCGGATCGCCTATGAATGTCGTGGATTCTTCCGGCTGGATTGAATTTCTTGGCGGCGGCTCCAACGATGGTTTTTTCGCGGCCACCATTTCGGATGCGTCCCGGCTGGTCGTGCCGACCATTTCCGTGTTTGAAGTTTGCCGCTGGATGCGGCGCGAACTGGGCGAACGCCGCGCTTTGGAAGCGATGGCCTTGATGCAGCAAGGCCGCATTGTAGAACTGGATACCACGCTGGCCATGAGTGCCGCGCGCTTGAGCCTCGAATTGAAACTGCCGATGGCCGATTCCATCATTCTGGCCACCGCCCGCGCCCACGACGCCGTTTTGTGGACGCAAGACGACGATTTTGAGGGCGTGACCGGCGTGAAATACATCGCCAAGAAAAAAAGTGCGAAATGAGATTGCCCATGAAGCCGAGGCGCAAGCCGTGACGACCGACGCGATCATCACGAAAGTTTTCAATGCCGTGCCGGTGCCGTAATAATAAGAGATCAAATTTATGAAACCCCCCCACGAAAAAACATTCACTTACGAACAGGTAGGCGGTGAAATCGTAACGCTTTCGTGGAGCACTTATCCCTCCGACGAATCACGCATTGCAATGCACGGTTGCACCGGAACACGAAAGCAAGGTTGCCCGGTAAGAGGTGTGCCGAATCCGCCCGGCTGGATAGAATGTAAGCCCCTCAAGCAACTGCGCGGGCGAGAATAAAACTGTTCCTTCATCAAAAGGCAAAGCACGATAACGACACTATGGATTTGCATCTTAATTGCTCTGAGTGCGGTCAAAAACTTGTCGTGGATAGTTCTGCTGGAGGTGAGTTTGTGCCATGTCCAACCTGCAACCGCCAAGTTTATATCCCAAAGCCAACATTTATGAAGTGGTTGGCCAGCCGCTCAAATAAATTTTGGATACTAACAGCGATTGCAACTTTTATCATTTGTTTGATCTGTAACATCATTGTTATTCCCATCAACGCCAAGCTTTCTGCTCTTTGCATTGTTTTCATGCTCCCGATTTACACGATTGAGATTGGAATTATTGCGTCGGCTTATTTTCTTCCAACGGTCATTGGCTTCAAGAATCGAAATGTCTTGGCAATTTTTATCTTGAATCTTTTTCTTGGTTGGACGGTATTGGGCTGGATTGCAGCACTTATTTGGTCAGTTCTCAAACCAACGGTGCCGAAAGAATCTATTCAACATAAAAACCGAATTACCGTGTTGATCCTAGCCAGCCGCAGAAATTTAATTTTTACAATTTTTATTTTTGCGCTTGTTGCCACGATCCTTTTAGTCGTTGGTTTATTTCTCGTTGGTTTATTTCTCGTTGGTTTGATTATGCTGAATAGCCCACCCTCAACATAACCCTCAACCAAAAACCTCTTTGAATATTTTCCCATGACGCTGCCCGAACTGCTCGAATCCGTCCGCCGCGTGGAGGTGCGCACCAACCGCCTCGTCAACGACACGATGGGCGGCGCGTATTTGAGCGGCTTCAAGGGGCGCGGCATGGACTTCGAGGATCTCCGCGAATACATGCCCGGCGACGACGTGCGCGACATTGACTGGAACGTCACGCATCGCCTTGGCCGGCCGTTCGTGAAACGTTTCCGCGAAGAACGCGAACTCACCGCCGTGCTCGCCGTGGATATTTCGGCGTCGTCGCAGTTCGGCTCGGCGAATTGCACGAAACGGGAATTCGCCTGTGAAATTGCGGCCACGCTCGCCATGTCCGC
>JANYCI010000150.1 GCA_025360325.1 Limisphaerales bacterium | reverse complement strand
CGCGGCGGACGTGCGCGCCTTCAAAATGGATTTTCTCAACCGCAGCGTAGGCGGCGGCTTGCGCGGCGCGTAAATCTTTTCCCAGTGCCGTGACGCCGAGAACGCGTCCGCCGTTCGTCACGATGTGCCCGTTGTTAAAGGCCGTTCCCGCGTGGAAAACTTTTACGCCCGGCAGCGAATTCGCCGCGTCGAGGCCGGAAATGATTTTTCCTTTCGCGTAATTTCCCGGATAACCGCCGCTGGCCATCACCACGCAAACGCTCGCGAGCGGACTCCATTTCAATTCGTGCTTGGCCAGCGTGCCGCTCGCGCTGGCGTCGAGCAGTTCCACCAGATCATTTTCCAAACGCGTCAGATAGACTTGCGTCTCGGGATCGCCGAAGCGCGCGTTGAACTCCAAAATCTTCGGGCCGTTCTTCGTGAGCATCACGCCAGGATACAGCAAGCCGCGATAATCAATGCCCTCGGCCACGCACCCGCGCATGAACGGTTCCAGAACTTTCGCGGCAACGTCGGCGAGTTGCGTGTCGTTGAGGAACGGCGTGGGCGAATACGTGCCCATGCCGCCGGTGTTCAAGCCGAGATCGCCGTCGAGCGCGCGTTTGTGGTCTTGCGAGGTTGGAAAAAATTTTGCCGTCATGCCGTCGCACAGCGCGTGCATGGAAACCTCAATGCCTTCGAGAAATTCCTGGATGACCACGTTCGCGCCCGCCGCGCCAAACGCTTTGCTGACCATGATTTCATCCACGGCTTTTTCCGCTTCAGCTTGGTTCGTGCAGATCAAAACACCTTTGCCGAGCGCGAGGCCATCCGCTTTCACCACACACTTGCCGCCGAGCGTGGCGCAGAATTTTTTCGCAGCGGCAACATCGGAAAAAGTTCCAGCGGCGGCGGTCGGGATGCCGTATTTCTCCATGAACTTTTGGGAGAAAACTTTGGACGACTCGAACTGCGCGGCTTTTTTATTCACGCCCCAAATTTTCAAACCGTGCCGCTGAAATAAATCCACGATGCCGAGCGCGAGCGGGTTGTCCGGGCCGACGACGGTGAGACCCACCTTTTTCTCCTGCGCGAACGCGAGCATTTTCGGCAAATCGTCCGCGCTGATGTTGACGCACTCGACCGGCAACTTCGTTTGCTCCGTTCGTTCCTGTTGAATGCCCGCGTTGCCCGGCGCGCAGAAAATTTTTTCTGCGTGCGGCGACTGCGCGAGTTTCCAGACAAGGGCGTGTTCGCGTCCGCCCGAACCGATGACGAGGATTTTCATTTAGATTTTTTTTGGACTACCGGGCGAAGTTCCGCTTCAATTTCAGCAATGGTGGGCAAGCTGCCTTTGAGATTTTTTGGGAGTGATTCGACGAGCTTGGTTTGCCATTGCGCAACACCAATGGGCTTCTTCAAATCGCGCAACGCGTATTCGACGGTGAGCCGGTTGCGTTCCTGGCACAGCAACAGGCCGATGGATGGTTGGTCGCCGGGGCGACGCCTCTGGGCGTCCACGGCGGAAAGATAAAAATTCATCTTGCCCGCAAACTCCGGCGCGAAGGCTTCCATCTTGAGGTCAATGACGATGTAACAGCGCAGGTGCAAATGGTAAAACAACAGGTCGAGATAATAATCTTGGCCGCCGACTTGCAGGCGAACTTGCCGGCCAACGAAGGCGAAGCCGACGCCGAGTTCGAGCAAAAATTTCCAGACGTGATTCAGCAAGCCGTCTTCCAGATCGCGTTCCTGCGCGCCCGCAGCCAGCGTGAGAAAATCAAAGTTGTAAGGATCCTTGAGCGTTTGTTCCGCCAGTTCGGAAAAGAGCGGCGGCAGGGTTTGGCGAAAATTGGTGATGGCCTTGCCCTCGCGGCGGTGCAGCCGGGTGGCGATGTGATGCGTGAGCATGGCGCGTGACCAGCCATGTTCCACAGCCTTGCGCGCATACCAAAGGCGCGTGGCGGCATCGTTGAGCTTGTGTAGCAGCACGATGTTGTGCCCCCAAGGCAACGACGCGATTGGCTCCGGTGGCGCGGCGGGAGGTTCTGTCACAGGCTGTGACAGTTTTTGCAGCGCAGGATTTTTTGCGGTGGCTTCCGGCAATTCTGTCACAGCCTGTGACAGAATCTCTGCGGGCAAAACTTTTTGTGCCGGAGCCAGCAGCAGGCCTTCCGACCAGACCAGATAAAAACTGCGCATCCGCCAGAGATTCAGCGTGGAAAGGCCTTCCATTTTTGGAAAAGATTTTTGCAAATCGTCCGCCAGCCGCTCGACCACTTGCTTGCCGTAGCCCTTGTTTTTTTGGGCGGTCACGATCATGCGGCCCATGTCCCAATAAAGCGCGATCAGCTCGCGATTGACTGAAACCGCCGCGCGCAACTGCGCCGCCTGCACGCGCAACTTGAGGTTGGCCAGCATCGCGGCATAACCCGATGGCCGGACCGCAGGCGGCGAACGACGGGTGATTCGGGACGATGGTTTACGTTTGGCCATGACTGAATTTGCGTAGCAGATTACGCCGCTTGCCGTGACGAAGCAATGCGAAGCCAACGAGAGATCAAACGGTAATTTTTATTGAAACGCAGCATCCAAATTTTCCGCCTCGCCCTTTTTCAGATTCAATTCAACCACCTTGCTGCCGTAACGCACTTTGACATGGCCATCGCCGCTGACATTTTTGATGGTGACGGAAGCCAGCTTTCCATCCTTCCATTTGATGCCAACCTCACAACCGCCGCGCGCGCGCAGGCCGGAAACTTTTCCATCCGGCCAAGCGGACGGCAGCGCGGGCAGCAGTTCAATTTCACCCGCCTGCGATTGCACGAGCATTTCCGCGATGGCCGCCGTGCCACCGAAGTTGCCGTCAATTTGAAATGGCGGATGCGCGTCAAAAAGATTCGGATAAGTGCCGCCGCCGCTGCCGCCGTAATCGGTTCCTTTTCCGCCGGCCGGTTGCAAAAGATTTTGCAACAACTTGAATGTGCGGTCGCCATCGTGCAGCCGCGCCCACAGCGCCATGCGAAACGCCGTCGCCCAGCCGGTGCTTTTGTCGCCGCGCATATCCAGCGATTTGCGCGCCGCCTCGGCGAGCGCGGGCGTGGCGGTTGGAGAAATTTCATCGCCCGGATACAGCCCCCACAAATGCGAGACGTGCCGATGCGTCGGCTCTGGTTCCTGATATTCTTCGAGCCACTCCATGACGCGTCCATCGCTGCCGATGCGCGTGGGCGGCAGGCGGTCGCGCTTGGTTTTCAAATCGGCGGCAAAGGTTTTGTCCACGCCAAGAATTTCCGAGCTTTCAATGCAGGCGTTGAACAGAAAGCGGAGCAATTGATTATCGAGCGTCGGTCCAAGACAAACGTGCGCCGTCTGGCCATTCGTCATCTTGAACGCGTTCTCCGGTGAATTCGCTGGCGATGTCACCAGCCACTTATGCGACGGCTCCTCGATGAGCGTGTCTGCGAAAAATTCCGCCGAGCCGCGCAGCACGGGATAGACGCGTTTCAAAAATTCCCGGTCGCCGGTGAATTTCCAATGCTCCCACAGATGATGACACAGCCACGCGGCGTCGCTCGGCGTGAGTCCCCACGCCGCGCTTTCGCCGGGCGAAGTGAAGCCCCACGCGTTCGCGAGGACGTGCGCGACCCAGCCATTTGCGCCGTAATATTTTTTCGCCGTCACCGCGCCGGGCACCTGCAACGACTCGATATAAGCGAACAGCGGCTCATTCAGTTCAGTCAAGTTGCAGACTTCCGCTGGCCAATAAATCATCTGGATATTCACGTTCAGATGATAGTCCGCACTCCACGGCGGCGATGTGGTGTCGACCCAGATGCCTTGCAAATTCGCGGGCATATCGCCGGGGCGCGATGATGAAATGAGCAAGTAGCGACCGAAGTTAAAATACAGCACCGCGAGCGCCGAATCATTCGCCAAGTCCTTGGCCGCAATCCGTTCCGGAGTGGACTTTGTAGTGACATCATTTTTGGAAGTGACCGGCAAATCCAGTTTCACACGGTTGTAAAACGACTGGTAATCTTTGGCGTGCGCGGCCAGCAGCTTGGAATATTTTTTCTTCGCCGCAACCTTCAAATCTTTCGCGGCGGCAGCGGCCACATCGCGGCGGCTGACCTTGGCGAACCGCTCGTAATCCGTCGCCGCCGTGACAAACAAAAGAACTTCGTTTGCGCCACGCACAGAAATTTTTCCGGCCGCCGCCGAAATTTTTCCGCCGGTGTTCCGCACTTTCAAACGCGCGGCGTATTTCACCCCTTCGCCGCCCGCACCATTCGTCATCGCGCCGGACATCAGGAGTTCGTCATTGCCGACGATTTCAGTTTTGAAACGCTCCGGGCGATCCAGCGTCGCATCAAAAGTCAGTTGCCCCGCTTGGGCGGCCGTTAGCCGCATCACCACGGCTTGATCCAGCGCGCTCACAAAAATCTCGCGGGTGAACTTCACGCCGCCACGCAAAAATTCTGTGCGCGCCGTGGCCGTCGTCAAATCCAGTTCGCGACGATAATCCGTCGCTTCGTTCGTGCTGGCATATTGAAAATTCAAACGCAGGTCGCCCAAGACTTCGTAAGAGCCATAAGCGACATCTTTACCGTGGCCATAACCGGAACCCGGGCCAGCACAGGTAAAGTTTTTATTTACCAACCGCTCGGCCTCGGCGTTATTTCCCGCCAACAACAAGCGGCGAATTTCCGGCAGCGCGGCGGCGGCGTTCGTGCGATCCGAATTTTGCACCGAGCCAGACCAGAGCGAATCTTCATTCAACGCCACGCGCTCGTTCTCGATGCCGCCGAAGTCCATTGCCCCAAGCCGTCCGTTGCCGAGCGGGGTGGACTCCATAAAGTTTTTCGCGGGCTTGGCGAGCCAGACCGTCGTGTCTGGCGAAGCGGCGAAGATGGAAGAGGTCGCCGCGAGGGCGAGCAGCGTCAGGATTTTTTTCATGCGATGTTAATTTCCAATTTGCTGGACGATTTCGGCGGACTCAAGTTTCAAAACAGTTTTGTTCGTGCCGAAATCGGGGCGATTCTTTGGCTCAATGAAAATCGGGGCATCTTTGCGCAGCGGCAAAATCTCTAAGCGCAAATCGCCAGTTAAAATTTCTGAACCGTAGCGCTTCAATCCCAAATCAAACTCACGGCCCGCGTAAAAATTATCAGCGATCAATTTGCCGCTTAGGGTGAGCCGCGCCACGTCACCGATGTAGCGGATGCGCAGGAGCGGATTAGTTTTCAAATCTATTGTGGCGGGCAATTGAATTTTCCACACGGCGGCGTTCGTGAAGTCAGCATCATTTGGGGCAATAGCGATGGGGGATTTACCACTGCTCAATGGAATTTCCCGCGCCGAGCCAGCGGAGCGAAGCGATTCGGCTGTCACTTTTACAATGAAAACCTTGGCCGAGTTTTCAAAAATAATTTGGCCGTCAGCCGATTTTTGCAGCGCCAGCGAATCGGCCTCGTTCAACAACACAATTTGAATTTTCTGGCCGGACTTGGTTCGTAGTTTAATCGCCAACTTGCGACTAGGCTTCATTTCAACAAACGATGATTTGCCCACCACCGTTGGCGGATCAAAAATAAATTCCGCTTTCACACCGGGCGTTTCGGCAAAATAAAAGGTGTCACCCGCGCGGCAAATCGGCTGTGCCGTCGCGTAAATTAATTTTGCGCCACCGAGATCGAGATTGAACGGCCAGAAGAAAAACGAATCTGCCAGGATCGTCACGGGCTTCGTGGGAAAAATAATTTCGCCGCTCGGCAGATTCAATTTGAATTGCACGTTCGTCTTCGCTCTCATCGGTTGCAGGCGTTGATAATTATTCACGAACACATAGCCGCTGTTGCCGTCGGAACGCACCGACCAGCGCAGCGTGGTGAAATCATTTTTATTCGTCACGCGAATGTCGGGCAAGGTCGCGGGCATTTGCGCGAGCGAACTTCCGAAATCGTGCAGAAACAAATGCAGCCGACGCAGCCAATAAAAATGCGGGTTGATCTGACCGAACTCGCCGATGGGTGCGTTGAAATCGTATGATTTCACGGGCAGATCGTTGGCATAGCCGGTGGCGGTGGATTCCTGAAGCGTCGAGAGTTTGCCTTCGGGATTTTGCCCGCCGTGATACATATAATAACCCAGCAACGAACTGCCGCTGCCGAGCTGCGTGAGGACGACGGCCTCGACATCGCGCTCGTCATAGTTAATGCGGCGATGATACGACGCAGGCATTCCGCCGCCGATTTCGCAGGTGAGATGCGGGTATTTTTCCGTGCCGCTCGTGTCGCCATTTTTTTCTATTTTCAACGTGTCATTGCCCACGCCCGTGTCGGTGCGGGTAAGTTTGAAAGTGAAATTTTCCCAATCATTGCCATCCATCGGCTTGAGGCTGCGCGCCCAAAAGCCGTCGGGATACGCGCCGAAGAGCGGAAGCAATTCGCCGAGCGGCACGGGTGTCTTCATCGCGGGCCAGCCCGTCTTGATGTAGAGCGGCACGTCGAAGCCGGACTCAATCGCCATCTTTTTCAGCGTCATCAAATAATTCGGCGCGCCGCCAAATTCATTATCCACCTGAATGCCGATGACCGCGCCGCCGTTCTTCCATAATTCACCAGCAAGCTGCTTGGAAATTTCGCCGTAGAATAATTTTGTCGCGGCGAGAAAGTTCGTGTCCGTCGAGCGCAGCTTCCAATCCTTGTGCGCCTGCACCCAGTCGGGAAAACCGCCGTTGCGGGCTTCGCCGTGACACCACGGGCCGCAGCGGATGACGACTTTAAGTCCAATTTCATTGCACGTTTTCACGAATTTTTTCAAATCGCGCTGGCCGTTCCAATCCCACTGGCCTTCAATTTCTTCGTGATGAATCCAGAAAACATAAGTTGCCACGATGTCCACGCCGCCGGCTTTCATTTTCAAAAGTTCCTCGCGCCACTCATTTTCGGGAACGCGCGCGTAATGAAATTCGCCCATCACGGGAAACACCGGCTGGCCATCGAACAACAAGCTACGGCTGTTCACATTGATTTCGTGGCCGGTGGGATTCTTCGTGGTGCCGAGTTTGAAATAGCCGGTCTCGGCGGGCGGCGGAGTTTGAATGGTGGCGGCGACAACTTCCGCGCGGAGGGAAATGGAAAAAACTACGCCAACGCAAATCGCGGCGAATAGTAGTTTGTCAAAACGGGAAATCATTTCGTCAGCTTACGCGGCGGGTGTGAATTTGGAATTCAAATTCTGCTGCCAATTCTGACGATGGGTGCGTGACACTGCTCTCGAATGGTGGAATTTTTCGCAGCGCGAAAACCGCCACCACGGCGGATTGCCATCGGGCAGGGTAAAAAAGTTTGTGCGTTTTTCCAACGGGCGGTTGTTATATGGTCAAATGGACATGACCGACAGTGAACTGCTCCAGCGTTATGTGCGCGACCAATCCGAATCCGCGTTCGCGGAACTGGTGACGCGGCACATCAGCCTCGTTCATGCGGCGGCATTGCGGCAGGTCAATGGTGACGAGCATCTGGCCGAAGATGTGACGCAGTCGGTCTTTGCTGATCTCGCGCGCAAGGCGGCAAAACTTCTCGCCCACACTTCGTTGACCGGCTGGCTCTACACCAGCACGCGGTTTGTCGCCGCCAACTCCCGCCGCAACGAACAACGCCGTATCACTCGCGAACAGGAAGCCCATGCCATGAACCACCTTCTTTCCCTGCCCGAATCCCAGCCAGACTGGTTGCGGTTGAGCCCGCTGCTGGACGAAGCCATGCACCAGCTTGATGAACCGGATCGCGAGGCCGTGCTGTTGCGCCATTTTGAAAAATGTTCTTTCGCCGAGGTGGGAACCAAAATTGGGTTGACAGAAAACGCGGCGCGGATGCGGGTGGAACGCGCGCTGGAAAAGTTGCACGGCATTTTGGCCAAACAGGGCGTGGCGTTGGGCATCGTGGCGCTCGCGGGATTACTTGGTGCGAACGCGGTCATCGCCGCGCCCGCGCAGCTCGCGGCGAAAGTTGTCGCGGGCGCAATGGCCGGCGCGGCGGCGGGCGGAACGATTTCCATTTTCTCCAAAATTATTTTCCTTATGAAAACCAAAGCCGCCATGTCTGTCCTCACCGCCACGCTCATTGCCGGGCTGGGTTTCGTCTATGTCACGCGCAGCGCGCCGCCACCGGAAAACAATTTCACCGCGCCCGCTGTCGCCGTCGCGGCGGTGTCGAATAATTTTTCTCCAGCCACAACCAACTTTCTCGCCAACGCAAACACAACCAACGCTGCGATGGCAAAAGCCAAGCGCGCTCGGAAAATGGATTCGCAAAAACTACATCTGTCCATCGTGGCGGCGGACAGTGGCAAGCCGATTCCCATGGTGCCAATCGAGTATCGCGGCTGGGCGGGCGGAAAATTCAAAGGCAAAAGTTTTACCTCCGACCGCTTCGGCGAATGTGATGTGGATTATCCGACGAACATCACCGAGTTGCAGCTCACCACGCGCAAAGACGGCATCGCAGATACGCGACTGCTGTGGCGTCCGCCGAACGGCGATGTTATTCCGACAAATTATTTACTGCGCGTGAATTGGCCGGTGGCCATTGGTGGAACCGTGGTGGATGCCGATGGCAAGCCGGTGGCCGGCGCGCGAATCGGAGTTGGTCACAATGAAGATCCGACTATCACAACATTGCCCCAAAGCAACGACTTTGGTTTTGAAGAAACCACGTCGGATGAAACGGGGCATTGGCAAATCAACCGCATCGCCGAAGAAATGATTTCACGGCTTTCCGCCAATGCCAGTCATACAAATTATACCGAGTCACAACGGATTGATTTGGAGCGGGACAAATCGCCGGAAAAACAGCTTCGCGATGGCACGTTCGTTTTCAAACTTGGCCGGGCAGTGATGGCCGCCGGATCAGTTACTGACACAAACGGAACGCCGGTTCCTGACGCCAAAATTCTTGTGGGATATTATCAGATGTCGGGCAACCGCACCGGCAAGAGCCAGGCGGACGGCACTTTTTCTGTGCTCGGTTGCCAGCCAGGAAAACAAATTGTCACCGCAGAAGCTCTCGGATTTGCCCCAACAACGATGGAAGCTGAACTCGGTGAAAACTCCGGGCCCGTTCACCTCATTTTGAAACCGGGCAAAACGTTGCGCCTGCGGGTAGTGGATGTTTACGGCACGCCGATTCCGCAAGCGTATATCTGGCACCAAAATTTTGACCACGGCATGATTAATCCGAATCGCCCAAAAACCGTTCAAGTGGATTTTAGTCCGCGCACCGACAAATCCGGGCGGGCATTTTTGGCGAATGCGCCGGACGTGGAAATGGAGTTCGCGGTTCAAGCGGATGGATTTTTGCGCGCAGACGAAATCAAAATCCGTCCCGACGGTGAGGAACATCTGATCACACTGAACAAGGCTTTGCTGGTTCACGGCACCGTGCTGGATGATTCCACCGGCGAACGCATTCCAAAATTCCGCATCATCCAAGGCTGGCCGGAATGGAATCCGGTGGATGGAACCACAAACGCACAGTGGAGCACTCTGAACCGCTTCTGGCTGGATTTTTCTGGCGGCAGTTATTCCAACAATTTTGAAGAAGCGGTCGTCAGCGGCACGCCGAATCAGGGCTATTTTTTGAAATTCATCGCCGAGGGTTATCGGCCGTTCGTCTCGCGTATGATTGGGGCGAATGAGGGCGAGGTGGAACTCAATGTCAAATTGCACGCGGCCCAAGCCGCGAGCATCGCCATCGTCGCGCCGAATGGACGCACGGCGGCGTTTGCAGATGTGGGCATGGTCGCTCCCGGCGCGCACCTCGAATTGGTTCCCGGTGGATTCTCGCGGGAAAATATTCAGTCCGGCGGTTCGTTGCTGCGCGCGGATAAAAACGGCGCGTTCACTTTGCCGACCGATCCGGCGGTGACGCGTGTCATTGCCACCAGCGCGGAGGGTTATGCCGAAGCCACGCCCGCCGAATTGACGGCGAATCCCGTTCTCCGTTTGCAACCGTGGGGACGTTTGGACGCGACAATTTTTTCCGGCGGCAAACCTGCCAGTGGCCGTGAATACACGTTAAAACTCGTTGGTGCTTCAGCTGACACGGTTGATTTTGATTTCCTGCATTTGCCAACCGATGCACGCGGCAAGCTGGTCATCGAGAAACTTCCGCCGGGCAAGATCGGTTTGGCGCAGGTCGTTTCGGT
Source organism: Limisphaerales bacterium (assembly GCA_025360325.1). Taxonomy (GTDB): domain Bacteria; phylum Verrucomicrobiota; class Verrucomicrobiia; order Limisphaerales; family UBA11358; genus UBA11358. The sequence continues at coordinate 873 of JANYCI010000150.1, read as the reverse complement.
TCAATTGAGTGAAGGATCGAATGGAAGTCATACCGGCTGGACACACGGCGAACCGAAAACATTTTTTGAAATCCGTCCGGGTGAAACCACCAAGCTGGAACTGGGCGTTTCCAATTGCACCATCATCGCGCACTTGCAATGGCCCGCCGGAATGAGCCGGAATCCAGCATGGCGAATGGACGCTGGAATTTCCACGCCTATGCCGTCAATCCCGCCGGAAATAATGACCAATCAAGTCGCGCTCCAGCAGTTGACACAAACCGAGGAATTCAAAGCGATGATAAAAATTCATCACTTCTATCAAGCCACGGTGAATGATGACGACACCATTACCGTTGAAGACGTGGAGCCGGGTAATTACCAGTTATTTGTAGCAATCACGCCAAAAACAGATGCCAAGAATGTCACTGTCGCGTCCGGCAGCCGGGTGATTGTCCAACGAATTGCCTGGGGCGAAATCAAAGTGAACGTTTCAGCCGATTCATCCTCACGAACCATTGACGTTGGCGCGGTGGAATTGAAGCTGGTCGCGGAGAAGCCTTGAGACTGTTTGGGAGCGCGGTGCAAAAGTAGTGGCACAGACATCTTGCCTGTGTGTTTCTGAATGGGTCTTAGCCCTGATGTCGCAAGCCGGAACTCACAGGCAGGATGCCTGTGCCACTATTTCACCGCCGCCCAGACGCGATGCACGTCGTCGTGTTCGTCGAGCGCGTGGAGAAATTCACCGACTTCTTCAAGCTGCGCCGGGGCGAGTTCGGGAAGTTGTTTCGGCACATAACCAATCTCACTTGTCACTGCCGTCCAGCCGTTCCCGGCGAGCCATTTGGAAACCGCCGCCACCGCCGTGCGTTCGCAGAGAAATTTTGTGCCCGC
>JANYCI010000125.1 GCA_025360325.1 Limisphaerales bacterium | reverse complement strand
GTGACGTAGCCGGAAAGCGCGTTCACCCAGCGCAGCGTGCCGGTTTTGGCGTGGACGTTTTTTTCGGCGGGCGTGCCTTTCATGCGCCGGCGAATCGTGCCGTCCACACCGGCAATCGGCAGCGAATCTTCCCACGCTTGCGCCGCCGGGTGTTTCGCCATGAGGGACAGCAACGCGACAGAGGCGTTCGCGGTCGTGAGGTTGTTGCGCGAGAGGCCGGAGCCTTCGTCGAAATGCACGTCGCTTGCGGGAAGGCCGTTCGTCTTGAAAAATGTTTCCAAAGCGGCGAGCGCGCATTGCTCGGAAGTTTCCCACGGCGGTGAATTGGTTTCGCGCAACATTTCTCCCGTGTGTTCAAAAATCAAATCCGTCTCTAGATTCTGCGACGGCTTCATGAAATCGCGCACGAGTTCACGCAGCGGCGGCGAGATAATTTCGCCGATGGGAACGCCGGCCTCCGGCGTTCCCAACACTGGCGGCGACAGCCACGAGACGACACGCGCCGCGCCATCCACGATAATTCCATTCTGCCGCAACGCTTCCTTGAGCGCGGCGGTGAACCATTCCGCCGGACGCAGCATGGGCATTTCCACAATTTCCACTTCGCCACCGACCGGCAGCGCGCCAAAAATGTGGACCCTATTTTCACCGCGAAAACGCCGCGCCTCGATATACCGCGCTGCGCCATTCGTGGCCGTGGTGGTTTGGTTGTCGAGTTGTAGGCCGGTGAACGGATCGGCAATTGATAGTTCGCACGGCTCGCCAACGTGGGCGGCAGGCATGATTTTAATTTTTGTGAAGTTGTCCGCAACGGTGAGCGCGGAAATTTCCGCGCCTTCGGAATTCTCCAAATCATCCGCTGCCCAACTACCGCCGGTCGGCGGCGAGCGGAAGAAAGTGGTGTCGCCGATCAATTCGCCGGTGACGTGACGGACACCAGCCTTTTTCAATTCAGTCACGAATGGTGAAAATAGATTCCAGAAATTTGTCCCGGCGTGTTTGGCGTTCCAGCTTGGATCACCGCGTCCGCTGATGACGAGGTCGCCGTGAATCGTGCCGTCGGCATCCGGTTTAGCGGTCGCGAGAATCGGCGTGATGATTTTATAGTCCGCGCCGAGACGATCCAGCGCGAGCGCGCCGGGATAGAGTTTGCTGTTGGAGGCCGGACTCATCAAGCGGTCGGCGTGGTGCTCGAAAATAATTTTACCGGAGTCGAGCGAGGCAACTTTGATTCCCCACAGCGCGCCGCTGAAGCGCGGCTGCTCAATGTGCGCGGTGAGTTGTGCCTGCAACTCGGCAAGCGTAAGCACAGCGTTGGTTTCCTGCGCGGGTAGAAAGGTCGCGGCGCAGAAAAAAAACAGCACGGATAGAAAAATTTTATGGCGAGTCTCCTTCATACGTTTCGCTGACGGCGAATTTACTCCCGGCGGCACGTTGGAAGCAATCTTGAAACCAACCGGCTGCGTGGCCGGGTAAAGAATTGACCGCCGAGGCAATCCAATTTAATTAACTCGCGTATTGACTTCGCGGGTGCATCTGATAGTTTTCGCGTCCCTTTGTAGGAATTTGAAATGAAAACGCATTTGCCGAAAGTAAATCTAGACCAGCGTAAATGGCACGTCATTGATGCCGATGGCGCCGTGCTTGGCCGTCTGGCCGTGCAGGTAGCCGACATTTTGCGCGGGAAAAACAAGCCCGTTTATACCGCCCACCTCGACGCGGGCGACTTTGTCATCGTCGTCAACGCCGAGAAGGTCAAGGTCACCGGCAAAAAAGAAAAGGCCAAGGAATACATGAGCTATTCCGGCTGGAAGGGCGGCGAAAAATACCGCACCGTCGAACAAGTGCGCGAAGACAAGCCAGAATTTCTCATCATGCACGCCGTGAAAGGCATGATTCCCAAGAACCGCCTCGGTCGCGTGCTCCTCACCAAGCTGAAAGTGTTCAAAGGTCCGAAACACGACCACGACGCGCAAAACCCCTCTGAACTCAAGGCTTCCAACTAATTTTTTGTATGGCCACCAAAACCACCACCATTGAATTTCTCGGCACCGGTCGTCGCAAAACGGCGATTGCCCGGGTGCGTATCGCCGTCGGCAGCGGAAAAATTACCGTCAACGGCCGCGCCTTTGATAATTATTTCCCGATGGAAACCCAGCGCTCCACCGTCTCGTCTCCGTTGACCATCACCAACACCGCCGACAAGCTCGACGTGCGCGTGAATGTGGTCGGCGGAGGCCCGCTCGGTCAAGCCGGGGCCACGCGCCACGGCATTTCCCGCGCGCTCCTGAAATTTGACGCCAACCTTCGCCCCGCCTTGAAAGCGGAAGGTTTTCTCACGCGCGATCCGCGCGAACGCGAGCGCAAAAAATACGGCCAGCCCGGCGCGCGCAAACGCTTCCAGTTCTCGAAGCGTTGATCGCAACGGAGAGTTTTATCAAACCCGCTGGCTTATGCCGGCGGGTTTTTTGTTGGAGTTCAGAATTCCAGTAGAAAAAATCTTTGTTCCTTGGTTCCTTTGTTGTTCAATTTATTTTTGAAAATGAAAACGAAAAAAGTCGCCGTCGTTGGCGCGTCCGGTTACTCCGGCGAAGTCTTGGTGCAGTTGCTCTTAAACCATCCGCACGCGGAACTGGTCGCCGTCACCTCGCGCACGAACGCCGGACAAACGCTCGCCCAAGTGTTTCCGAAATTTGCGAGCCATCCCAAAACCAAGTCGCTCCGTTTCACCGAACCGAACGCGGCGGCGTTGGCGAAAATAGCCGATGTCGTTTTTCTCGCGCTGCCCCACGGCGTCGCGGCGGAATACGCCGTGCCGCTGAACGCTGTCGGCTGCGTGGTGATTGATTTGAGCGCGGATTTCCGGCTCAAGAGCGCGGAGATTTACAAAGAATTTTACGCACACGACCATCCCGCGCCGGAGCTGCTGAAAAAATCCGTGTATGGGCTGCCGGAATTTTATCGCGAGAAAATTAAAAAATCGTTGCTCATCGCCTCGCCCGGTTGTTACCCGACGAGCATTTTGTTGCCGACGATTCCGTTGCTCAAAGCCGGACTCATCAAGCCCGCCGGCATCATCGCCGATTCCATGAGCGGCGTCAGCGGCGCGGGGCGCAAGGCCGAGATTGATTATCTTTTTTGCGAGTGCAACGAAAGCGTGCGGCCTTACGGCGTGCCGAAGCACCGGCATTTGTCCGAGATCGAGGAACAACTTTCCTTCGCCGCGAAAACGAAAGTAACGATTCAATTCACGCCGCATTTGATTCCGGTGAACCGGGGAATTTTGACCACGCTATATCTCGCGCCTGAAAAACATTTCTCCACAGCGGAAGAAATGGCCGTGCTCGCGGGAAAAATTTCCGCCTGCTACACCAAGGCTTATGCGCACGAACCGTTCGTGCGTTTGCTCGAAGGCAAAGCGTTGCCGGACACCAAAAATGTCGTCGGCACGAACGTCTGCGAAATCGCGTGGCGGCTTGATCCGCGCACGGGCCGGCTCATTGTGATGAGCGCGGAAGATAATCTCATCAAGGGCGCGAGCGGTCAGGCGGTGCAAAGTTTGAACATTCTGTGCGGCTGGCCGGAGACGGCAGGGCTGGTGTGAATTTGAAATCTCAAGTTTCAAATTTGCAGACGGCGCAGCGCACGACATCCACGACAAAATGGAACGCGGCTGAATATGCGGCCAATTCCGCCGTCCAACAAAGCTGGGCGCGGGAACTTATCGGCCAATTAAATTTGCACGGCGACGAACATATTCTCGATCTCGGTTGTGGTGACGGCAAAGTGACCGCCGAATTGGCGGCGGCGGTTCCGCGCGGTTCGGTCACAGGTGCCGATGCCTCGCCAGCGATGATCGAATTTGCCAACAAAACTTTCTCGCCCGCAACATTTTCCAACGTGAGATTTCGGGCGATGGATGCACGGAAAATAAAGTTTGAAAGGCAATTTGATCTCGTTTTTTCCAACGCCGCGCTGCATTGGGTGGATGACCATGAAGCGATTTTGCGCGGCGCTTCGTCCGTGTTAAAACTCGGCGGACGGCTTGTCATTTCCTGCGGCGGCAAAGGCAATGCCCACGATGTTTTTCTCGCCATCCGACCGGTGATGCGGCTGAAACGCTGGCGCGAATTTTTTCGCAAAATGCCGATGCCGTATTTTTTCTACGCGCGGGGCGATTATGAGAAATGGCTGCCGAAGCACGGCTTCAAAATCAAGGCCATCACCCTTGCGCCTAAAGACGCGAGCTATGACGACGCGAATGGTTTTGCGACGTGGCTGCGCACGACTTGGCTGCCATTCACGCAGCGCGTGCCAGAAATTTTGCGCGAGGAATTTATCGCCGCCGTCACGCAACGGTATCTCGCCAAACATCCGCCGGACGCGGCTGGAAAAATCCACGTCCGCATGGTGCGGCTGGAAATTGCGGCGGTGAAAATTTAACCACTAAGAAACAAAGTCGCGGAAATAGGAAAAAACTTTGTTCCTTGGTTCCTTTGTTGTTCAATTTTTGAAAATGAAAAAACAGTTCAAAGAAATTCCCGGCTCCATTGTCGCGCCGACCGGCTTCATGGCGAGCGGCGTGTTTTGCGACATCAAAAAACTCGGCACGGGCAAAGGCTCTAATAAAGGGCCGAAGCGCGACCTCGCACTCATTGTTTCCGAAACCCCGGCGACGGTCGCAGGAATGTTCACGACGAATCAAGTGTGCGCGGCGCCGGTGAAAGTGTGCGTGGAACGCGTGAAAAATCTCGCGCAAGTTGTCGTCGTGAATTCCGGCAACGCGAACGCCTGCACAGGCAAACAAGGCATGGCAGATGCGCGAGAAATGGTTTCGTTCACGGAAAAATCTCTGGGACTTTCCGCCGGACGCGCGCTCGTTGGCTCGACGGGGCGCATTGGCGTGACGATGCCGATGGACAATGTTCGCGCGGGAATTATTGAAGCCGCGATGGAACTCGGCTACACCGCCGCGCACGCCGATCACGCGACGGAAGCGATCATGACGAGCGATTCGCGGCCCAAACAAATCGCGATTGAATTTTTGCTCGGTGGAAAAAAAGTCCGCATCGGCGGCATCTGCAAAGGTGCGGGCATGATTCAGCCGGGTATGTCTGCAACGGGTGCGCGGCCAGCGGCGTTGCCGCACGGCGGTTTGCACGCGACGATGCTCGGCTTCATCACCACGGACGCGGCGGTGGAACAAAAAACGTTGCAGGCCGCACTGAACGAAGCCGTTGCGCACAGTTTTAATCGCATCACCGTGGACGGCGACATGAGCACGAACGATACGGTTTTGGTTTTGGCAAACGGTTTGGCCGGGAATGAAAAATTAAAAATTAAAGATTCAAAACTAAAAACTTTCCAAGCCGCACTGAATTTTGTTTGCCTCGAACTTGCCAAAAAAATTGTGCGCGATGGCGAAGGCGTGCATCGCGTCGTGACGGTGCGCGTGAATGGTGCGAAGACGATTCAAGATGCCGATGCCGCCGCACGCGCGGTGGCGAATAGCTCGCTGGTAAAAACGAGTTGGCACGGCGGCGATCCAAATTGGGGTCGCATCATTGACGCGATTGGTTACTCGGCGGCGAAGGTGGTGGAGGAGAAAATTGACATCGGTTATTCCGCAGTGATGCAACCTGCCTCCGCCAAAAGCGCTATGGCGCGGCAGGGAAAGATTCTCTGGAGCCTCAAGCGCGGCCAGCCGACGCGAGCAACATTCAAAGAATTATGCGCCGCCGTTGCGCCTAACGAATTTGAACTGCACATCAACTTGAATCTCGGCCAGGCGAACGCGGTGATGTATGCGGCGGATTTGACGGAAGCTTACGTTGATTACAACAAAGGTGACGTGACGGATCTAACGACGCTCGGTGGATAAAAATTTCGCCGCCAATTTATCGAAACCAACGGTAGCGTCCTAAATTGGTAGGGCGTGGTAGGGCGAGCGTTCTCGCGAGCCGTTGGTCTAGCGACGTCCGGCTCGCGAGAACGCTCGCCCCACCGCCTTGAGCCAACGCCGTCTTAAATCCAAAATTGGCCTGCGCCACCCTGCGCTTAATTCCCATTGACGAAATGTTTTGCTGTGTCATTTTGCCACTCGTAAAACAAATCTTGTTCAATGGCGACAGCTAAATCCAGTTTCCTCGACAAAGTGCTTGGTCGCATTGGGCGGCTGGACACGGAAGGGTTGCAGACCGTCGTTCAACGGCTCGCGCGGGAACGGAGTTTTCTCGAAACCTTATTCAACACGATCGAGGACGGCGTGCTGGTGGTGGATGAAAATGGGCGCGTCATTTATTTCAACCAAGCTGTGACGCAGCTCATCGGCTTGCAGGCAGATGAGGAGGATTTGCAAATCGCAAAAATTTTGCCGGAGGTGGACTGGGAAAAAATTTCGCGGATGGATCGCACCGGCGGCGCGCACGTCACGCGGCATGAGTTTGAAGTTTTTTATCCCCGCGAAAGATTTCTCCGGCTTTACGCCGCGCCGTTGGATGGCGAGGCGAAGGGGAGTTCCGGCGTCGCCCTCATTCTTCACGACGCAACCGAGGCGCGGCAAAAAACGTTTGAGGCCATCGAGAGCGAACGCGTGCAGGCGCTCACACTTTTGGCCGCGAGTGTGGCCCACGAAATTGGAAATCCGCTGAACGCGCTGCACATCCATTTGCAACTGATGGAGCGCGAGGTGAAAAAACTGCGGCGTGATGCGTGCGGCGTGATGCGTGACGGGAAAAAATCTTCACGCATCACGGATCACGAATCAGCCGACACCGACGAGGTCGGCAAAAAACTGGAAACGTATTTGGACGTGGCGAAGGGCGAAATCAACCGCCTGGATTACATCGTCACGCAATTTTTGGGCGCGATCCGTCCAGCGCCGGTGCAGTTGAAAATATCTTCGCTCAACGACGTCGTGGAAAAAACTTTGGAATTGTTGCGGCCAGAAATTGTAAATCGCGGCATTAAAATTCAGACGAAACTGGTGCGGTCGCTCACGGCGACGCCGATTGACGCGACGCAATTACAGCAAGTCTTGGTGAACCTCGTCAAGAATGCGGCACAGGCGATGACAACGGGCGGCACGCTGACGTTGCAGACCGGCGAGAACAGCGACAACGTGTGGGTAAGCGTGGCGGACACCGGCGGCGGGATTCCGCAGGAGCAGATCAACCGCATTTTTGAACCGTTTTATACGACGAAGAAAAAAGGCAGCGGCCTCGGCCTGATGATCGTGCAACGCATTGTGCGCGCCCACAACGGGCGCATCGAACTCGAAAGCAACGTGGGCAAAGGCACGACGTTTCGCGTGTGGCTGCCGTTGCACGAACGTAAACCGCGGCTGTTGGAAAACAAAATTTAGCCACAGATAAGCACAGATGGGAAAACATTTTATCCGCAGATGACGCAGATTTTCGCAGATTAAAATTTTTTTGCGGGAATCCGCCAAATCGGCGGATGCTTTTCTTATCTGTGTTTCATCTGTGAAAATCTGTGGCTCAAAAAAATGAAACCGACTTTATTAATTGTGGACGACGAGAAGACGACGCGTGAAGGTTTACGCGCGGCGCTCGAAGAACGTTACGACGTCTATATCGCCGAGGACGCGAAGGCGGCGATGCAGCTTTTGGAATCAGAACATTTTGACGTGATGCTGACGGATTTTCAGATGCCGAATGAAGACGGCATGAAATTGATCGCGCGCGCAAAGTCACTGTCCAAGCCGCCGATCTGCATTTTGATGACGGCTTACGGCTCGGAGGAATTGGCGGTGAACGCGATGAAGCAGGGCGCGGATGATTATATCGCGAAAGGCCGTTTGCAGATTGACGAACTGGAGATGCGGATCGCGCGGTCGCTGAAACAACAAACGCTCGAAGTGGAAAATGTTTCGCTGCGGAAACAGTTGGATTCCAAATTCGGTTTGGAAAATATCATTGGCGAATCGCCGGTGATGAAAGAAATTTTCGACGTGGTGCAGCAAGTCGCGCCGACGCGGGCGACGGTTCTGATTGGTGGCGAAAGCGGCACGGGCAAGGAACTCATCGCGAAGGCGCTGCACCAGTTGAGTCCGCGCGCGCAGCAGCCGTTCGTGACGGTGCATTGTGCGGCGCTCGCACCGACGTTGTTGGAAAGTGAATTGTTTGGTCACGAACGCGGCGCGTTCACCGGCGCGCACGAGCGGCGCATCGGGCGGTTCGAGCTGGCGCAGGGCGGGACACTTTTTTTGGATGAGATCGGCGAAATTGATTCCACAATTCAGGTTAAGTTGTTGCGGTTTTTGGGCGAAAGAACCTTTGAGCGCGTTGGTTCCAATAAAACGCTGTCCGCCGATGTGCGGCTGGTGGCGGCGACCAACAAGCATCTTGGGGAACTGGTGAAGGCCGGGAAATTCCGGGAAGATTTATTTTTTCGCCTGCGCGTGGTAGAGATTGAACTGCCGCCGCTGCGTGAGCGAACGGGCGATATTCCGCTGCTGGCGCAAAATTTTCTGCGCGAGTTCGCCAAGGAAAACGGCAAGCTGATAAATGATTTTACGGTGGACGCGATGGAAGCGTTGATGAGTTTTTCGTGGCCGGGCAATGTGCGCGAATTGCGGACGGCGATGGAGCACGCGGTGGTTTTGGCGCGCGGGGAACGCATCACCGTGCGCGATTTGCCAGCGTCGGTGCGGCACGGCGGCGGTGCAGAAACCAGAATGTTGCCGGGGAAAGATTTGACGGTAAAAGATGCGGAACGGCAGTTGATCATCCGCGCGTTGAAAGAAACGGACGGCAACCGCACGCACGCGGCTAAAAAAATCGGGATGAGTCGGCGGACGTTTCACCGGAAGCTGCACGAGTATCATCTGGAAGGGTTTTGAATTATGAAAATGGCGGAACGGGTTCAAGCGGTGATCTACACGCTAGAGGTCGGGCGCGGCGCGCCCTGGCTGCGGGCGCTGGCGTTGACGGCGGCGGTCGTAGCACTAGCGGTGCTTTACGATTCGCTGGCCTACCATAATTTTTCCGCGCCCGAGGCGATGGACGCCGCGCAAGTGGCGCGCAATGTTTCGGAAGGTCGCGGCTTCACGACGGATTTCATTCGCCCCTTTAGTATTTACCTCGTGCAAAAACATAACCGCGAGGCAGCGGCAGAAAATATTTCTACCAACGCCATGGATTTGGCACAGCTTGATTCCGGCCATCCCGACCTAGCGAATCCGCCCGTGTATCCGCTGCTGCTCGCCGGCTTCATGAAAGCATGGCCGCCAGAGTGGCGCGTGCAGATGAAAAAACCGTTCTGGTCCGAGAACGGAAATTTTGCGCGCTATGAACCAGAATTTCGCATCGCCATTCTGAATCAAGTTTTGCTGCTGGCGGTGGTGGTGCTGACGTTTCTACTCGCGCGGATGTTGTTCGACTGGCAGGCGGCGTGGCTGTCGGCGGTGCTGGTGCTCGGCTCGGATGTGCTGTGGAAATTCAGCGTGTCCGGCCTCTCGACCATGCTGCTGCTGGTGATTTTTCTCGGTCTGGCCATCAGTCTCGCCAAAATTGAAATGCTCGCGCGCAGGGACAAGCCCAACTCGCAAACAATTTTCTGGTTCGCACTGTTGGCGGGTGTGCTGCTGGCACTGGGGATGATGACGCGCTATTCGTTCGGCTGGCTCATCGTGCCAGCGGTGATTTTTCTCATGGTGTTCGGCGGCGCGCGGCGCAGTGGCCTCGCGGTGGCGGCAACGCTGGCGTTCATTGTTTTGATCACGCCGTGGACCGCGCGCAACGTCATGGTGAGCGGCACTTATTTCGGCACGGCGGGCTACGCAGCCGCAGAGGAAACCGAGGGTTTTCCTGAAACCAATTTGCCGCGTTCGTTAAGTCCGGAACTTTTCGGCATCTACCAGCATTGCGTGCCGGTGTTCGGCAAAAAACTTTTGGCAAATTCGCGCACGCTATTTCAGAACGACTTGCCGCGCCTCGCGGGCTGGATGGGGATTCTATTTTTCGCCGGGCTGCTGATGCGGCTGCGCCAGAACACCGCGCGGCGGCTACGCTTTTTCACCCTTATGTGCCTCGCGGTGTTATTCGTCGTTCAAGCGTTGGGCCGCACTTATTTTTCCTACCTCGCGCCGGAGATCAATTCCGAAAACCTGCTCGTGCTGCTGGTGCCGCTGGCAATTATTTTTGGCGCGGTCACTTTTCTCACGCTGCTCGCGGCACTGGAACTGCCCACGCTGCAAGTTCGTCTGGTCGTCATTGCCATTCTCGTGCTGATTGCCTGGCAGCCGCTCGGTTCATCACTCCTGCCGCCGCACGCCTCGCCTGTTTCCTATCCGCCGTATTACCCGCCGGACATCCAGAAAATTTCCGGCTGGATGCACGAGGATGAACTCATGATGAGCGACGCACCGTGGGCCGTCGCGTGGTATGGCCACCGCCAATGCGCGTGGAACACCATCAATTCGCAATACACTTTTTTCCAGCTCAACGATTACATCAAACCCGTCCACGGCCTCTACTTCACCCTCATTTCCGCCGATGCGCGGATCATCTCTGAATGTTTGCAAGGCAGCACGGCAAACTGGAAACTGTTTGTGCTAAAAACCCTCACCCTCAACGAGGCACTGCCAGCCGATTTCCCGCTGAAAATTTCTCCGGCTGAAACGCTTGTCGGCGGCCTGTTTCTCACCGACCGGGTGCGTTGGAATGCCAATTAAATATCTGGCCGCAGGCTTCCAGCTAGGCGGATTGTCTGGTGCAAAATAATCACGCCGCCGCGCGCCGCAGCCGATCCGCGATACCACTCCACTCCGGTGTTTCCGGCGGTGCTTCCACCACGATCAACTCCGCGCCCGCCGCGTCGCAGCGATGCAGCTCACCGTAAAGCGCCCGCGCAAATGACTCCGCATCGTGCGGAATCACGCTCACATTTTCCGGCGGAAAACCGGCGGGAATTTCCGTGTGCGCGATGACGTGCGTGGTTGAAAGTTGAAAGTTGAAAGTTGAAAGTTGCGAAACCAATTCGCTTTCGTCGCTCCAATGGAGAATGACAAGTTTGGCTTTGGGCGAATAATGTTTGGCCAACATTCCCGGACTCCGCAGCGTTGAAGGTTGAAGGTTGAAAGTTGAAGGTTGAAGGTTTCCCGCCACCGCCGCGAGCGACTCCGCGTGAATCATTCCCGGCCGCAAAATGCGCGGCGGACTCACCGTCAAATCCAGCACCGTGGACTCAATGCCCACCTGTGATTGCCCGCCGTCCACGATGAGCGGAATTTTTCCATCCAGCTGTGCGCGGACGTGCGCGGCGTTCGTCGGCGAAATCTGGTTGGACAAATTCGCACTCGGCGCGGCCAGTGGAAAGCCACACTCACGAATCACCGCCTGCATGATCGGATGACTCGGCCAGCGCACGCCCACCGTTTCTCCGCCCGCCGTCACGTTGTTGGGAATGTTGTTTGCACGCGGCAATACCAGAGTGAGCGGGCCGGGCCAGAACGATTTGGAAAAATTTTCGGCGAGCGCGGAAAAATCTTTCACGCAGCTTTTCGCCATGTCATTGCCAATGACGTGGACGATGATGGGATTATGTTCTGGCCGGCCTTTGATCTGAAAAATTTTCGCGACCACTGTTTCATCCAGCGCATTTGCAGCGAGACCGTAAACCGTTTCTGTGGGTAACGCCACGACTTCGCCCGCGCGCAAAAGTTCCACCGCGCGCTTCACGGCGGCGTTGAACAGGGACTTAGTATGCGTTGGTAAAATTTCCGTTTTCATTTTTAGCCGGGGAACTTTTAACGCAGAGGTGCAGAGAACGCAAAGTTTCGCGGAGAAAAAATAAAAAAACCTCTGCGCTTCTCCGCGTTCTCTACGTCTCTGCGTTGGTTTTACTCGTAGCGCAACGCCTCAATCGGGTCGAGCCGCGAGGCTTTCCACGCCGGATAAAAACCGGACACGATGCCGATGCCTGCGCTGGAAACACAGGCGATGCCGACCCAGATCAGCGGCGTGATCGTCGGCCAGCCCGTGCTGACGGCAACAATTTTTGCCGCCAAAACTCCCAGCGCGATTCCCAACAATCCGCCCACGATGCTCAACGTCACTGCTTCGATCAAAAATTGAATCAGGATGTCGCGCCCACGCGCACCGACGGCCATGCGGATGCCGATTTCGCGCGTCCGTTCCGTCACGCTCACGAGCATGATGTTCATGATGCCGATGCCGCCGACGAGGAGTGACACGCTCGCAATCGCCCCCAACAACACCGACATAATTTTGGAAGTCTGCGTCGCCATCTGCATCAATTCCAATTGCGTGCGAACCGTGAAATCCGGCTCCGCACTTTTATGCCGGTCGCGCATCAGCGTCGTGATATCGTTCTGCACTTGCGTGATCGTTTCTTTGCTCGCAGCCTGCACCATGATGGAATTCACAAACGTGCGCTTGTTAATCCGCTTCATGTGGCTCGTGTAGGGAACAATCGTCACGTCGTCCTGATCTTGACCAAATAAATTAAATCCTTTCGGCTCCAACACGCCGACAATCTTGAACGGAATGTTGCGGATGATGAGCGTCTGCCCGACGGGATCTTGATTCACAAATAATTGATCCACGACGGTTTTGCCGACGACCACGACTTTCGCGAGGCTGCGAACGTCGCCATCCGTGAACATCGCGCCGCTCGTCAAATCCCAGTCACGAATCTGGAGAAAATCCGGTGCCTCGCCATTCACGCGCGTATTCCAGTTGAGTCCATTGGCGAAAACCTGCATCCGGTCATTCACTTCCGGGGTGACGGCGACCGCGCCCGTGACTTCATTTTTAATCGCGTTCGCATCTTCCACGGTCAACGTCGGTGCGCTGCCCCAACCGCCGCGCATTCCGCCGCCGTTGAAACTGCCAGAAAAAACCGTCACGACATTTTGGCCGAGACTCGCGACTTTATCCTCAACTTGTTTCGTCGCGCCCGTCGTGATGCTCACCGCCGCGATGACCGAGCCGACGCCGATAATGATGCCGAGCATCGTCAGCAACGACCGCATTTTATTGCGACGCAACGCGCGCGCGGCAATTTTGAATGGCGCAAAAAATCTCATGCGAAAGGTGATTTAACGCAAAGGCGCAAAGAGGCAAAGGCGCAAAGAGAAAAAAACACCAAGCCGCAAAAATTTTCTTTGGTCGCTGCGTCTTTGCACCTTTGCGTCTTTGCGTTAAAAATTGTTTTCATGTTCACGCCAATTTCACGGCTTCCTGCGCCAACCGAAGATTTTTCAATTCGTTTTCCGCGTTCAAGCGGTCGGCGACTTTTTCGTCGGTTCTAATTTTCCCGTCGCGCAAAATGATCATCCGCTTCGTGTAACGCGCCACATCCAGTTCATGCGTGACCATGACGATGGTGCTGCCCTGCTCATTGAGCTTCTGGAACACGCCCATGATTTCGATGCTCGTCTGGCTGTCGAGATTCCCCGTCGGCTCATCCGCGAGCAACAACGCTGGTCGGTTCACGAGCGCCCGCGCAATGGCCACGCGCTGCTGCTGGCCACCAGAAAGTTGATTCGGTTTGTGGTCAGCACGCGAGCCGAGGCCGCACAATTCCAAAGCTTTTTTGGCGCGTTCTTTTTGTTCGGCAGACGGAATTCGCTGGTGATTGTAGAGCATCGGCATCTCGACATTCTCCTGCGCCGTCGTGCGCGACAGCAGATTGAAGCCCTGAAAAACAAAGCCTATTTTGTCGTTACGAATTTCCGCGCGCGCATCGCGATCCAACGTAGAAACGTCAATGCTATCGAGAAAATAATTTCCGCTCGTGGGCCGGTCGAGACAGCCGATCATATTCATCAACGTGCTTTTGCCGCTGCCGCTGGAACCCATGATCGCCACAAATTCACCGGGCAAAATGTCAAGCGACACGCCGCGCACAGCGTGAACATCCACTTCGCCGGTGCGGTAAGTCTTGTGGATGTCTGCGAGTTTGATGACCGAGTTCATGGAATTATGAAGGGTGAATGAAGAATGCAGAAGTGAATCATTCATGGCCACGCGCACGTTTGGAAATAGTCACCAAAATCGCGACCAATTCATCCGCTTCGTTTATCAGCGGCTCTAATTTTTTGGCAGGAAAAATATTTTCTTCCGCCATCAGTTCCAGCCAATACAGCGTCTCATCGGCCTCCTTCAAACAGTCGCCAATTTTGGAAATAAATTCCGCCTTGGAGCGTCCGCGTCTGGCTTCGCGATAGTTTGCCCCAACCGACGTTCCTGAACGCAACACCTGTTTACCCAACACTTGCGCCACGACATTCGACTTCGGCAATGCGATGTAAAGCCGGATGATTCGGCGCGCGAACATTTTTGTGCGCGGCGCGAGGTCTGTTTCTTCATTCTGCATTCTGCCCTCTACCTTCTTTGGAATCCGCCGCCGCCGAACGGATTGGACGGCGTTGTGTTTCCGCCTTGCGCTTCGCCCGTGACGGCGCTCGTCACCACTTTGTCACCTTCGCTCAAGCCATCAACGACCTCGGTAAAAATTCCGTCCGTGATGCCCGTCTTGACCTGCACTTGTTTTAGTTCTGGCGATTTTTCATCGCCCGCCAAAATATAAACCGAACGCACGTTGCGATTGCCCTTGCCTCCGCCGCGACGCCCGCCACCGCTGCCAGCGACGCGATTCGTCGAAACCGTTTCCGCCGCCACCGAATTTGTCAAAATTTTCGCGCTCTCCGGCGGACGAAAACGCAGCGCTGAATTGGAAATTTTCAGCACGTCCGCCCGCTGCGCGATGACGATGGAGACATTCGCCGTCATGCCGGGTTTCAATTTGTAATCCGCATTCGTCACGCCGATCACCGCATCGTAAGTCACCACGTTATTCACCGTCGTCGGCGAATTTCGCACTTGCACCACTTCGCCGTGAAACGTGCGGAACGGATACGCGTCCACCGTGAAATCCACGTTTTGTCCCTCGATGATCCCGCCGACATCCGCCTCCGCCACCGCCGCGTCAATCTGCATCCGCGTCAAATCGTTTGCGATGAGAAACAACGTGGGCGTGTTGAAGCTGGCGGCGACCGTTTGGCCAACATCCACCGAACGGGAAATCACCGTGCCATCCACGGGCGAAATAAT
Source organism: Limisphaerales bacterium (assembly GCA_025360325.1). GTDB lineage: Bacteria > Verrucomicrobiota > Verrucomicrobiia > Limisphaerales > UBA11358 > UBA11358. Next base: position 3,879 of record JANYCI010000125.1, on the reverse strand, counting down.
TTTCGTGTAGCCCAAACTCGTGCGCGCATTTTCGAGCGAGGCATTTTTTATTTTCACCACCGCCTCGGCTTGATGCAACGTGGCGTTGGCCGTGTCGTAGTCCGAACCGGAAACCAATTTGTTCGTGTATAGTTCTGCCGTGCGCTGCGACTGCACGCGTTGTAATTCCAAGTTCGCCGTCGAGTTCGCGAGATCCGCTTCCGCCGAGCCGACTTGGGCCAGATAGACGCGCGGATCAATCTCCGCGATGAGCTGGCCGTTCGTGACCGGCGAATTGTAATCCACATACAAACTGCTGATGCGCCCCGAAACCTGACAGCCGACTTGCACGCTTTTCACCGGGTTCAACGTGCCGGTAGCGGTGACCGTTTGGGAGAGTTCGCCGCGCGCGATTTTGACGGAATTAAAAGTCGGTGCGTCCGCGTGACCGCTGCGAAAATAATAAACGCCCGCCGCCACCGCCGCGATGACCGCGACGAGCAAACACCATTTCCACCAACCGCCACTTGATTTTTCGGCCATAAAAATTTTGCGAATCCGCACAGGAAAGACTCCCCGCGCAGCGTCTAAGTTACGACAATTCCTGCGCCCGCCGCAATTTCAGTTTGCGGCGCTTCAGGCCAAGAATAAAAATTCGGCATTTAGTCACCGTGGGCAAACGGTGGTGGGATGTGCGTTTGGACGAGCCGGACGTTGCTAGACCAAGCGGCTCGTGAGGACACTCGCCCCACCAAATTGACCCACGACCAAAAATTCCGGTGACGCAGAACTCCGGCGGATGTATAAATGCGTGGCTGTCCGCCAAAAAATAATTTCTCCGCCCACCAAAACTAAAACCAAAAAAATCATGCGCGCCACCAAATCGGCCAATGGAATCAGCGTCAAAGCCTACGCCGGCACCACCGGGGTTCTGCTGGCGTTCAATGTCACTGCCGCCAAGCGCACAGGACTGCTTGGCTTCGCCCTCGAACGGCAGGATCCAAAAACCAAGAAGTGGGCTTGGCTGACCGGGATGATGCCATTCCCCGGCCAGCAACATGATGCGGGGCAGCCGATCCCGACCGACCTTTCACCGATCCAAAAATTTCGCTGGAGCGATTACCGTGTGTATTCCGAAACGACGTATCGTTACCGCGTCAGCGGGAGATATGGCAAGCCCACGGACCCGCCGGATAAATTGAAACTGATCCAAGGCCCGGAAATCGCAGTGACCACCGCCAGTCTCGACGAGGACGGCGCGCATAATATTTTGTTCAACCGCGCGGCGGGCGGCAGTCAGGCCTTCTCGCGGAATTTTCCCGAGGCCGTCGCGCTCTGTGAGGAGAAGCGGAAAAACGGCGGCATCAACAAATTGACGATTGAGGATCTCGACCGGGTCAGCCCCGGTTGCAAGGCGTGGCTCGCCCGGGGCGTCCTCCAACAAATTCTCGACACCATCGCCCAGGCCAAGGACGCCACCTGGGCGCTCGACATCGCCATCTACGAATATGAGTGGCATGAGATCGTGGAAGCTGTGAACGCGGCGTCCCAACGCGGCGTCCAGTTGCGGCTCATTTATCACGCGAAGAAGGCCGCTAACCCCACGGACAAAACCGAGGAGAATGCCAAAAACGCCTTGCCACTGTTGGCGAAAGGTCAGGCCCGCGCGCGGCTGACTTCGGCCATCTTCCACGACAAATTCATCGTGTTGAGCAAGGTCGCGAAAACGGGCAACGTCGTCACGCGCAAACCCGTGTCCGTGCTGTGCGGTTCCACGAACTTCACGCACAACGGAATTTTTCGTCAGGCCAATGTGGTTCATGTGGTGCGCACGCCCAAAGGCGAGACGGTCAATCCCCTCGCGAATAAATATGAGGCGCTGTTCGAGATGTTGTGGAACGGGAAGAACCCTGCCGTGACCGATCCCGCCGCCACCAAAAAGTGGATCAATGAAAACAACCCGATGGATCGGCAATCGCCGATCTTCGCCGGCTTCTCGCCGCGCACGGGCAAAACTGATCTGGCGCGCTTCATCGAAATCATCAACGCCGCCAAGCAGGATGTGCTCTTCGCCACCGCCTTCGTGCTGCCCCAAGAAATTGTGGATGCGCTCATGGGCCAGGCCAACGATCCCATTCTGCGTTTGGGTGTGCAGGACACGAACGCCAATGGAATCGCGGGCTTCCATCGGGACCGGACCGCGCAGTTCGCCGCTACGGCGCTGTTGGATCACGGCATGGAAGGCTGGCTGAAGGAAGCGATGATTCCCGGCGGCGGCAACATTCTCATCCACACCAAAGTCGTGGTAGTGGACTTCACCGGCACCCGCCCGACCGTCATCAGCGGTTCCCACAATCTCTCCGGGCCAGCCTCGGACAGTAATGACGAAAATTATCTCGTCATCCAAGGCAACACCGATCTCGCGGACAGTTACGCCGTGGAGGTGATGCGGATTTACGATCACTACCGCGCCCGCTGGGTGGAGGAACAAATTGCCAAAGGCCAGTTTCTTGGTGGCGGCCGGCTCACGCCCAATGACCAGTGGACCGACCGCTATTTCAAAAAAGATTCGCTGCCCTACCGCGACCGATTGCGCTTTGTCGGCAAATGACTGCGGTGGGGCGCGCATCCTCGCGAGCCGCTTGGTCTGACGCTGTTCGCAATTTCAGTTGGTGCCGCGCACGCCGCCGCGTAAAATCTGCGCGTGCTGGAAACACTCGCCCAACAACTTGCCGCTGGAAAAAATCTTTCCGCCGCCGAAGTGCAATCCGCCGTCGCGCACCTGACGGAGGAAAAATTTTCCGCGCCCGCCAAAGCAGATTTTCTCATCGCGCTCGCCAACAAAGGCGAGACGCATGAGGAAATCGCCGCGTTCGCTGCCGCGCTGCGTGAGAAATCCGTGCCGCTGCCGCTCGAACAAAACTGGCGCGAGTCGCGGGAAATCCTCGACATCGTCGGCACCGGCGGCGATCAGCTCGGCACGTTCAACATCTCCACCACGAGCGCGATTCTCTGCGCGGCGGCGGGCGTCGTGGTCGCCAAGCACGGCAATCGCGCCGTCACTTCCAAGTCCGGCAGCGCGGATGTTTTGGAGGCGCTCGGAATCAAGATTGATTTGTCGCCGGAAGCCGCGGCGCGGGAACTGCGAGAGAAAAATTTCGCCTTTTTTTTCGCGCCGAATTTTCATCCAGCATTCAAAAATATTTCCGCCGCGCGGAAACTCTGCGCCGAGCGTGGGCGGCGAACAATTTTTAACATCCTCGGCCCGCTGCTGAATCCGGCGCGGCCATCCGCCATGCTCGTCGGCGTGCCGCGCGCGGAACTCTGCGAGCCGCTCGCAAAAGTGTTGCAAAGTCTCGGCGTGCGGCGCGGCATGGTGGTTTGTGGGAGCGTGATGAGTGATGCGTGCTCCGTGACAATGGAACCTCGCGCCAGAAAAGATCACGCATCACGCATTACGCATCACTTAGATGAATTGTCCACGCTCGGCGAAAATGTGGTCGCAGAATTTTATCACGAACGCGGCTTCACCACGTCTGGTTTGTCGCTCGAACATTTTTTGCTGCAACCGGCGACGATTGAAGATTTGCTCGGCGGCGACAAGTTTCAGAACGCGGAAATCACCCGCAGAATTTTGGCCGGCCAAGATCGCGGCCCGAAGCGCGACGCGGTTTTACTCAATGCTGGCGCGGCACTGTTCGTCGCTGGAAAAACTAAATCGCTGGCGGAAGGTTGGGATCTGGCGGGGGAAACGATTGATGACGGCAAGGCGGGGGCGAAGCTGAAGGAATTAAAACGCTGAAGCCCCAATAACGCACCAAAGAAACTTGGTAGTTGCTGAAGGCTGGTGGGGCGAGCGTCCTCGCGAGCCGACGTGAGCCAAGCAGTTCTCGCGGCTCG
>JANYCI010000120.1 GCA_025360325.1 Limisphaerales bacterium | reverse complement strand
GCACTGCCGCCGTTTGGTGCGCGATCACGAACAGACCACCGCTTCGGCCGCCGGCTGGATTTATCTCGCCATGCTCCGCCTCATGCTCCGCCGACTCGCATGAACACTCGCTCATTTTGATTTTTCAGACCGGCTCTTATGTTCCCGATTGGCTTAAGAATGTTGACCAAACCGAGCGTTTTGTTGCCGAAGGGTGGTGCAAACGAATAATTGTAGATGATGAGAATTGGCCGCCACTTTGTTGCCTTACTACTAAGACACTCGCCAAATTTTTGGAGTGTTGCACCGTCAAGCATTGCAAGTTTGGGAAAGAAAATGAGCGATCTTTGGAACGCGCAATCCAAAGACTTGGGCTGGTTAGAATTCCGCGTGGCCGTGCCAATTATGTTGAAAAACGGAATGGACAATTCTTGTTTGGGTGAAATTATGCGACACGAACCCAAACAGGCGATTGTCGCACAACTTGTTTCAGCTTCAGCTAGTCTGTGAGCATGAAAGTCCGCGAAGCCATAAAACTCATCGAAGCCGACGGCTGGTATCTTGACCGCACGCGCGGCAGCCATCGGCAATACAAGCATCCGCACAAGCGCGGACTGGTGACGGTTGCCGGGCATCCCGGCGATGACCTTGCGCCCGGCACAAAAAACAGTATCCTGAAGCAAGCAGGATTGAAATGAGCCGCTACCTCGTCATCATCGAAACGACCGCCACGGGCTTCTCGGCCTATTCACCCGACTTGCCGGGCTGCGTGGCCGCGGGCCGCACGCGCGCCGAAGTCGAAAAAGAAATGCACGACGCCATTGAGTTTCATATCGAAGGTCTACGTCTGGCGGGTGAAGAAGTTCCCGAACCGCAATCACAGGCGTCATATTGTGAAGTTGCTGCCTAATTTACTTTCTTCTGATTTCTTTCCAGTCCGAAACGCGCGGGTTGCGGGAATTTTTTGAGCGGCTAATCTTTCGGCGGAATGTTTTTTCACGCCCACCAATTTGAATTTCGCTTTCCGCGTCCTGCACTCATCATGGGCATCGTGAACGTGACGCCGGATTCATTTTCGGACGGTGGGAAATTCCTCGATGTGGACGCCGCCGTCGCGCACGCGCTGGAACTTTTTTCCCAAGGCGCGGAAATTTTGGACATCGGCGGCGAGTCCACGCGGCCCGGAGCGGAACCGGTGAGCGAGGTGGAGGAATTGCGGCGCGTGATTCCGGTCATCAAGAAACTCGCGGCCACCCTCAAAATTCCCCTCTCGATTGATACGATGAAACCGGCGGTGGCGCAGGCGGCGCTCGCGGCGGGCGCGAGCATCGTCAATGATGTCGCGGCGAATCGCAGTGATGATGCGATGTGGAAAATCGTGGCGGAGTCGGGCGCGGGCTATGTCTGTATGCACGCGCAAGGCTCACCGCAGACGATGCAAAAAAATCCGGCCTACAAAAATATCGTGGACGAGGTTGCTGCGTTTTTTCTGGAGCGATTGGAAAACTTGAAGGCGATGGGCGTGAAAGCGGAGCAAATCGCTTTTGATCCGGGCATCGGTTTTGGCAAGTCGCTGGAACACAATTTATCATTGCTCGCGGGGCTGGGGAGTTTTGCAAAGTTGGGGCGTCCGTTGCTGCTCGGAGTTTCACGGAAGTCGTTCATCGGAAAATTTTTGGGCGCGGAAACGAATCAACGCTTGCCCGCATCGCTCGCCTGCGCGACTCTGGCGGTCGCCGATGGCGTGCAGATTATCCGCACGCATGACGTGGCCGAAACCGTGCAAGCTATCCGCATGGCGGAGGCGATTTTGAGCCGGAAAAATAATGCCTGATCACATTCACATCCATGATTTGTGGAGTCCCGCGCTGGAGATTTTAATCCTCGCGGTGCTGATTTATTTTGCGTTCAAGTTTGTGCGCGGCACGCGCGGCTGGCCGGTGGTTATTGGATTTGTGGTGGTGTTGCTGACGTTGGAATTGGTCACGACGCTGCTGAATTTGCAGGTGTTGAAATGGATTCTCGGCAGCGCGTCCGTGTTTATTGCAGTGGGCGCGGTGGTTATTTTTCAACCGGAATTGCGCCGGATGCTGGGTGAACTGGGCAACCTGCCGTTGTTCGCCAGCACGAGTGAACAGCGCGAAAGCATTGAAATCATTATCGAAACGTGCGAACGGCTGGCGGATGTGAAGATCGGCGCGCTCATCGCCATCGAGCAATCCATCCAGTTGCAGGAGGCGACGGAGGCGGGCATCAAGGTGGATTGCGAGGTGACGCCGGAAATGCTGGAGACGATTTTTTTTCCGAACAACGCGATCCATGACGGCGGCGTGATCATCAAAGGTGATCGCATTGCTTACGCCGCGTGTATTTTTCCGCTGACGCAACGGAGTGATTTGAATAAGTCGCTCGGCACGCGGCATCGCGCGGCGATTGGTTTGAGCGAGGAGACGGACGCGGTGATCGTGGTGGTGTCCGAGGAGACCGGAATGATTTCGCACGCTTACAAAGGGCAACTTGTGCGCGGCGTTTCGGTGGAAGAATTGCGCGCATTTCTCACGCTGATTATTTTGCGCCCGGCCAAAACGCATCGGTTCGCACGTTGGTTGCGGGCGCGCTTCGGCGAGCGCAACCACTCGTCCGCCCCGGCGGTCATCACGAAACGCGAGCCACGTCCGGCTCCCAAACCCAACAGCAAATGAATTTTTTCGCTACCATTCGCAGCATCTTGCTCCACGATTTTGGCTGGAAAATTTTATCGGTCGTGCTCGCGGCGGCCATCTGGTTCACGGTGCATCAAAATCTCACGGAAGCCACCGCCGCGCAGAATGCCGCCGCGCACTCGGAGACGGCGACGACGAATAGTCTGCTCCACGCGAAATAATTTCATGGGTCTATTTGCCAAATTCAAAGCCGGCCTCGCGAAGACGCACGCCAAGCTCACGCACGAACTTAAACGCATCGTCACGCGCTCGCCGAAACTCACCGCCGAGTCGCTGGAGGAAATTGAACACGCACTCATCGCCGCCGATCTCGGCATAGCGATGACCACGCAGATTGTCACCGCCGTCAAAAAAAATTACGAGACGCAAGGGACGGCGGGTTTGGATTATCTCGCCATCGCCCGCGCGGAAATTGAAAAAAGTCTGGCCACGAACAAACCGGATCTGATCAAAGCCGCGAGCGGACCGACGGTGGTTTCCATCGTGGGCGTGAACGGCACGGGCAAGACGACGACGAGTGCTAAACTGGCGCATTACCTGCAAACGCAAAACAAAACTGTGTTACTCGCCGCGTGTGACACGTTTCGCGCGGCGGCGATTGAGCAGTTGAAACTGTGGGGCGCGCGGCTCAAGGTGGAAGTCATCGCCAGCGCTTACGGTTCGGACGCCGCGTCCGTCGCGCACGATGCCGTGACCGCCGCGCTCGCGCGCAAGACGGATTATCTGTTCATTGATACGGCGGGGCGATTGCACACGAAGCACAATCTCATGCAGGAGTTGCACAAGCTGCATCGCGTCATCGGCAAGCAACTCGCGGGTGCGCCGCATGAAGTGTTGCTGGTGCTCGATGGCAGCACCGGCATGAACGCTTTGAACCAGGCGCGCGAATTTAACAAAGCCGTGCCGCTCACGGGCCTCATCGTGACCAAGCTCGACGGCACGAGCAAAGGCGGCATGGTCGTGGCGATTCAGAAGGAACTCGGCCTGCCGATCAAATTCATCGGCCTCGGCGAGCAGCCGGATGATTTGCAACCCTTCGACGCCAAACAATTCGCACAGGCGTTGTTTGAGGAATAATTTTCCGACAGAAAAAACGGCGGGTGAAAGTGGAGCCACAAGTCAGGATTGAACTGACGACCGACGGTTTACAAAACCGTTGCTCTACCGCTGAGCTATTGTGGCAAACGCAGGCCGACCAGCATATTCTCACAATCCGGCAATTCAAGTTTTTGTTTCCGCAACTTGGTTGCGGCCGTGACCGTTTCCGGCGCAAAACAATCCGCGCCGGATTAGCCGTCGCGGGTTTGTAACCTGATTTTAACCCTGCTGACATTGAGCCAAACGCGGTTTCCGGCTAACTTACCACCGTGGTGCCAAACATCTTGATCGTAGATGACGAGGCGGATTTTATCGAGTTGCTGAAATTCCGTCTGGCTGGGCTGGGCTGCGGATTTTTGGTAGCGAATGACGGCGTCCATGCGCTCACGCAAGCGCGCGAGGCCAAGCCGGCGCTGATCCTGCTCGACATCTTGCTGCCCGACCTCGACGGACTTTCCGTCTGCGAAATTTTGAAACGGCAACCGGTCACAAAAAAAATTCCGGTCATCTTCATGAGCGCGCTCAACGGCAACGTGACGCGGCGCATGGTCAGCACACAGGCCGAGGATTTCTTCACCAAGCCGCTGGACTTGAATCGGCTGGAAGCGCGGATCGCCGAGTTGCTGCACCTGCCGGTGGGCGGAAAAGTGGGAGCGTAATCATCCGCTGGCGGGCCGGGGCACAACGATGCAAATGATCGCGCGACGGAAAAAACCTCGCGGGAAAATTTTTCTCTGCTAACTTCCGCGCCGCATGATTCGACTGGTTTTGTTCGACATTGACGGCACGCTCGTTTCCACGGGCGGTGCGGGCACGCAGGCGTTCGCCAAAACGTTCGCCACGGAATTCAACCTCCATCACGGTTCTGAAAAAATGAAGTTCGCCGGGCGCACGGACGTGAGCCTCGTGCGCGAATTTTTCAAGATCCACGGTCTCGACGAATCGCCCGCGCACTTCCGCCAATTTTTTGCCCGCTACATTTTTTGGCTTGATCATATCGTCGCGCAGAGCGCTGGTGGCGCGTGTCCCGGCGTTTTTGAAATCATCCGCGAGCTGCAAGTCCTGCCGAATCCACCAACGCTCGGCTTGCTCACCGGCAACATCCAACTTGGAGCGGAAATCAAACTGCGCCGCTTTGGGCTGTGGGAAAAATTTGCGTTCGGTGGATTTGCAGACGACCACGAGGACCGCAACCACATCGCCGTGGCGGCGCTGGAACGCGGACGGCGCGTGCTGGGGAAAGAGTTGCAGCCACAGGAAATCGTTGTCATCGGTGACACGCCGTTCGACGTGCGCTGCGGAAAATTCATCGGCGCGAAAACACTGGCGGTGGCGACGGGCGGCTCAAAATTGGAAGAGTTAAAAAAATGCGACGCTGACTGGGCCGTGGCCGACCTGACGAAAATTTCCGCGCGGGAAATCTGCCCGCGCTGAATTTACGATTTGTGATTTACGATTTACGCGCCCAAAAACCTTTCGCAGCGTAGATCGTGTATCGTAAATCGTAAATTTTAGTGGCAGCCACAGCCGCTGCCGCAACCGCCGGATTTTTTCCGGGCTGGTTTTTCCACCGCTCCGCTACCCGCCGAGGCGAAGGTGGAAAAATTTTTAGAGATTTTTCCCGAGCCGCAATGCGGACACTTCGCCCCGCGCCAGTCTGCCGAGCGCACGAGGAGTTCGCTGTCGCGTTCGCATTGGGCGCAATGAAATTCGTAAATAGGCATGGGGCAAAATTAGGGCACCGCGCGAAAAATTCAAGCGCGATGGTGACACATTGTTTTGGTAAAGCGTGGTGGGGCGAGCGTCCTCGCGAGCCGCTTGGTCTAGCGACGTTCGGC
>JANYCI010000101.1 GCA_025360325.1 Limisphaerales bacterium | reverse complement strand
GCGGCAATCAAAAGACCTGCTATCGCCTCGCCCTCGCGGCCGGAGCGGACATCGTCATCATGCTGCACCCGGATTACCAGTACACCCCGAAGCTCATTCCAGCGATGGTATCCATCATTGCCAACGACCTGCATCCCTGCGTGCTCGGCAGTCGCATTCTCGGAGGCTACGCCCGGGCTGGCGGGATGCCGCTTTGGAAATACGTCGCCAACCGCTGCCTCACTTTCGCTGAAAACATTCTGCTTGGCGCGAAGCTTTCGGAGTATCACACCGGCTACCGCGCCTTTTCGCGCACGCTGCTGGAGACGCTCCCCTGGCAGGACAACTCCGACGATTTCGTGTTCGACAACCAGATGCTCGCCCAGATTCTGTGGTACGGCTTTACCATCGCCGAAGTGAGTTGCCCGACGAAATATTTTCCCGAGGCGTCGTCCATCAATTTCCGCCGCAGCGTGCGCTACGGTATTGGCTGCCTCGCGGTTGGATTGAAGTTTCGGCTCACCAAATGGGGATTCCACCATTCCCGTCTTTTTGATCGAACGAACTCGCCGTAAAAATTTGCCCTGCGGCCTGGGCTTTACTTAAACTTTTGTGGTGAATCAGAAATTTATGCAGGCAGCCATCCGCATTTCAATCCAAAAAATGCGGCGCAACTTCGGCGGCCCCTTTGGTGCCGTCGTGGTGCGCAAGGGGAAAATCGTCGGACGCGGCTGGAACCAGGTCACCTCGACGAATGATCCGACCGCCCATGCCGAAATCTGCGCCATCCGCGATGCCTGCCGTCGGCTGCGGACATTTCAACTCGGTGACTGCGAACTCTACACCAGTTGCGAACCCTGTCCGATGTGTTTGTCGGCGATTTATTGGGCCAGGCTTCAGCGGGTCTGCTACGGCAACACGCGCAAAGACGCGGCCCGAATCGGGTTCGACGATGATTTCATCTATCGTGAAGTAGCCGCGCCGATCCGCCGGCGGAAAATCCCGATGAAGCAACTGCTGCGCAAAGAGGCGCTGACCGCCTTTGAGGAATGGCAGACCAAGATGGACAAAATCCGTTACTGACTTTGGACCATCTGCCGGCGTGGAGAGGAAGGATCTGCCATCTCAGACCGCTTTTATTCGCAAACCGCATTGACTCTGTCTGGCCGCACCTTCAAATTTTGTGGCAATTATGAAAGCGCTTGCCGCACCCGCCGGATTCCGTCCCTCGGCCACTTCCAAATTTTCCGCGCCCACCGTGGACGCCGTCATGGTCGAGGAACGCGCCGCGTCGTTCGGCAAACGCAGTATCAAAACTTCCGCCAAGCTCGCCGGTCTCAAACTCGCCGTTTCCATGTGCGACCTCACCACGCTCGAAGGCAAAGACACGCCCGGCAAAGTCGCCTATCTCTGCCGCAAGGCGCTCCAGCCCATTGAGGCGAAATATGACGTGCCGAGCTGCGCCGCCGTGTGCGTTTATCCGAACATGGTGAGATATGCGCGGAAGTTTCTCGGCGATGTTTCGCCCGTAAATATCGCCGCTGTCGCCACCGGTTTTCCCAGCGGCCAGTATCCGTTGCGCACCAAGCTCGAAGAAGTCCGCCGCACCGTGGCCGATGGCGCGGATGAAATTGATATGGTCATTGATCGCTGCGCCTTCCTCGCCGGCGACCACGCGAAAGTCTTCGACGAAATCGCCGCCACGAAGGAAGCCTGCGGCCCGGCGCATCTGAAGGTCATTCTCGAAACCGGCGAACTCGTCACCTACGACAACGTCCGGCTCGCGAGCGAAATCGCGATGCAAGCCGGCGGCGATTTCATCAAGACCAGCACCGGCAAAGTTTCGCCTGCGGCCACCATGCCCGTCACACTCGTGATGCTGGAAGCCATCCGCGATTATTTTTTCGCCACCGGCATCCGCATCGGCATGAAGCCGGCCGGCGGCATCCGCACGTCCAAGCAGGCGCTCGCCTACCTCGTGATGGTCAAGGAAACCCTCGGCGACGACTGGCTCAACCCGCAGATGTTCCGCTTTGGCGCCAGCACGCTCGTCAACGATGTGCTCATGCAGATCGTGAAAAACGTCGAAGGAAATTATCAGGGCGCGGATTATTTTTCGCTGCCGTGAAATTCAAATCGCTCAAATGAAATTAAGCGAAGACATTTTAATCTTCATCGACGAAACCGGGCATGAAGAATTGGCAGATCCGAATTTTCCCGTTTTCGGTTTGGCTGGATGCCTCGTGGTGGCGAAGGAATATGATTCAGTTGTTAAACAACCGTGGCAATTGATTTATGCCGAGCATTTCGACAATAGACAAGAGCCGCTTCATGCTTGCGAAGCGCAGGCGTATACCTCTAAACAAAAAGAAGCCATAGGTGAATTCTTCAAGAAGCAACCTTTTGTCCGTATTGCCACTGTAACTTGTGACAAGGCAAAGTTACCAACCGAATTGTTTCGGTATCAAGCGATAGCCGGTCTTTTTGAAGCTCAATTGCGTCAAATCTTGCAGGCTTACGAATTTAACAGTGTTGCGATGATTTTTGAATCCTGCGAAAGAACGGATCGTTTCGCAAAACAGTATTTCTCTGATGTGCGGTTCTTGAACAAGGAGCAGAAAGAAGTTTCTGCAAAGCGTTATTTTGTTCAGAAGTCCAAAAATTTTCGAGGCGTATCAGGATTGGAGGTTGTGGATTTTATTGTAAATGCAGCGGGTGGAAGAACACAGGCTCGAAGAAAAGGAAATGAAAACACTCGGCAAGATTTTCAATGTGTTTTTACTGGTGTGCATTGGCATCCCGTCGGATTTCGAGAATTGGGCGATATGTCTTTTGATAAGCCCCTAGTTCCTGAATTGAGGAATCGTAAATTAACTTGGACAAAAATTTGATGAAAACAAAATTGAAGCCCGCAAAACTTTCCGTCAAGCGCGCCATTGATAAGCAATGAGCCAACGCAACCTCAATTCACCCGGCCAGCGGACACCCTCTCCCCCAAGGGGGCGAGGGAGAAAACTCCCGGTTGATGTCTCCATGTTATGATAAAACGCCATATCGCCTGAAAAACCGAAGAAAAAGCAGACTTGATGGCGCTCAAAACGGATTCACGCCGTAGCGAATCCAGTAGCCGGGGAGTTTTAGAAATTCCAGCCGCATCCGTTTCTGGATGCCGAGCTTTTTCCAGTCGGCGGCGTCAAAGGCGTAATACGAGGGACGTGAATAAAATTTCAGGTTTGCACCGAAGTGTTCAAACGTCTTTAACGCGCGGCGCGAGTGATACCAAGACGTGACGATGATAGCGCTGTGGATTTTCTCCGCGTTCAGACGCTTCACCGAAAACTCGGCATTTTCCTTTGTCGTGCGCGATTTGCCTTCGACTTCGATGGCGCTGGCAGGAACACCGTCCTTGAGCAAAAGCTGGCGGACAATTTCGTCGTCGCCCTCGCCAGTTATCAAGATGCGCGGCGCGGCGTGCGCCTTGAACAATTCCGCCGCGCGCTCCGGTCGTTCGTGCGCGCCGCCGCCGAGGACGATGATGACATCTGCCGTGACTTTACCGCTATCCACGCAGAGAATTTTTTGAGGATAAAAAATCGCAACCACCAGCATGAGCAACGTGATGAGCACGCTGGCCAGCAGGGTTCGGAAAATAATTTTTCGCACGAGCGCAAACATTTGCGGGAAAAGTGAAGCGGATTTTACGCGCGGGTGAAACTGAAATCGGTGCGGTGAATGTCGGCTGGGGCTGCGGTGTCTTCAGCACCGCTTGTGGTCCGCACGAAAATCATCCGCCCTTCAAAGCCTTCGTCCGCTCGAAAGCGCCGCTGAAGCCGGTGCAGTCCAGACGCTTCGCGACCACTTTAGCCGTAGAGCATTTTGAAAACACTCTCTGGCCATTTGGTTCAGCCGGAAGTCTAGCGGAGATTTTGTTTCGCTTTCCGTTGTCTGCAAAATTTCTTATCCTGCCAGTGTGTCAAATCTCATCGCCATCGTCGGCCGGCCTAACGTGGGCAAATCCGCGCTGTTCAACCGCATCATCAAGAAGCGCATTGCCATTGTTCACGACATGCCGGGCGTGACGCGCGACCGCGTGACGGCGGAGGCGGAGTGGCACGGCAATCCCTTCACGCTCGTGGACACGGGCGGCATCGGCCTGCTGCGCCGCGAGAAATCCGATGACGTCATCGTCAAGGCCGCCGTGGAGCAGGTGCAGATCGCGATTGATTCCGCGCACGCCATCATCTTCGTGGTGAATGTCATTGACGGCATCGTGCCGCTGGATCGCGAAGTGGCGCAGCGGTTGCGCGAGAGCGGCAAGCCGGTGTTCGTGGCGGTGAACAAGGTGGACACGCATCGGCTGGAAGACAAGGCGGCGGAATTTCTCCAACTCGGCTTCAAAAATGTTTTCCCGGTCACGGCGATTCATGGCGATGGCGTTTCGGCATTGATGGATGCGGCGACGGCGGTGTTGCCGAAAAGTGAAGTGGCCGAGGAGAAGGTGGACGAAGACGTGCCGGAAGAGGCCGAAACGGCAGCTGGCGAAAAAGCGCCGCCGAAAATGAAAAAGCAGGGGCCGCTCAAGCTGGCGATCGTGGGGCGTCCCAATGTCGGCAAGTCGTCCATCATCAATGCGCTCACGAAATCCGAGCGCGTCATCGTCACGCCGATTGCCGGCACGACGCGTGATTCCATTGATGTCCCGTTCGAGGTGGAGACGGAAGGCGTGCGGCAGAAATATATTTTGATTGATACGGCGGGCATGAGAAAGTCGCGGCGTGTAGATGACTCGGTGGAATTTTTCAGCGTGCAGCGCTCCGAGGAATCCATCGCGCGCAGCGACATCACAATCCTGGTGGTAGATGCCGAGGCGGGCATCACGGAGCAGGATAAAAAAATTGCCGACACGATCGTGGAGCAGCGCCGAGCGTGCATCGTGGTCATCAACAAATGGGATTTGTTCGCCGAGGACGTGCGCGAGTTGCGCGCGGAGGAAATTGAAAAACGTGTCGCCAAGAAACGCACGGAAGGCCAGGCCAAGACGCGCACGACGCTGATCGAGTTCGGCGAGTGGGTGCAGAAGAAATTATTTTTCCTCGATTACGCGCCGGTGATTTTCACCTCGGCGAAAACCGGTTTTCATCTGGAGCGCTTGCTGGAAACGATCCGTTACGTTGCGGCGCAGTTGCAGCAAAAAATTCCGACGGCGATTTTGAACCGCACCATTCATGACGCAGTGGAGCGTCGCCAGCCGGTGAGTTCGGCGGGCCATCGCTTGAAATTTTATTACGCCACGCAAGTGCGCCAAGCGCCGCCGACGTTCCTGCTGTTCGTGAATCGCGACGAATTATTTTCCGATCAATACAAAAAAAGTCTGTGCGTCGAAATGCGCACGGCGTTTGGTTACGAAGGCTGCCCGATCGTGCTCGTGCCGAAACCGCGCCCGAAAAGCGTGGAGCCGAAACGGAAGTTTCGTCCGCTGCAAAACGATCAGGGCGGCATGGACAAGCCGAGCTATCGCACGCGTGTCGGCGGACTTTCGCGGCGTCCGAACCGCAAGCGGTGAGGGTTTTCTTTTGTATCTCACAGTCTGGACGTGAGATAGGGCGGAGCGGCAAAAAAACCGCGTCGCCCGTCTTTTTTTCTTGCCAATTTAGCGGCGGATAAAACTTTGTTTTTCAGGCGTGGTTTTCACCGTTTTTTATCGTCCAAAGCTGTTAAACCCATTGATTTTATTTGCGATTATTTCAATCGTTACATTTCTGCAAAAACTTCTTGAACGCCACAACATATAGTGCAAGATGGCAGCCGCTTCCCCCATTAGTGGTGGGAAACGGGTTTTGCAGCAAAACCCGATATTTCTCAAATTAACCAACAGTTTTTGTCCGTCAGGCGCGTTTCTGTCTTTTTTGAAACGACCGGGAAAATAACGCCAAAAATATAACAAATAAGGACTCCGCCATGATTGACGCCCGCGAAGATGTTTTGACCCCGGCTCCCAAGTCTGCCAGCCACCGTTCCGCCAAATTTTCGGCGACGCGTTCCGCGAAACCGACCAAGTCTCCCACGAAAAAATCGCTGCGCCTCGAGCGCGTGTTCAGCGACGCGAAGGTGAAGCCGTTCGACCAGATCGAATGGGAAAAACGCACTGCCGAAATCACTGACGACGCCGGCAAAGTTATTTTCAAGCAGGAAAATGTCGAAGTGCCGAAGTCATGGTCGGTGCTGGCGACGAAAGTCGTCGTGTCGAAATATTTTTACGGCGAGCAGCACACGAGCGAGCGCGAGACTTCCGTCAAGCAACTCATTCATCGCGTCGCGCGGACGATTGCCGACTGGGGCATCGCGGACGGTTATTTTTCCAAGGCGGACGGAGAAATCTTTTTTGAAGAACTCACTTGGTTGTGCGTGAACCAATATGGCGCGTTCAATTCGCCGGTGTGGTTCAACGTCGGGCTGTATCACGAATACGGCGTCGGCAAAAAGTCCGGCAAGGGCAACTGGTTTTTTAATCGCAAAACGAAAATCGCCGAGCGCGCCTCGACGCAAT
The DNA here is from genome assembly GCA_025360325.1 of Limisphaerales bacterium. Lineage (GTDB taxonomy): Bacteria > Verrucomicrobiota > Verrucomicrobiia > Limisphaerales > UBA11358 > UBA11358. The sequence continues at coordinate 579 of JANYCI010000101.1, read as the reverse complement.
ATGAATATCCGCAAGGCAGCGCGTGTTTCATCCAGTCTGTGCAGGACAACATGGAAGACATCATGCACTTGGCTTACAGCGAGGCGATGCTGTTCAAATACGGCTCCGGCACCGGCACTGATTTGTCGCCGATTCGTTCGAGCCGCGAGAAGTTGAGCGGTGGTGGCCGTCCGAGTGGCCCGATGAGTTTCCTGAAAGTTTATGACCAGGTCGCGAACGTCGTGAAGTCCGGCGGCAAAACCCGTCGCGCGGCGAAGATGAACACGCTCCGCGACTGGCACGGCGACATCGAGGAATTTATTGACGCCAAGCAAAAGGAAGAGAAGAAGGCGTGGGCATTGATTGAGCAAGGTTACGACGGTTCTTACAACGGCGATGCCTACGGCAGCGTCATGTATCAGAACGAAAATCTTTCCGTCCGCGCCAGCGATGAATTTTTTGAAGCGGCGTTGGCCGGCAAAGAATGGTGGACGAAGACCGTCAAGGGCGACAAACCGCTCCAGAAAAAAGACGCGAGCACATTGCTTGATAAAATTGCCCAAGGCACGCACATCTGCGGCGACCCCGGCATCCAATACG
>JANYCI010000094.1 GCA_025360325.1 Limisphaerales bacterium | reverse complement strand
AACTATCGCACCGAGCCGGCATCTTTCAGCGGCGGGAATCATCCGCGAACCCGGAACAAGTCGGCCTCGCCACGAGCCTCTGGCGCAAGCCAATCACCCATTCCAACCCCGCCGCGCACCGCTTTCGATGACGCCAATGATATTTAAAGCCATTTTACAACCGTTCGCAGATTACCAAGATGATCTTCGTAGGAATTTACATCAAGAAACGTATAAGCATAGTCATTGATGATTTGCTCCAAAAATGCGCCCGCTGCCATTATCAACACGACACCGGCTTCCATTTTCCGCTCACGCGTTGAAAATAGCCGTGGAAGTAAATCACAAGAACCATCGCCCTTTTTGCTTTCAAATTCATTCGTGATGGTTTCGTCATGAGTGGCTGCTTCGTTGAATTCCTTGACAATATGTGGCGTCGTTTTATTTGGCTTGGCGTTTTTATTTGGCGCGAGAACTATTGTCAGCGGGCAAAGCGCTGCGGTCTATGGAATGAATTACAACCCCCCATCCTTCAATGATTTCAGGCGGTTGGTTTGGCAAAAAAAGTTTGCCAGATGTGGGGCGCGTATTGATGGCAATGCAACCAGCAGATTCGCCATCCATTGAAATGCGATCTAGCACAACAATCCCTTCGTCGGCTTTGGTATCGGAGCGGGGTAGAAACGGGTTTAAGGTGCCGACCAGCCATGTTTTATCCGGTTCCGTGCCAAACAAAATCACGCGGCCTTTACCGATGCCGCATTCGACTACTGCTGGAAACCCATCAAGCGGACCACCGTGATACTTGGCGAAAACCTTTTGTGCTCCGTTGGTCGTGAACGCGTCGCACCACCAGTGACAGTTGAACGTTTTTGAGTCCGCCAAGAGCTGCGTCACAGTGCCGGGAGAAATCCGATGACGCACATGGATGCCGAGCCAATTCTCTAAGTCAGCTCCGTAGGCTGCGTCACGGTGCGCAGCGGTTTCTTCATTCCGGCAGGCAGAGAGGGGCCCTAAAACCCAAGTGCCGCCAGCTTCGACAAACTTTTTTAAACTCGCCAAAGTTTCGTATGAAAATGATGGCATATAAGGGGTGAAAACAGTTTGATAGGCATCCAATTTTGGCCTGCATCCTGGCATCAACACATCAACATTTACTCCTGCCTGCCGTAGCATCCGGTGATATGCCGTGATCGCCGTGTCGTAGTTGAAGCCGCTGGCGATGGGAGTCGCGTTGAACTGCCATTGCGACGGCAGACCGTAAGTAAGCGCAACCTTGGCTGGCGCGAGTTTGGTGCGGCGCAGCCAGTCCGCGTGTGTTTTCAATTCGGCGGCCACGCGGCGGATTTCCGGCGTGTTCGCACATTCATCGCCCCACGGATAAATCAGGCTGCCATGCTCCAGTTCCTGCCCCGCCCAATGCGCCCGCCAGAGCCAGAAACTCACCGCCTCGCCGCCGAGCGCGTAGGTCAACCACATTTTTGCGCGTAACGCGCCCGGGAAATTCGCCCACTCGTTCCCGCCGTCCACCACCGTCCCCGCGCTATGCGTCACGGCCGTTTCCGCGAGCCAGAACGGTTTCTTCAGCGGCCGCATCCAGTCGGCTTCGAACGCGTAGCGCATCAAATTATTCGGCCCGGCATAACTGTCCGTGCCCACGAGATCGAGGTCGCGAAATAAATCAGCGTAATCAATCTGCTGATATGCGGGATTGTGACCGTTCGTCGTCACCGGTTTTTTTGAATGACGACGCAACGCTTGCGCTTCCGCGTCACACAGCGCCACATAACTGTCGCTCATGAAATGTCGATACGCCGCGACGAGTGATGGATGCGGCGCCTCGGTCAAGCGCTGCGGATTTGGCAGCGGCACCTGATCAAACGACTGATATTCCTGGCTCCACAAAACGGTGAGCCACGCGGCATTCAAATTTTCAATGGTGCCAAAATGATTTTTCAGCCAGGTGTGAAAAGCCTTTTCGCAATTGGTGCAATAGCAATCGCCCCAGAATTCATTGTCCACTTGCCACGCGATGAGGTTTGGTTCGTCGCCAAATTCTTCCGCCATTTTTTCTGCAATCTTCACGGCGTAGCGCTGGAACGTCGGTGAATTCGGGCAACACTGCCGGCGTCCACCGTGGCCGATGGTTTGGCCGGCGGCGCTGACGCGCAAGATGTCCGGATGCTCCGCGCTCAACCAGATCGGTGGCCCGGCCGTGGGCGTGCTCAATTCGACCGCGATGCCCGCATCGGAAAATTGTTTCACCGCCGTGTGCAGCCAGGCAAAATTATACCCGCCGTCGTTCGTCTCCATGCGTGACCATGCGAACTCGCCGAAACGCACAAGGTTCACGCCGATGTCGCGCATCTTGGCGATGTCATTCGTGATCTGTCCGCCCGCGACTTCGGGATAATAAGACACGCCGATGTAAGGAGGCGCAGGCGGTGCAGCAAAACTACATGGCAAAAAAAACACATCGCAAACCGCAGCCAGAAACAGCAAGGATTTCATATTTAACTTCTGATTTTATCAGGTGAAGTCTGACAACTAAAGTCACGCATTTGCGGGGCTCATTTTGGTGTATTCCGCGTTGTTTTTTTACAGTTCAAATTCTATCGTCCATCATTATTCAGGCCCCATTTTTTATGATCCAAAAGTTTTTAGCCGCCTTACTGCTGGGTTTTTCACTGGAAAACACTTTTGCAACTTCATCGCTCGAACGGGATTTTCTCACGCCGCCGGTCACAGCGCGGCCCTGGGTTTATTTTATGGTCATGGATGGCAACCTGACTCGGGAAGGCATCACCGCTGATTTTGAAGCGATGCAACGCGCTGGCATCGGCGGCCTGATTTTTATCGAGGTCAATGTCGGCATCCCACGTGGACCGGTGAAATTCATGAGCAGCGAATGGCAGGACTTGTTCGCCCATGCCGTGGCCGAGGCGGATCGGCTGGGTTTGGAATTCGCCCTGGCGACCGGTCCCGGCTGGTGCGGTGCTGGCGGGCCGTGGGTGAAGCCGGAATACGCCATGCAACATCTGGTCGCAAGCGAGACGAATCTGAGCGGCGGGACGCACTTCGATGGCGTGCTGCCCCGACCGCAACCGCGCCCGCCATATTTCGGCATCGGCACACTGACGCCGACGCTGGCAAAGGAGTGGAGCGAATTTTATCGCGACGAGTATGTGTTGGCATTCCCGACGCCGGAAGGCGATGCGCGTCTGCCTGACATTGGTGAGAAGGCGATTTATTTTCGCGACCCGTATTCATCGATGCCGGGTGTGAAAACTTTTTTGCCGGCACCGGCAACCTTCCCAGCTTCCTCCCAGAACGAAACCATCGCGACCAACCGCGTCATTGATTTAACCGGCAGGCTGCAACCGGATGGCCGTTTGAATTGGGATGTGCCGCCGGGTAACTGGACAGTGATGCGCTTTGGTCGCACCCTCACGGGGCAAAGCACGCGGCCCGCGCCCGATCCCGGACTTGGTTTTGAGACCGATAAATTCAGCAAGGAAGCCATCGCAGCGCACTTTGAAAATTTCATCAAGCCGCTGGCCGAACGCAATCGCGCGCACATTCACGCCGACCGCGGCTGGACGACGCTGCATTTCGACAGTTGGGAAATGAGCGCACAAAACTGGTCGCAACATTTTCGCGAAGAGTTTCAGAAACGGCGCGGCTACGATCCCCTGCCGTGGCTGCCCGCGCTGACCGGTCGCGTGGTCGGCGACCGGGAGCTGACCGAGCGGTTTCTCTGGGATTTGCGCCAGACGGCGCAGGAATTGGTAATTGAGAATCAAATTGGCGGCATCAAAAAGCTGGGCGCGCAGCTTGGACTGAAAAAAATTTCGGTGGAACCTTACGATTTGAATCCGTGCGCGGATTTGGAACTCGGCGCGTCAGCGGATGTGCCGCAATGCGAATTTTGGGCGCGCGGCCACGGCTTCAATACGGATTACAGCGCGTTTGAAGCTGTTTCTATCGGACACACGCTGGGACGACCGATCGTTGCCGCAGAATCGTTCACCTCCGCGCCGGGCGAGGACTGGAAACTATTTCCCGCCGCGATGAAAGATCAGGGCGACTGGGCTTTGTGCTGCGGCATCAATCGCTTTATTTTTCACCGTTATCAGCATCAGCCGTGGCTTGACCGCGCGCCGGGCATGACGTTTGGCAGTTACGGTGTGCACTGGGATCGGACCCAAACTTGGTGGGACATGGTTCCGTCCTATCATTTGTATCTTTCCCGTTGTCAGGCGCTGCTACAGCACGGACAACCGGTCGCGGACGTTTTGTATCTCACCCCCGAAGGCGCGCCGATGGTTTTTCGCCCGCCCAGCTCCGCAATGACGGGCGGGTTACCCGACCGGCGCGGTTACAACTTCGACGGCTGCGCCCCATCAACGCTGCTCAACACTGCGAAAGTGAAAAATGGAAAAATAATTCTCACCGGCGGCGCTACTTATTCGCTGCTGGTCATGCCGGAATTTGAAACCATGACCCCGCGCTTGCTTGCAAAAATTCAGGAGTTAATCCAAGCCGGAGCCACGGTGATGGGCGCCCCACCAAAAAAATCACCGGGATTAAATCAATTTCCCGCCTGCGATCAGGAGGTGCAAGAGATGGCAAAAGAACTTTGGGGAAAACCCACGGCGATGTCCGAAAGAAAAATTGGCAAAGGCCGGCTGATCACCGACACGAATCAGATGACGACGGAAAAAATCACAAACCAAACCAAGACGGACGGCATTTATCCTGGGTATTCGGCGACGGCGGAAATTTTATCGCGCATGGGCTTGCCGCCGGATTTCAACACCGACGGCGACGTGAGATACATTCACCGCCGCGACGATGGCGCAGAGATTTATTTTATCGCCAGCCGCACGAATGTTGAACAAACAGTGCGCTGCACATTTCGCGTTGCAGGCAAACAGCCGGAGATGTGGAATCCCGTCACCGGTGAACAGCGCTTGCTCGCCGACTTCGCAGCAGCAAACGGGATGACGACTGTGCCCTTGAAATTCGCGGCGAACGAAAGTTATTTTATCATCTTCCGCCACCCGGCGAAAACTGCTTCCGCCCCGGAAGCGAATTTTGCCACGACCAAACTGCGGCTGACCATCGATGGACCTTGGGCGGTCGCTTTCGATCCGAAGTGGGGCGGTCCAACCAACCACACGTTTTTGCAACTTGAGGACTGGAGTAAAAGTCCAGAAACGGGCATCAAATATTATTCCGGCAAAGCAACGTATCGCACGCAGTTCAATGGCGGTGTGAATGTATCGCCAGATGAAAAATTCTTTCTGGATATCGGCCCGATTATAGGCATGGCTTCCGTCAAATTGAACGGCCATGATCTAGGGGTGGTTTGGTGTCCGCCGTGGCGAGTGGCCGTGCCGCAGGGAATCTTGCAAAGTAAAAACAACCAGCTCGAAATCACGGTGGCGAACCTCTGGCCTAACCGGCTCATCGGCGATTTGAATTTGCCGCCGGAAAAGCGGCTGGCGTGGACGACCGTGAATCCATTCAAGGCCAATTCGCCATTGGTTCAATCAGGAATGACCGGCCCAATTCGGGTTCTTTCCGAAGAACAATAAATTGTTTTCCGCTCGTATCTGGCGTTAAAGCGTTTTTGAAATTGATCCCAGTTGGAGTTGTTACTAATTCGCGTTGCCACAAATAAGATCGTCTGGGCGCGGGCATGAAAAGGATTTCCCGCCAATGCGGGATAATTTTTGCTCGCCGCAGCATGTTAAAAAATAAAAACTGTTCTCATAACCTTTAATACTCATTGCTTTGTTTCGATCAAAAAACAACTCAACTCCCCATGCATACCGGTATTTCATAACTGGATGTGTGGTGTTTGCACTTGCGACCCTTGGGACCATCTTAAAGGCTGCGAATGGGGCCGATGACTTCGTGGTCGAGGTATGGGATACCGATTCCGGCCTGCCGCACAGCACGGTCACCAGTATCGCGCAAACGCCCGACGGGTATCTTTGGGTCGGCACTTTGCACGGTGGTTTGGCGCGCTTCGACGGCACGCGCTTTGTTAATTTTGATCCAGGCAATACTCCCGAACTCAAATCCATTGAAATCCACAAACTGCTGCGCGCCACAGACGGCACGCTGTGGACTGGCAATGTCGAGGGCGGTCTGATTTCGTATCGCGATGGGAAGTTTCGCTTCGAGTATGGGAACAACGATACGCCGCGTTCCTGGGTGGAGGATATTTTATCGTGCCGGCTCGGCCAGACGGATTTTTCAACGCGGCCGGGCATGATTTTCCGGCGCACGGAAGCCGGCGGAACCAATCGCTGGCAAGTGCTCGCGCCGCCTAACGCGAATCCGACCGCAATGGTGTGCGAGGATGACCACGGCGTAATTTGGTATCGTCAGGCCAATGGCGGATTGGCGCAATTGCGCGGCACCAACGCGGTGACCGTCTCCACTGGGGGCGCAGCCTCCATCAATGCGCTGGTCAAAAACGCCCAGGGCCAGATTTGGGTTGGCACGGATGACGGGCTAGCCGAGTGGACCGGAACCAACTTTGCCAACAAAACACCAGCGGCGGCGGCGGCGGCCGTCAAAAGTATTTTGCCGTGTCCCGATGGCGGTTTTTGGGTGACGACGCCGCACGAGCTTCGTCGATTTGCCAATGGCAAATGGGAGGTTGCGCTGGCGTTGACGCTGACCAATGCCAACTCCAGCGCACTGACCGACTCTACGATGAAATTTGTGGATTCGCGCGGCGGGGTTTGGCTTTGGCAGAGCCAGAAAAAACTGATTTACGTTTCCGCCCGGGGAGAGATTACCTGGTTGGGCGCAGCCGAAGGAAAAATATTCGGCAATCCGCTATGCTGGTATGAAGATTCCGAAGGCAACATCTGGCTTGGTCTCAATGAAGGGGGCTTGGTGCGCATCCGACCGCGGATCTTTCATGCGGTCTGGCCGAATGGGAAAGCCGACAGCAAGGCGGCGCGCTCGGTCTGTCAGGATGCGCGCGGCACCATGTGGTTTGGCACGGGCGAACAACAGGTTTGGAGCTGGGAGGACGGCGTGTTCTCCAATTACGACCAACCGGCGTCGCACTCCTTTGAAGACATCAAAGTTGCGCCGGATGGCAGCCTCGGCCTGTGGGTCGGCTCGGTGCGAAACGGCCTGCTCCATTTGCGGGATGGCACATTTTCCCGGCCGTTTGATCCGCAAAAAATCGGCACGGTAGTGCGTTGCCTGTTGCGGGACCGGCAAGGGGCGTTGTGGATCGGCAGTGAATTTGGGCTGTTCCGCTTCGATACCAATAACTCGCTCAAAGCCTTCACCCGTGCCGATGGTTTTCCGCCGGCGTATGTCACCTCCCTGGCCGAGGATTCGCACGGAGTGATTTGGGCCGGCACCGCGCTCGGCGAACTGCGGCAATTCACCGGCGCGAGCTTTAAGATTTTTCGCCCCGCCGATTCCTTGACGGATGCGGCCACGCTTCATGCGGCAGCGGCGTCCGATCCGTTGAGCGAGCGCAGTCGCGGGGCGCTCTCCGGCGGCGAGCGCTTTTGGGCCATGCATTCCGATCAAGATGGCACGCTCTGGATTGGCACGCTTGGCGGCGGACTTTTGCGCTTCAAGGACGAAAAGTTTTTCCGCTTCACCTTGCGCGATGGCTTGCCGAGCGAACACATCAGCCAAATTTTAGAGGACGATGGGGATCAACTGTGGCTTGGCACACGCGCTGGCATCGCGCGCGTCAGCCGCCGACAGCTCAACGCTTATGCGGACGGTGGCGGACCAACGCCCACTTTCATCACTTACGGTAAATCCGATGGCTTGCCCGCGCTCGAATGTTCCGGCGGCAGCCAGCCCGCGTGCTGGCGAAGCTACGACGGGAGCCTGTGGTTTACCACCGTTCGCGGCGCGGTTTGGGTCAACCCGGCCAACCTGCGGGCCAACCGTCTGCCGCCGCCGGTTTGTCTGGAGACGGTGCGCGTGGATGGCGAGAGTATCTTGAAAAACAACTCCGGCGGGTTGCTGCCGCCAAGGCTGCTCGTGAACGCCGGCCAACACTATTTTGAATTCAATTTCTGCGGCTTGAGTTTTACGGCTCCGGAACGCGTGAAATTCCGCTGGCGGCTCGGCAACCTGGAAAAAAATTGGGTCGAAGGTGGCAGCCGCCGCTCGGCAACTTATAGTTTTCTTCCGCCGGGCAGCTACCGGTTTGAAGTTACCGCTTGCAACAGCGACGGCGTTTGGAATGAGCAGCCGGCGACCATAGAGTTGATGGTGTTGCCATATTTCTGGCAACGGCTTTGGTTCAAAATTGCCATGATTTTACTGGCCTTCGGCATCGCCGTTGGCATCTACACCGTCCGCGTCAGCCGGGTGCGCGCATTGGAACGGTTGCGCCTGCGCATCGCGCGCGATTTGCACGACGAAGTCGGCGCGAATCTCGGCAGCATTAATCTCCTAGCCCAAATGATGGAGCAATCGCCTTCCAGTTCCGATGCCACGCAAGTGCGCGGCATCGCCGTGCAAACCATTGACACCTTGCGCGACATTATCTGGTTTATCGACCCACAGCACGACAAGTTAAGCGATCTCGTTCATCGGCTTGAGGAAACCGCCCGCGTCATGCTGGGCGCGGTGCAATACCGTTTTGAACAATCTGGTGATTTTCAGAGCGCCAATCTCTCGCTCGCGTTTAGACGCAACGTGCCTCCACTCTTCAAAGAAACGCTTCACAATATCTTGAAGCATTCCCATGCTACCGAGGTAAGCATTTTTGTTGGTCGCAAAGCCGAACAATTTCAATTTAGTGTCCGCGACAACGGCATTGGTTTTGATCCCCTGCAAAAAAATTCCGGCAATGGTCTGCGCAATCTGCGCAAACGTTCCGCTGAAATCGGTGGCAGCATGGAAATCCAAAGCTCACCCGGCGGCGGCACGGTTATTAATTTCACGGCCCCGGTATCGCAAGCGCGTGACTGGTTTCGTCAAACCGGATGACCCATCCCGTTTCGCCGGGATGTTTGGCGACAAGCTCAAAGAGCCGATGCGCGCGCCACACGGCGGCGTAAGGTTCGGAAATTTCCAGATCGCGAAACGCAATCTCGCCGTAGTTCGGAATGTGGAATTGCAGATAGTCGCCGGGAGTGAACTACACTTTTGCCCAATCGTCCGCCGGTTCAAGCAACAGTTCCTTGATGAACGTGGACACGTTGCGGTTGCTGACCACGCGGAGCGTGAGCGTTCTGGCCGCGCGAATCCCGTCGCCGCCGGGGCGGTGGAGATTCAGGAACAACCGTCCGTTGCGCTCGGTCAGCGGATACGTCCGCAATCCCCGGAAAATGGGCGCGCGGGCCGGCGAGCCATCGGCCAGATGGAAGCAGCTGCTTGGGACATTCAATCGTGCCGCTGAATGACGAGGCCGTCCGCGAGATGGTTGTTGCCGTGCGTGCAGATTCCGTCCGTGGCAAAAAGCGCGCCGTATTCATCGCGGCAAAGCGCGTAGGTTTTTCGTCCATGATCGAAGCGGATCACATCCGATTTTCCCAAGTCAGCCGCCGCGCAGACTTCAATCCATCCGTCGGCATCCAGCGTAGCGTTGGCAGCGCGGATGCCTTCCGCCATCAAAGACAAGATCAGCGCATTGGAAAAAGAACTGGCTTCCATTCTGGGTTCTCCCGCACCGGCTCCAAAAAATAAGCCGAAGATGAGTGCAGTGGCGCGGGCTAAAATTGCCGCTGCTCAAAAGGCGCGCTGGGCGAAGGTGAAAACGCAAGTGGCCAAGTCGGCGGCCAAACCTGTGGTTAAAAAGAAGTCCACGATGAGTGCGGCGGGCCGGGCAAAAATTTCGGCGGCAGCCAAAGCCCGGTGGGCCAAAGTTAAGGCGGCGGGTAAAAAATCGCTGTAATACCCGTTCAGGATAGGCTGGGCAGTTGATTGATTTAAGACGAATAGTTCAAGCATGGCTTGAATTATTCGCCAAAAACCAATCACAACCCGCGTTCAATTGAACGCGGGGTTTTCATTAAAGCCTCACTTCCGTTTCGTGGATAGCGGTTGGATTCCTTCCGGCTCGAACAACGCCAGATATGGGGAATACTCGAAACGGCGATTGCGCTGACCACCGGTGGTTTCTTTCACGATTTTCAGTTCTGCAAATTGTTTCAATAATTTATCAGCGGTCATAAACGCGCAGCCAAGCCGTTCTTCCACCAATCGCGCGGTTACGATGGGTTGCTCGAACAAATAATCAAGCAGGCCGACGGCATTCGCCTGATTCGGCACTTTGTCGCGGACTAAAGTCAGATGCTTCTGCCTTAGCTCCAATATGCGGCGAGCCGTTTCCGTGGCGGAGCGGCTGACTTCACCCACGCCTTTAAGAAAAAATTTCAACCATGCTTCCCAATGCCCGTCGTTACGAATGGCCATGAGCCGATCGTAGTATTCAGCGCGATGGAATTTGAGATAATGGCTCAGATACAACAGTGGAAATTTCAAAATGCCACGCTGACATAGCAAAAACGTAATCAGCAACCGCCCGACAGGTCCGTTGCCATCGAGGAAAGGATGAATCGTCTCGAACTGGGCGTGGGCCAATCCACAAACAATCAGGGTCGGAAAGGCGGTCGTTTCATGCAGGAAATTTTCCAGATTATCCAGCGCGGCCCGCATTTCGTGAACCGGCGGCGGCACGAACGTCGCCGTCGCCAAAGTGCAATTGGCCGGGCCAATCCAGTTTTGGCTCCGACGGAATTCTCCTGGCGTGCGGTTGGCACCGCGCACGCCTTTGAGCAGTTCGCCGTGGATTTCGCGGATCAAGCGCAGGGAAAGCGGCAATTCATCCAGTCGCTTTAACCCGTAATTCATCGCCCGAACATAATTCACCACTTCCTCGACATCCTTTGGATGTTCCTGACCAGTGGCATCAATCTCAAATTGGAGAACATCTTCCAGCGTGCTTTGTGTCCCCTCGATCTGCGAACTCAGCACGGCCTCATGGCGCACATACATGGAGACGAACAGATCCGGATTTGGCAGAATGGAAGTCACTCCATCAAGTCTGCCGAGCGCATGGTCGGCTTCAGACAACAGCCGGGTCAACTCCCGGTCCATTTCCAAGGATGGAAC
>JANYCI010000093.1 GCA_025360325.1 Limisphaerales bacterium | reverse complement strand
TGCTGCCACATTCGTGGGGACAAAAACAGGTCGTGGATTGTTCGCAATACGTTGTCTTCCTCGCGCGCACCGAGATGAAGCCGGCGGATGTGGACCGCCTGATCTCCCACATCGTGGCCGTGCGCGGCGGTTCGGCGGAAGCGCTGGCCGGTTATCGCGGCATGATGCTGGGCGACGTGGTGAACGGTCCGCGTGGAAAATCCGCGCACGAATGGGCGGCACGGCAGGTCTATATCGCGCTCGGCAATCTGATGACGGCAGCGGCGATTCTCGGCGTGGATGCCTGTCCGATGGAAGGCATCAGCCCGGCGGATTACGATAAAATTTTGAAGCTCGATGGCACCGGTTACAAAACCGTGGTGGCGTGCGCGCTTGGCTATCGCGCGGCGGAAGACAAATACGCCGGCCTCGCCAAAGTGCGTTATGACGTGAGAGATCTCGTGCAGCACGTCTGAAAAATGTTTTAGGGAGAGCAGAATAATTCAAATTGATTGCGCCGGGCGTCGTGGGGAAGGCATCACCCGTTGACCAATGGATTCAACGGCAGAACAATTTCTGACAAATGTTCGGAGCCTGGCTGGGAAAATTAAATAATTCAGCGACTCCCTTATGACCGCAAGGCAGTCGTTGACCCGGCCAAAAAAAAGTCGGAATGGCTTTGTTCCATTCCGACTCTGATTGGTCTTATGCCTTCTGATTTCAGTATTTCCCACACCGCGCATCAGGTAGCCATCTGGCTGACGGGTGCGCTCCAGAGCGAACTGCCCGTGCTGCCGCCGATGGCGCGCACTTGCAGATCATACACCGCTCCCGGCGTGAGATTTTCCAGCACGATATTGCGGGACTGTGCGGAAACGTTCACCGTCTGCCAGCCGCCCGTGCCGGTCTTGGCCTGCACTTCATACGAACGCGCATTCGAGATGGCGCTGACCGTGAGGAATAGTTGCGTGGTATTGCCGTGTTCAATCTTGGTGAAGTTGGGCGTATCCAGCGGCGTTTGAGTGCGGCTGGTGTTCACCGCCTCGAAGCCGGAGGAGAGCAAGACCGTGAGGTCTTGTCCGGCAATGCTCTGCACATAAGCCGCCATCGCGCGGAGCGAAGTTTCCAATGTTTCTCTGGCGGCATCGCGCGCGGCTTTGGCCACCTTGCCGCCTTCCATCGCCGCCGTGATGGCGTTGTGAAAGGTGGTGTATTGAGTCGTCAAGTTTGCCAGCGTGACCGGCAGATTGGGAAACGCCGCATTCCCCGTTAGCTTGGCGATGATGTTGGCACTGAACGTATCGGCGTCCGCATCCGTCAGGCGGATGAATCCGAGCGATACCCGATTATTGATGGTTGTCATTTGCTTTGTATTTTTTCTAACCCCGGACTACCCCGCCCACCGACCGGCAGACGCATTAAGACAGCCCGCTGAAACAGGTTTAGCACCGGCCATGCCAATCCTTGCCCTTAACCCAAATACGCTAATCCTATGAATTAGTTAATCACGAAAACTGGTTGAAAATCAGGCACCAACAACGATTGAAGAATTTTTCTCCAAACTAAAAACCAAATGCCAACATCACTCGATCAACAGTCGCCAACCGGCAAAAATAGCCTCCTCCCGGCAAGATTTGCCGCCGGTTTCCGGCCAGAACTAACGTGAGTTACTCAAAACACGACTGCTTTGAAATGATTCAGGTTTGAAAAACGGAAAACACGATTGAAATGAGAAAAAGCAACTTTGAAAAAGTAAAAACACGATTGCCTTAAGATTATTCAGGTTTGAAAAAAGAAAAACACGGGAGAAACGAAAAAAAGCAGCCTTGAAAAATGGAAAACACGACTGAATAATTTTTTTTGCAGCCTGAAATCAGGATTGTCCGGTTAACAAACAATTCGGGTAGGGCGCGTCACTCCGTGCGCGCCGCCCGGAAGCGGCCAGACGTGAGAACGACCAACCACATTCGCGGCGGGCAAGGGATTGCCCGCCCTACCTTGCGGCAGCAAAATAGTTCGCCCTTGATCTGATTTTGCAAATTGGACTGGTAGGGCGCGTCACTCCGTGCGCGCCGTCGGTTGGCAACCTACGCGTTCGGCGAGCAGAGGACTGCCCGGGTAGTGGCTGAGTTTGATGCGGCGTTGCCAATGGACGAGGAAATTAGTTTTCTGGGTGGAACCGGCTTCCAGCCGGTCGTTTCCGGCATCCTGCCGGAAACCCACAGGACGCACGGACCAGACCTGAGGCTGTCCACCGGTCTGGCGGAGGCGTCACTACGGAATTTGGCTGGAAGCCGGTTCCACCCGGCAAAAATCAAACTGCGCCACTACCACTGCCCGCCCTACCCGATTCACTTCATTGTTTGTCATCTGAATAATTCCACCTGAAATAGACAAAAATTACGAAACCTCTTAAAAAGTCTTGGCAATGTCAGGGAAAGGGCGTAGAACCTTGTTGTCCGAAAAAGTATTCATGTAAAAACATAACTACAACAATAATTTGCGTAGCTTTGGCTACGGGGCTGTCCTAAAACCGCTAACTTTTCCCAGCTCTTCCAGAAACCAAGCCGCCACTCGGCGCGGCTTGGCGCGTCATCTGCATAGGTGCTTAGTGGTGCCTCGAGGAAGGGCGCGTTGAGTCGCGCTCTTTTGTTCCGGGACGAGGACTGCGCGGGAAAGGGAATAAAATGAAAACGAGGTTTAACTACGCGCGGTTGAGCGTGCTGGCGGTGCTGGCGGCATTGGCCTCGGCACATTCTTTCGGGCAAAATTTCACTCCCCACAGCCCGCCTACCAACTCCTATGCTGCCTTATTACACAATGCCGGGGTGACGAACCTCATGGGGGCGGTTCCACTCATCAACCGTGTGCTGGCGACACCACCAGCGGCGCGCAGCGTGCCAGCGGTTTCCACAACGAATAATTTTCTAGGCACGTTCTGGATGATGAGTTCTCCCGTGCCTTTGCCGGGCAATTTTTCCCCGGCCTTGCCGGTTTATACGCTGAATCTCAGCAACCATATCTTTTTGCATTGGCGTCATCGAAAGCGGTGCGCGGCGGGGTTGGAATGGGTGATTGGCTTGCGCCAGAGGCTCGTGGCGAGGCCGACTTGTTCCGGGTTCGCGGATGATTCCCGCCGCTGAAAGATGCCGGCTCGGTGCGATAGTT
>JANYCI010000091.1 GCA_025360325.1 Limisphaerales bacterium | reverse complement strand
ACTATCGCACCGAGCCGGCATCTTTCAGCGGCGGGAATCATCCGCGAACCCGGAACAAGTCGGCCTCGCCACGAGCCTCTGGCGCAAGCCAATCACCCATTCCAACCCCGCCGCGCACCGCTTTCGATGACGCCAATGTTTGTTGTATGGATTGCACATCAGTCCCCCCGATAGTATTACCACCGAACTCAAGCGCATCAAACATCGTAAGCACATACTAACTATAATTATGAACTTTAGAATTGGACTTTGGAAAGCTTTGGCTGTGGGTCTGTTGGCTGCCAACCGACAACTATCCGCAGCGACCTTTGGGGATGAAGTTGACTTTCTCAAGCAACACACGGAGGTGGTGGTGTTGAGTGACAAGGCCAGCAAGGCGGAAGTCGCCGTAGCCCCCGCGTGGCAGGGGCGCGTGATGACCAGCACGGCGGGCGGCAACGCCGGCGCGAGCTTTGGCTGGATTAACCACGACTTGATTGCATCCGGCAAATTGCAGCCGCACATCAACGTGTTTGGTGGCGAGGACCGTTTCTGGATCGGACCGGAGGGCGGCCAATTCGCGCTCTTTTTTGCGAAGGACGCGCCGTTTGATTTGGAACACTGGTTCACGCCGGCGCCGATTGACACGATGCCTTACGCGGTGGCGCAGCAGACGCCATCGCAGGCGGACTTTCGCGCGCAGTTTTCGCTGACCAATTTTTCCGGGGCCACGTTTCAAGTCAAGGTGGACCGGCAGGTGAAATTGCTTTCCGCCAAACAAGCGTGGCGCAACCTTCATTTGAAACCGTTGGCCGGCATAAATCTGGTGGCCTATGAATCCATCAACAAAATCAGCAACATCGGCGCGACAGCGTGGACAAAGGATAGCGGACTGCTTTCCATCTGGATTCTCGGCCAGTTCAATCCCTCGCCGGGCACCACGATTGTGGCGCCGATCAAAAGCGGGCCGGAATCGGAACTGGGTCCCAAACTGACTTCCAATTACTTTGGTGAAATACCGTCAGACCGCCTGGTGGTGAAGGACAACGCCATCTTTTTTGGTGGTGACGGCCAGTATCGCAGCAAAATTGGCATCAATCCCAAGCGCAGCCAGGGGGTGCTGGGCAGCTATGACGCGGATCATCGGGTGTTGAGCATCGTGCAATTTTCCCAGCCGAAAGATGTGACGGATTACGTCAACTCGCTCTGGAAAATGCAAGCGCATCCATTCGCGGGCGATGTGGCGAATAGTTACAACGACGGCCCGCCTTCGCCCGGCGCGAAGCCGCTCGGCCCGTTTTACGAAATGGAATCGTCCTCGCCAGCTGCGGCCTTGGTGCCCGGCGCAAGTTTGGAACACACGCACCGCACCATTCACTTGAGCGGCAGTGAGGCGGATTTGGATCAGGTCGCCCGTGCGGTGTTGGGCGTTTCGCTGGCGGAAATTCAGAGCGCGTTCGCGAAGCATTGATTTCCACTTTGAAATTTTTATGAACAAGCATGACATGAAAAAAATTTGTTTCGGCAAAGGTGCGGCACTCGCGGCAGGTGCGTTTTTATTGGCGTTCGCAACCCATTCTCCGGCGCAGTCGTTGTCGGATTTAAAAACCTTCGGCACGGCCGGCAAACAACAAACTCAATTGACCACCGGCCAGGAATCAGAATTGTTTCATTACAGCGGCAAGGGTTGCCTGACGCATATGTGGTTTGGCGGCAGCTTCAAAAATTATGGCGAAACGCGCATTCGCATTTATGTGGATGGCGAAACCAACGCCTCCATTGACATGGAGATGTTTCTTGGCCACGGGATCGGCTTTGACGACAGTGCCGCGCCGTGGGGCATCGCTCGCTTTGGCAAGACGGGCGATCCAAGTGGCGTCTATGACACTTACCGGATTCCTTTCGGCAAAAGCGTTCGCATCACGGCGCAGCTCGCACCCGGTGCGCCGGAGCATCCCGAGTTCTGGTGGATCGTGCGCGGCACGGAAAACCTGCCGGTGGAACTCGGCGGCGTGAAACTGCCGGCCAACGCGCGGTTGAAATTATACAAACTGACCAATTACACCGCGCAACCGCTGGAAGAATTTCCGCTATGCAATGTCAAGGATGCCGGCGCATTTTATGAAGTCACAATGGTCGCCAAAGGGTCGTCTGCGCGCGGTGATTGGACTGACTTGAGTTTCATGGAAGGCTGTATGCGCGCTTACATTGGCGGCGCCGCCAGCCCGCTGATGCTTTCATCCGGCTTGGAGGATTATTTTCTGGGCACCTACTATTTCAACAAGGGCAAGTATTACACGCCCGTAGCCGGATTGACTCACTTCGACCCCGGCACCCACGAATTTTCCGCGTATCGGTTTCATGACGATGACCCGATCTTTTTTCACAACGGCCTTCGTTTGACGGCTCGTTGCGGCGAGAAAGTGGATGGTCGGGTTATCGGCAACCCACCGAAAACGGAATACACCACTTACGTCTGGCTTTATCAGTGGTGAACGTGTCAAACTGTGGCTGGAACCGCTGTAATTTAGGCCAGCATGACCATTCTCGTCGCCGCTGACAATTGACCCGTGTGAGACGGATTACTGTTCATGCGCGGAAGCTGGTGCAATGCCCGATTTTCAATGAAACAACATTTGCCGAAAGTTGCCCTGCTCATTGAAAGCTCCCGCAGTTATGGGCGTGAGGTGTTGCAGGGCATTGCCCGCTACACCCGCGAACACGATGCGTGGGCGTTCTACACGCAGGAACGGGAATTGCACAGCGGCATTCCGGACTGGCTGGCCGGTTGGCGGGGCGACGGCATTATTGCCCGCATTGAGAATGCGAGCGTGGCCGGCAAATTATTGCGCCTGGGCTGTCCGGTGGTGGATGTGCTGGGAAATCAAAGCTTTCGCGGCATACCCGGCTTTGACACCGATGCGCAACAGGTGGCCCGGCTGGCGGCCGATTTTTTTTTGCAATCCGGTTTCCAGCATTTTGCGTTCTGCGGATTCAAGGCGCTGCCGTTTTCCGACCGGCGCGGTGCGGCGTTCGCCGAATATCTCCAGGCTCGGAATATTTCCGTGCAGACCTTCGAGGCACCCACCGCGCACTATCAACCCACCCACATCCAAGCCGTGGAGCGGCGCGGTGTAAGTGACGAGGCGGCGGTGGCGCGGTGGCTGAAAAGATTGCCGCGCCCGCTGGCACTGTTTGCCTGCAACGACATCTGTGCGCAGCAGGTGCTCAACGCGTGCCGGGAACATCAGATTCGCGTGCCGGAGGAAGTGGCGGTGATGGGCGTGGACAACGACGATGTCCTGTGCAACTTGAGCGATCCGCCCCTGACCAGCATCGAACCTGACGCCCGCCAACTGGGTTACCACGCGGCGGCGGCGTTGCATCAAATGATGCGGGGGCGTCCGGTCGCCGGCCACCGGACCGACCTGCCGCCCGTGCGCGTGGTGGAGCGGGCGTCCACCGATATTGTGGCGGTTGCGGATGCGACCTTGGTTGAGGCGCTGCGGTTCATTCGCGATCACTTTGATTCGGGCATCGCCGTCAAGGATGTGCTGGCGCATGTGAAATGTTCCCGCACCAGCCTGGAACGGCGGTTTCGCGAATCGCTCAAATGCAATGTGCGCGATGAAATTCAACGCCGGCGCATGAACCGCGCCTGTGATCTCTTGCGGGAAACCGGGCTGGGTTTGGAGGAAATTGTGGCGCGCGCCGGATATTCGACGCCGTCCCATTTCTGCCGGATCTTTCAAAAGCAATTCAAGGAATCGCCGACGCAATATCGTTCGCGCGTGTGGTTGGAGACCCGTGGAAATGCGGTTTGAACTGCGCGGTCGGCCGTGCACCGCATGGCTGCCTCCTGCTGGAAATCTTTTGAAATTCCCAGGGACGGCACAGAATACGATTCAAGACAAGCCCAGTTCCGCCATCGCGTTCGATTGCAAATAGCGCGCGGCAGCTTCGGTGCGGCAGCGGACGTGCAATTTCTCAAACACGTTCACCAAATGCCTGGCCACGGTCGCGGGGCTGATGTTGAGTATGGCCCCGATTTCCTTGTTGGAATGCCCCTTGGCCACCAGCGCCAGTATTTCCAGTTCCCGTTCGGTCAGTTCATTTTTTTTCTCCGTCGCGGGCCCGTCGTTGCCCAGCGGTGATTGAAACGAGCGCACCACCATGCGCGCCACCTCGCTGGTCATCGGCGCGCCGCCGGCGCGCACTTCCCGGATGGCGTCGAGAATTTCCTGTTCATCGGATCGCTTGAGCACATAACCGCAGGCGCCCGCCTTGAGTGCCTGAAAAATCATTTTAATGCATTGGCGTCATCGAAAGCGGTGCGCGGCGGGGTTGGAATGGGTGATTGGCTTGCGCCAGAGGCTCGTGGCGAGGCCGACTTGTTCCGGGTTCGCGGATGATTCCCGCCGCTGAAAGATGCCGGCTCGGTGCGATAGTT
>JANYCI010000090.1 GCA_025360325.1 Limisphaerales bacterium | reverse complement strand
GGCACGACAATGTTCGTCCACGCCGCGTCGTCAAAGTTGGCTTCAAAAAAATTCGTCGGGCGCAACTCCGGTTTTGGAACCCAATTAAATTTCCAATCGCCCTCTAGCGAAAAATAAAATGGCGAGTTGGTGAAATTATTTTGCAACGCCTGTTCCACCGTGGCGAATGGAACAAACGTGGCGCGTGGCAGCTCGGTGTTGAGGTGGAGGACTTGCTCGTTCTCCCAATCCGGTGCGGCACTGGCGGCGGCGGAAAAAAGGAACAGAAGCAAACAAAGGGAACGGAGAAATAAATTTTCCAGCTTTGTTGCCTTTGTTTGCTTCTGTTGAATCTGCATGGCTGCGCCAAGTTTTACGCGTTTCTGGTGCGAAGGGCAATCGCGCGAACCGCGCTGGCGAAATTCAAAAGTCTTTCGGCAGTTTTTCAACCAAGCGCGGGCTTGGATTCGAGATCGAAAAACCGCACACTGCGACATCGCCGCATGGAAAGAATTTACGCAACTTACCTGATTGAAACGCCGCTCGCAGTGGAGCAAGCCGCCGCGATGCTTGCGGGCGAACAATCTTCCGGCACGTTCGTCGCCGTGCCGGGCGAGACGGAGGAACTCAAGCAGCGTTGCGCCGCGCGCGTGGAAAAAATTTCTCTGTTGGATTCCGTGAGCACGCCGAGTTTGCCGGGCGCGAAGTCGGCTTCGGGAAAATTTCAACGCGCCGAGGTTGTCGTGTCGTGGTCGGTGGAGAACATGGGCTACAATTTGCCCACACTCGTCTCCACGATTCAGGGGAACCTCTACGAAATCACTGCGTTCACGGGGTTAAAACTGATGGATGTGGAATTGCCGCCGTCTTTCGCCAATCATTTTAGCGGACCCAAATTTGGTGTCGCTGGAACACGCAAGTTGACGCAAGTCGAAGGCCGTCCGCTCATCGGCACGATCATCAAACCGAGCATCGGGATGTCGCCAAAGCAAACCGCTGCGCTGGTAAAAGTTTTAGCTGAAGCGGGAATTGATTTCATCAAGGACGACGAACTGATGGCTAATCCGCAGCACTCGCCGTTCGATGAGCGCGTGGATGCCATCATGCGCGTCATCAACGATCACGCCGATCGCACCGGCAAAAAGGTGATATATGCCTTCAACGTCAGCGACGAACTGGATGCGATGCAACGGCACTACGAGAAGGTCGTAAAATCTGGCGGAACGTGCGCGATGCTTTCGCTCAACAGCGTCGGCCTGAGCGGCGCGAAAAAGATTTGCGACCTCGGCGCGCTGGCGATTCACGGTCATCGCAACGGCTGGGGGATGTTGAACCGACATCCGTTGCTGGGCATAGAATTTCCCGCGTATCAAAAACTCTGGCGGCTCGCGGGTGTGGATCAACTGCACGTCAACGGCATCGCGAATAAATTTTGGGAGAGCGATGATTCGGTGGTGCGTTCGATGGAAGCCTGCGCGAAACCACTGTGTAGTGGGACAGGCGTCCCGCCTGTCCAGTTGGACGACCCAAAAAGTTTCAACGCCTCTCCAGTAAAAAACGCCTCACTGGACAGGCGAGACGCCTGTCCCACTACGAACTGCGACGCTCCGATTCTTCCCGTGGTTTCATCCGGTCAATGGGGCGGACAAGCGTGCGAAACGTTTCGTCGCACCAAAACCGTTGACCTGCTCTACATGGCTGGCGGCGGCATCATGGCGCATCCCGACGGGCCGGCAGCAGGCGTGCGTTCGCTGCAAAAATGGTGGGAAGCAGCGGTGGAAGGATTGACGCTTGAGCAGGCAGCGGCGAAATATTCCGAGTTGAAAAAGTCCGTGGAAAAATTCGGCAAGATAAAATGAACCACGGAGACACAGAGGCACAGAGACAGAGGCTGAATCAATTGAGTCAGCAGGTGATTGGTCTGTGTATCGAGGTGCATCGTGTGCTTGGGCCGGGGTTGTTGGAATCAGCTTACGAAGCCGCCTTGGCTTACGAATTGGCAACCGCAAGCATTCCATTTCAGAAACAGATTGATCTGCCTCTTAACTATAAGGGTGTGAAACTAGACTGTGGTTATCGTCTGGATTTCATCATCGCCGGTGAGTTAATTGTCGAACTCAAAGCCGTTCAAGAAATCTTGCCGGTTCACAAGGCACAGCTTTTGACCTACCTCAAGCTGAACCAAAAAACTCTGGGTCTGCTGATTAATTTCAACGTCCCGCTGCTCAAAGACGGCGTTCAGCGGGTTGTGATTGGAGAAACTTTCCGATGAATTTATTTTTCCTCTCCGTGCCTCTGTGCCTCTGTGGTTCAAATCCCGTCGCATGAATAAACTTTTGCTGACATATTACGGCGACGACTTCACCGGCTCGACGGATGCGCTGGAGCAACTCACGCTGGCTGGCATCCGCACGGCGCTCTTCATCGCGCCGCCCACGCCCGCGCAGTTGAAAAAATTTCCCGGTTTGCAAGCCATCGGTGTTGCGGGCAAAACACGTTCGCTTGCGCCAGACGCGCTGGAACGCGAACTCAAACCCGCGCTGCTCGCGCTCAAGAAACTCGGCGCGCGGCACGTTCACTACAAGGTTTGCTCCACGTTTGATTCGTCGCCCACCATCGGCAGCATTGGGCGTGTGATGGACGTGGCAGCGAAGATTTTTCCGGCGCAATTTATTCCGTTGCTCGTCGCCGCGCCCGCGCTCGGACGCTACACGATTTTTGGAAATCATTTTGCGCGCTATGGCATCGGTAGCGCGGGCGCGATTCACCGGCTCGACCAGCATCCGTCCATCAGCCAGCATCCGGTCACGCCAATGACGGAAGCGGATTTGCGGAAACATCTCGCGCAGCAGACGAAAAAGAAAATCGCGCTGTTCGACATTTTGCAACTCGCGTTGCCCGCGAAAAAAATTCGTGCGGCGTTCGCCCGGCTGCTCGCCGAAAAGCCAGACGCAGTTCTGTTCGACGCGTTCACGGCGGAACACCTCGCGCGCATCGGCGGATTGATTGACGGGTTTGCGAGTGCGAAACGCCCTTTTTTTTCAGTGGGTTCGTCAGGGATTGAAACGGCGCTGGCGGCGCATTGGACTGGCGGGGACGCGTTGCCGTGCGTCCGGGCTGACCGGCAGGTCAGCCCTACCAAACAAATCCTCATTGGCTCGGGCAGTTGTTCGCCGGTGACGAGCGGGCAGATTGCGTGGGCGTTGAAAAATAATTTTGCAGAAGTGGCGTTGGATGCCGCTGCGTTGGCGGGCGGAAAAACTTCGGCGAACGAAATCAAACGCGCGACAGACGTTGCCGCTGCTTGGTTGAACGCCAGCCGCAGCGTCATCGTTCACACAACCAAAAGCGGTTCGGATAAACGCATTGCGACGAAGTTGTCGGGCGACACCGCAACCATTCTCGGCACGGCACTGGGAAAAGTTTTACGGGGCGCGCTGGAACAATCCAAAGTCCGCCGCGTGTGTATCGCCGGCGGCGACACAGCGAGTTTTGCCGCGCGGGCATTGGGGATTAAGGCGTTGGAGATGATTGCGCCGCTCACGCCGGGCGCGCCGCTGTGTCGCGTGTTTGCGCCGGGTTCACCGGCAGACAATTGTGAAATTGTTTTCAAGGGCGGACAGGTCGGCGCGGAAAATTATTTTGAAACCGTGAAGAACGGGAAAACTTGAACAGAAGGTAACGAAGTAAACGAAGAACTTCAGCTTTGTTTGCTTCGTTACCTGCTGTTAGAAAATTTATGAAACAAAAAACTCTCGGTCTCATTCACACCTCGGCGATTCATGTGCCGGGGTTCGCGCAGTTGTGCAAAGAAAAAATTCCCGGTGTGAAGCTATTCAACATCGTGGACGATAGCCTCGTGAGCGGCATCGCCGCCGCTGGTAGTTTGACACCAACGATTGCGCGGCGGGTCGCAGGCTATCTCGAATCTGCCGAATTGGCGGGCGCGGATTACATCATGGTCACTTGCTCGTCCATCGGCCCAGCGGTGGAGGCGGGCGCGAAATTGATCGGTGTGCCGGTGGTGCGCGTGGATCAGCCGATGGCGGATAAGGCCGTGGCGATTGGGGGAAAGATCGGTGTCGTCGCCACGCTGCGGACGACGCTGGAGCCGACGGCGGATTTGATTTCGCGCCGCGCGGCGATGGCGGGAAAGAAAATTGAACTCACGTCAAAACTATGTGAAGGCGCGTTCGAGGCGTTGATGAGCGGCGATGCGGCGACGCACGATGCGAAAGTCGCGGCGGCGTTGAAGGAGTTGTCGCAGTCGGTAGATGTGATCGTGCTGGCGCAGGCTTCGATGGCGCGGGTGGTGGATACGTTGAAACCGGAAGACAAGCGCGTGCCGATTCTGGCGAGTCCGGGCATCGCGGTGGATTATCTGGCCACGGTTTTGTGAGACACGAATTTTCACGAATTAGAAAATGACTCTAATCTGGCAACCCGTCGTCGTCGTTCTGGCTGTTGCCTTCGCCATCAGCCTGCGCTTCTCCAAAAATTTTCGCGGCTACCAGTTCACGGCGTGGATCATCGCGGTGGTCGCGGCGGCGATGATTTATCCGCAGAACTTTCTGCACGTCGGTGGGTTCGACATGAAGAACAAGTGGGTGATGCTCATCGCCATTCAGCTCGTGATGTTCGGTATGGGCGTGCACATGACGTTAAAAGATTTTGCGGGCGTGGTGAAATCGCCGCGCGGAGTTTTCATCGGCATCCTCTGCCATTTCACGGTGATGCCGCTGGTGGGTTTGGCGCTCACAAAAATTTTTCATTTCGAGCCGGAGATTGCGGCGGGAATTATTTTGATTGGTTCTTGTTCGAGCGGGCTGGCATCGAACGTGATGGCTTACATCGCGAAGTCCAACCTTGCGCTGTCGGTCACGGTTACGGCGGTGACGACACTGATCGCACCAATCATGACGCCGCTCTGGATGAAGCTGCTCGCGGGCGAAATGGTGGAGGTGAGTTTTTTCAAGATGATGGTGGACATCGTGAAAATTGTGCTCGTGCCGATTGCGGCGGCGTTGATCCATGATTATTTGAAGGCTTCGGAAAATAAAAAAAGCCCTGATCTC
This sequence comes from Limisphaerales bacterium, assembly GCA_025360325.1. Lineage (GTDB taxonomy): Bacteria > Verrucomicrobiota > Verrucomicrobiia > Limisphaerales > UBA11358 > UBA11358. Next base: position 12,002 of record JANYCI010000090.1, on the reverse strand, counting down.
ACTATGGTTTCGTTGGCAGGCGATGCCCCCTCATCCCGGCCTTCTCCCCCAGTGAGGGAGAAGGAGTCGGCGGCGGTCGGTCGAAAGATTGTCTTTGGACTAGCGCTGGTGGCGACGGCGTGGCTGGTGTTTTTAATTTCCGGCGGCTGGGAAAGGTTGCAAAAACAATTTTCGCCCGATGTGCTCACGACGATTTCGCTCGCGGGATTTTTGTTGAGTGCGTTTGTCATTGGCGTGGTTTATCACGCATTATCAAAACGCCTCGCGTGGCTGGGCAAGCTGATGCCGACGCTGTCCATCGTGGGAATTCTTTACGTTACCGCGATGACCACGGCGGCGGGGCGCGACAATTTGCTCAAGGTGGGCGCGCTGTTATTCCTCGCGTGCGCGCTGCACAACACGGCGGGATTTTTCCTCGGCTACTGGTTGAGCCGCGCGGCGGGACTAGACAAAAATTCCGCGCGCAGCATTGCCTTCGAGGTGGGGTTGCAAAACGGCGGCATGGCGAGCGGCCTCGCGGCGGCAATGGGCAAGCTGGCGACCGTCGGCCTCGCGGCGGCGTGCTTCATCCCGTGGATGAACATCAGCGGCTCGGTGCTGGCAAATTACTGGCGCAAGCGGCCAGCAAAATAATTTGAATTTTTTCTGATTGTTCCTGCGGATGGTTCAACGCCGCTCGTGTCTCGCAACGCCGGGGTAAATGATTCCAGATTGGTGGTGCGGGCGAACGCTTCCGAAAATAGCCCAGCCTTGAACCGAAGACGGCAAAATCCTTGCCCTCGCCAAGAGCGGCGATGAAATGGGCGCGATGCAATTGACCCGGCAGATTTACGGCCATTCCTTGAGCGAAGCCAAAGATTTTGTGGACAAGCTGCGGTCCGGGACACGGTGATGCCGCCCCGCCGGGGCTGGCCCGTCGCGCCGGAGTCAGACGAAGGCGGGGGAATTTTTGGTTTGGGTTTCTTCAAAGATGTCGCGCCTACGGCGCTGGGAAATCAGCTAATGATTTCCGCCAATCCATTGAAAAAGAGTTCTGCCACCTAAACCAATTAGTTGAATAAGACCAATGCCAATCAAAATAACAATGACGATAATAAAAAATGCCAAACAACCTGCTTTAACTTTGTCTCGAAATCTTTTCGGAGATGGCGGCGCGGATGAATGGCGGATAATATCTTCAAATCCTCGTTTCTTGAGTTCGTCAGCAACGGCAGCAGGATAATCAGAAAGCTTTGCAAGGCGCGCGCGGGATGGGAAAGCCGAATACAAATTGTTCTTATTCGCATTTTCAAATTGCGAAAGGAAAATAGTAATTGCTTCCAAATAATTTGGCTCGCGTGCGCCGGACAAGAAAAGAAATCTTCCCGCTTCCCGCAAGTCGCCCATCCGAAGCAATAATTCACCGTAAGCGCAGTAAAGTTCAGGGGAAAATGAATAGTTGGAAAGACAGCCACTTAAAATATCCTTCGCTTGCCAGAGATTGCCCTGCTGAATCTGTTCTTGCGCGCGTTGAATGGCTTTCATTCGTGGACTATTTTGCGCTCGCCATTTCCGTTTCGCAATTCGCATTTCCGTAGCCAGTTTCCTCCTGATCGCTGAAATCATGGCTGTCCCAGTTCGGGTCGAGGCCGAGGTCTTTGAGCATCTTTTCAGGCGGTCACTTGCTCGTAGGAAAATTGCGGGACATCGGCGCGCTGGCTGGCATGTTCCATGGTGATGCCTAAAATCTGCCCGCGCTGATCCAAATCCAAAAGTGTGTTCTCATCCAGATCGCGCGTCTCGGCCACGGCGGCGGGCTTGAACTCGATGTGCAACGTGTCGGTGTCCTGATAATAACGGATTTTCATGATTCAAAATTGCGGTCAAAAAATGCGTTGTGAACGGTTTTGCCGTCGGCCAGCAATATAACACGGAGCGCACGTCCGTCCATCTCCTTGATGCGCGCCCAGCGGCGGATGCGTCCGTCTTGCTGGATGACTTCTTTTTCGGGTTTGTCAACGGCCTGCTGAATCCATTCCAATTGAATCATGGCGCGGTCGGGGCGTAGTCGCATGGCCATGAAATATTGGGTGAAGTTCACGGCGGAATCGTAGGGACGATAAAAATGAATTCAAGCAAAGTCAGCGACAAGTATTTGCCGCTTCGCAATTATTATTTCGCCGTCGCCAGTTCCGCCTCCGTCTGGCAACTTTCTTTCCCGCAACCACAGCCGCCTTCTTCTTGGTCGCTGAAATCATGCGCGTCCCAGTTCGGATCGAGGCCGAGGTCTTTGAGCATCTGCAAATCTTTTTCCACCGGCTGGTTCAGCGTGGTGAGATAGTTGCCGACCATCAGCGCACTCGCGCCGGCCATGAAGATCATGCTTTGCGCGTCGCGCAGGTTCACGGTGCGTCCACCGGCGATCATGATTTCCTGACGCGGCAAAATGAAACGGAAGCACGCGATGGTCTTCAAAATTTCCATGACGGGCAGGGGATCGAGCTTGGCGAACGGCGTGCCGGGAATCGGATTCAAAATATTTACGGGAACAACATTCGCGCCGATGGCTTTCAATTCAAACGCGAGGTCGCAACGGTCGGCGCGCGTCTCACCCATGCCGATGATGCCGCCGGAACAAATCTTGATGCCAGCCTTTTTCAGATAGCCGATGGTTTCGAGCCGGTCGTCGAACGTGTGCGTGGAGCAGGTCTGTGGAAAAAAGCGACGCGAGCTTTCGAGGTTGTGGCCGTAACATTCGAGGCCGGCTTCCTTCAGGCGGTTGGCGACTTCCTGTTTCTTGATGATGCCGAGCGAGGCGTCGGGGCGCGTCTTGCCGCCTGCTTTCAATTCGCGGATGCGGTCGCAGACTTCATCGAGCATCGGGCCTTCGTTGAGACCTTTCCACGCGGCGACGAGGCCGACGGCGGTGACTTGGTTCTTGTTCGCTTCGTCCGCCGCTTCGTTCACCGGTTCGGGTTCGATGAAGCCGTATTTCGGCGAGCCGGTCTGGTAATGCGATGATTGCGAACAGAAGCTGCAATTCTCCGAGCACGCGCCAGCCTTGGCATTGACGATAGAGCAGAGATGAATCTTGTTGCCCTTGAATTGTTCGCGAATGCGATTGGCCCACGACAGCAAATCGAGAATGTCGGCGGACGTTTCGAGATTAAAAAGCCAAGAAGCTTCGTCGCGCGTGATGTGCCCGCCGCCGAGGACACGTTGGCCAAGGGTGGAAAGTTTGGCGTGATTCGTCGCGTCAACCAAGTTCGCTGTCATGGTTGACAGGATAGCTTGCGGAAAATTTTCCGCAAGTGGAGTTCATCGAGGCAGTATCTTCATTTGAATTTGGTTGGGCGTCGCTGCCGCACCGCCCTACCAATTTATATTTCATTGCCCGACGGCGTTGGTGGCGTGTGAAGGAAAAGCCATGTCGAGATAGGCGGCGAGCGAGGCGATCTGCATTTCCGTGAGCGGGCCGCCTTGCGCCTGCGCGAACGCGGGCATGAGCGATCCGGGTTTGCCGCCGTAAATCCACGTCTTCCAAAACTCCGCGTTCGTCGGCACTTTGAGCGCGTGCAAATCAGTGACGACGGAGGCGCGATGTTCCGATTCATGGCAGACGGCGCAGACGGATTTGTAAAGCTCGGCACCGAACTCGTTGGGCGATTTCGGGGAATGGCAACTCGCGCAATCACCTTGGAAAACGGCCTGTCGGTTCACTTTGGCGGCGGCCATCGCGGCGGCGCGTTCGCTATCCGACATCACGCGGGCGGGCGCGGGCGGGGCGATGTTGATGCGGAGCATGAGGTCTTTTTTACCGTGGTCGGTGGCGACGCTCGCGGTTTTGAAAACGATGCCAGCCTTGCCTGCGAGGTTGACGGCAAGTTTGATTTGCCCGGAGCCGCCGGGCGGAATCGTCCACGGCCGCGAGGGCAATTCCACTGTGGTGCAACCGCAGGACGGATGCACGTCCAAGATGGTCAGGGGTTGCGCGGCGGTGTTGGTGGTCGAGGAAATGTTGGTGGCGTAAGTATAATTTTCCACCAGGCTAACTTTTTCAGAAGTGCTGATTTTTTTGGAAAAGAAAAAACTGCTATTGGTCACGGCGATGGTGTTCGTCACGGAAACGACATTGGTAAAAGTGCTGATGTTGGTGAGCGCGGTGACCGTGACGGACTGATAGACGTTGGTGAAGCTGAAAACGAAGCGCGCAAAATCCTGACCGTTGGTGGTGTCGGCGGCTTTAAGCAATTCGTCCCAAGCGAACACGCCGTCGGGCAGGGGATCATTCTGGTGCGAGAGGTCGGGCACATACGCGGGCGCGCTGGCCACGGCGGCATCGGTCTGGGCGTGCGCGGTGGGAAATCTGGCGGTGAAAAATAAAACTCCAGCCGCAATCAAGAAACCAAAATGACGTTTCATCGGCTCAAAATAATGGGGCGGCGGAGGTTTGACGAGCAGGAATTCGATTTGAAAATCCGCCGCGCCCGCGTAATCTTCGCGGATGAAAATTTCTGTTGAACACATTGCCATTGTCGCGCAAAACCCGGCGACGTTGAAAAGCTGGTATGAGCGCGTGCTCGGCGCGCAGACGGTTTTCGACAACGGCCAGACGCCGCTGACGTGCCTGTTGTCGCTAGGCAATGTATGGTTTGAGATTTACGCCGCCGACAAATCATTGCCCGACACGGCCAACAACAAGCTCGCCGGCTTCCGGCACCTTGCGCTCCGCGTGGATTCGCTCGATGCCGCGAAAACCGAACTTGAAAAACGTGGCGTGAAATTCACCGAGGCCGAGCGCGCGGCGGCGGGCGGCGGGCGGATTATTTTCTTCGCGGACTTAGAGGGAAACCTTTTGCATTTTGTGGAGCGGACGAAGGATTCGACGCTGCCGAAGCTGGGTTGAATCGTTTTGAAGCCGGTATGAAAACGTGCGCCAAAATAATTGCGGTAGTTTTGGCGTTCGTCCCAATGATTTTTTATTTTCTGATCGTTCGACTTCAGCCGTCGTGGGATTTTGCCACCGGCCTCGGGCGATACTTTGCGACGCTTTGCAAATTTTTCTTTTTCCCGGTTCTCGGACTTTTCCGGCTGACCGAGGTGTTTCGGTTGAGCCAAGTTCAAAGCTCAGTGTTTTTCATTGGCTTGATGCTGATTTGGTCAGCATTTGTCGCCTGGCTTTTCATCCAGATGTTGAAAGAATTTCGCGGCGAAAATGAACCGGAATATGAAAGCGATCCAGCACGAGCAAAGTTTGACTGGGTCGGCTTTCAAGTTCGTTTTGTTTGCGGTTGTATCATCGGCTTATTAACCGGATGGGAATTTGTCCGGCAAACGAACAGTTGGGCGGAAATGTTTGGAGCCATGACAGCCGGGGGGATTTTTGTGGGACTGATACTTGGCTTCAGCCGCCGAAATTTTTGGTCAAGGAACTGATTATTTTTTCTTCGCGCGGATCACCAGCAGGGGAATGTCGGTGTTGTGGCGCACTTCCGTGATGGTGCTGCCGTGAACGATGTCGCCCAGCAGGCGGTGGCCGTGGCCGGCCATCGCGATCAAATCACAGCGGCCCTGCTCGGCGGCTTTCAAAATTTCCGTGGGCGGGTTGCCCAGCGCGAGTTTTATTTCCACGGACAATTTTTTGGCGCGAAATCCGGCGGCGGTTTTTTCCAGGTAGGCGCGGTCCGCCTGCATCTCCTCGGATTCGGCAAGTTTCAACGAGTCAAAACAGCGCGCGGCAAAGCCGTCGGCGACGTGCAGCAGCAAAATTTCGGAACCGAAGTGCGCCGCGAGTTCGGCGACGTGCGGCAGCAGGCTTTCGTCCGCCGGACTGTTGTCGAGGGCGATGAGGATTTTGCGATACATATTTTTTAAGCCACAGATTTACACAGATGAAACACAGATCGGAAAAGCATCCGCAGATTTCGCCGATGCACGCAGATTAAAATTCAATCTGCGAAAATCTGCGTCATTTGCGGATAAAATGTTTGTCTTATCTGTGGGCATCGGTGGTTGTTCATTTTCCGGTGACGCCAAAAAAATCCAAGAGAAATTTCACATTCAACACGACGATGATGGCGGCGATGAGCCACGCGAGAATTTTTATCCACCGCGCGTTCACAAATTCGCCCATGAGCTTGCGGTTGCCCGTGAACAAAATCAGCGGGATGACGGCGAAGGAAAGTTGCAGGCTCAAGATGACTTGGCTGATGACGAGCAGTTTCGCCGAACCGCTTTCGCCGTAAAGGATCGTGACGATGACGGCGGGCACGATGGCGATGAGCCGCGTGATCAAACGTCGCAGCCACGGGCGGATGCGTAGGTTCAAAAATCCTTCCATCACGATCTGTCCCGCGAGCGTGCCGGTGAGCGTGGAGTTTTGGCCGGAGGCGAGCAGCGCAATGGCGAACACCGCGCTGGCCACGCCGACGCCAAGCGTGGGCGAAAGAAGTTTGTAGGCGTCCTGAATTTCCGCGATGTCGTTTTGCCCGCGCGTGTGAAACGTGGCGGCGCTGACGATGAGAATGGCGGCATTGATGAACAGCGCGAACATCAGCGCCATCGTGGAATCAATGGTGGCGAACTTGATGGCCTCGCGTTTGCCGGCGGGCGTTTGTTCGTATTTGCGCGTCTGCACAATCGAGGAGTGCAGATACAAATTATGCGGCATCACCGTTGCGCCGAGGATGCCGATGGCGATGAAGAGCATCTGGGGGTTTTTTACAATTTCCAGTTTCGGCGCAAACCCGCCGAGCACGGCCGCGAATTCTGGTTTGGAAAAAATGACTTCCAAAAGAAAGCATCCGCCAATCAATAAAATCAAGCCGATGACGAGTGCCTCGAGATAACGAAATCCCTTGTTCTGCAAAAACATCACCACGAGCACATCGAGCGCGGTGAGGCACACGCCCCAGACGAGCGGGATTTTGAACAGCAAGTTCAGCGCGATGGCGGAGCCGATGACTTCTGCGAGGTCGCACGCGCAGATGGCGATTTCGCACAGCACCCACAACGAAAAGGAAACGGATTTTGGATAGTGATCGCGGCAGGCCTGCGCGAGGTCGCGCCCGGTGACGATGCCGAGCTTGGCGGAAAGTGTTTGCAGCAAAATCGCCATCAGGTTGGAAAGTAAAATCACCGACAGCAGCGTGTAACCGAAAGCGGAACCGCCCGCGAGGTCAGTGGCCCAGTTGCCGGGATCCATGTAGCCGACCGCCACGAGATAGCCCGGGCCGGAGAACGCGAGTAGCTTGCGCCAGAAGCCGAGTGAGTGCGGCACGGGAATCGTGCGATGCGATTCCGGCAGGCTGGGCGATCCCTGAACTGTCTGGGGAACAACTGCGGGGATTGATTTATGTTCGGAACCAGCCATGATTTGTAGCCTAGGTTACAATTAAAATGTTAGTCGTCAATAAAAAATGTAGCCGAGGTTACATTTCAAAAAAACTCGACCGCCAGCTTCCTGATGGGTTCAATAGGAAAATCAATGCCGCGTAACCTTTCTAAAAAAAAGCCGCCTGCCCTCGCGCATCGTCCGCGTCCACCAGCCCAGCAAGCAGAAAACTTGCGGCGGTCACGGCGGGATCGCGCGGCGGAAACGGCGCAGGATTACGTCGAGGCCATTGCCGATTTATCCGCTGCTTTGGGTGAGGCGCGCGTGGTGGATTTGGCTCGGCGACTGGGCGTGACTCATGTCTCGGTGAACCGCACGCTGGCGCGGTTGCAAGCGTCTGGGTTGGTGAACACGAAACCTTATCGCGCGATTTTGCTGACCGATGCGGGTGGCAAACTGGCGGCAGAATGCAAACAGCGGCACGAAACGGTGACGGCTTTTTTGAGGTCGCTGGGGGTTTCAGAAAAAGTCGCGGGGCTGGATGCCGAGGGTATCGAGCATCACGTCAGCCCGGAAACACTGGCGGCTTTTGAGAAGCAATTGCGAAAGCGCTGATGCCGAATGGGAGAGATATTTCCCCCCTCCTGAAATTTCCGAGGTCGAATTGGCCGCATCGGTTTCAACAAAACCAAGGTTAGCGGCGAAAATGATTGAGTCAATAAATGCGGGGAGCGTCTTAAATTGGTTGGACGAGGAAACGTCAGCATCACCAGAACTGTGGAGCGTAAAATCGCGGCGGATGCGGTAGCTTGCCCGTAATCCATTTTGAAAAAATCATTTTCTTCCATCACCGGCTTGCTCGCGTTGTGCGGTTGGCTGTTGGCTACCTCTGCTTTTGCCAACCTGCCCGGCGGCGGCACGAACGGCGCGAGCGTGACGCTGACCGATAACGGCGACGGCACGGTGACGCTGGCCAACGGTATCATCGCCATCCACATCAACAAGACTGGCGGCGCGATTGACCAGATTAATTACACTTACAACAACAGCGGTTCGCCTACCACGCAGCAGGTGCTTTCCGGCGGGCACAATGGCGGGCAATTGTATTGGGAGGACAGCGGCAATCAGGGCGCGTCGTTCACTTATTCCGTGGTGGCGAACAACGGAAATTATTGCGAAGTCGCGCTGTCATCCACGACGGTCGCGAACATTTTGTTTGAAGTGCATTACTCATTGCTGCGCGGCAACACGGGATTTTACGTCACACCGATCTGGATTCATCGCGCCATTGATGGCGGATTCAGCATGGGCGAGTGCCGCGACAATATTTATTCCGGTTCCATCTTCAACTGGATGAGCGTGGATGCGACGCGCAATAAATTGATGCCCGTCAGCCCGTCCGACGCCGCCGTGGGCGTGCAGGGTGCGCCGGTGGAATGTTCGCTCTGGACGAGCGGCATCTACGCCGGGCGCTACGAAGACAAATACAAATACAGCGCCGATTACGGCGTGCAGCGCGTCTGGGGCTGGAGCAGCGTTGGCACTGGCGGAAAAAACATCGGGTTGTGGGATGTCGCGGGCAGCGTGGAATATTATCCCGGCGGCCCGATGAAACGTGAACTTACTTGCCACGACGGAACCACCATTTTGAACACGCCGCACGGGAGTCATTTTGGCGGCGGCACGGATTCCACCAACGCGCCCGGCGAAATCTGGTCGAAAGTCTGCGGCCCGCATTTCATTTATTGCAACGCCATCTCCACGGCCATCACTGCGACGAACGCCGCTGCACAGGCGCTTTACGGCGATGCGCTCGCACAGGCCACCGCAGAAGGAACCGCGTGGCCGTAAGCGTGGTTCACGAATTCCTATTTCACGCCCGCCTCTGGTCGCGGCACCATCACGGGACAAATCGTCATCAACGACACCAACAATCCGAACGCGAGCGAATCAAATTTGTGGGTCGGCGTCGAGCAGCAGCCCAGCCAGCCGACCACCACTTATGATTTTCAAAAATGGTCCAAGCCGTATCAGTTCTGGGTGAAGACGGACGCGAACGGAAATTTCACCATATCGAATGTCATCGCTGGCGCGAACTATACGCTCTATGCGTTCGGCCCCGGCGCGGCGGGAACGTTTCAATCGCAAGCGCAGACCGGCGGCAACGCGCCAAACTCTCTGGACATTCCTTCACCGCAATTCAGCGTGACCGTCACGGCGGGCGCAACGAATAATCTTGGCATCGTGACATGGACCCCGACGCGCGTCGGTCCGACGGTTTTTGAAATCGGTTATCCTGATCGCACCGCCACAAAATTCCGTCACGGCGATGATTGGTGGGTGGGTGACATCGGCCCCAGCCCGACGAATCCGATGCCGGTCTGGTCAAAGTTTCTCGAATACCCGTTTGATTTTCCCAGCGGCCCAAACTATGTCGTCGGTTCGAGCCGTTGGACAACCGACTGGAATTTCACCCAGCCCGTCGTCGTGGATGCGGCGGGAAATTACAACGGCTCGACTTCCACTATCACGTTCAATCTCGGTTCCGCGCCCGGCGCGACGGCGTCGCTTTATCTTGCCCTCGCATCCGACTTTCAAGGTCCGCTCATCGTGCGGATAAACGGCACCGACATCGCCGGCAGCACCGGCTATTTTCCGGCCTACAACAGCTCTGGCGACCAAAGCGACGCGACCATCCGCGAAGGCATCCACGGAATGTTTTCCGATAACCGCATCACCTTCGCCGGCAGCCTGCTGCACGCCGGGCAGAACACCATCACCATCAACATGAGGAAGGGCGGCAGCTTTTCGAACCACGCGATGTATGACTATGTCCGCCTTGAACTCACCGGCTACATTCCGCCTGCGCCGGGCGGTGTGGCCGCATACGCGGGTAACGGACGTAACTTGATTACTTGGCCCGTGCAACCCGGCGCGACAACTTACAACATCTTTCGCACCACCACTTCTGGCACTGGCTATGTTTCGATAACTAACGGCGTGATCGGTCCGGTATGTGGCAGCGGGTTGAACAATGCAACCTATGTAGATACTAATGTCATCAATGGCACAACTTATTACTACGTTATTCAATCTATCAATCCCGTCGGCAGCAGCACTAACTCGCCAGAAAGTCCTGGAGTAACTCCCTCCGGCGCGATTTCTTCTTTGGCTCCTGCCGCTCCCGCCAGCGTGAGTATCAGCGGAGTAGCGCATCAAAGCATCTCGGTCAATTGGACCGCATCATCCGGCGCAAATTTTTATACCGTCTATCGCTCCACGTTGTATGACAACGGCGGTGGCGCCTCGAATGTTCTCGGCACCATAGTCCTGAACAACACGAACACAACTACCAGCTTCGCTGACACGGCCGTCACGGATGGCAGCATTTACCGCTATTTTGTGACGGCCACCAGCGCGGGCGGCACGAGCACCAGTTCCATTGCCGCTGCTGCCGTGCCGTTGCCCGCGCCGCCTGCGAACGCGCCCGTCACGCTCACCGGCAGCTTCGTGCAAGTAACCAACGTCACGCTCAACTGGTCCGCAGTCTCTGGTGCGGTCGGCTATATCATCCGTCAAGGCACCAGCCCAGGCGGGCCGTTCAACTATGTCGAAAATATCACCGAGACGACTTATACCGACTACGGAGTGACGCCCGGAAATTATTACTACACGGTAACTGCCGTGAACGCAGCGGGGGTTTCAACTAATAAAGTTTTGAACGTGATTGCTCCACCCGCCGCACCGCTGAGCCTTACTGCCGTCGCGGGCGATTCCCAAATTATTCTAACTTGGTCAGCCATTGCCAATGCCACAGGTTACTATCTTTATAGCGGCACGAGCAGCAGCAATGAAAACGTCACCGTGCTCGCCAATTATTCCGGCACCAGCTACACCAACACCGGTCTCGCGAACGGCACGACTTATTACTATTACGTCACCGCGACCAATGCCGGTGGCGTCAGCCCAAAATCATCCGAGGCCTTTGCGACGCCGAGCCTGATCATCACGGCGGGCGGAAGAAGCCTCATCTGGAAAGGCGACGGCAGTGGCAATCTTTGGAACGTCAGCGGCGCGGCCAACTGGCGCTCGAATAGCACGGTGCTTAATTTTCTCGACGGCGACAACGTGACCTTTGACAACACCGGCTCAAACAACGTTGCCGTCACCATCGCCGGCACGCCGAATCCATCGCTGGTCGTTTTCAATGCGACAAAAAACTACACGCTGGCCGGCGGCTCGCTGACGGGTTCAAACCTGCTCGTCAAAATGAACACCGGCACGCTGACGATCACGGCGTCGAATTATTATTCCGGCGGCACGCTGTTGAGCAACGGCATCATCGCGCTCTCCGGTCCCGGGGCGGGCGGTGTGACGGCGAATAATTACGCGCTCGGCTCCGGGCCGGTGACGTTTGACGCCGGCACGCTTCAACTCTACGGCTACAATCTCGCCGACAATGTCAGCAGCTTCGGCTCGTTCACCAACGACGTCATCGTGTTCGCCGGGCAGGTGGCGACGTTTTATGGCGGACCGCGTTATACCTTCGGCAGCAAAGTCACCGGCAGCGGCGCGCTGAATTTTTATGTGGACTATGTGCGCGGGGACATTGGCGGCAACTGGGCGAACTTTGCCGGCACAGTGACGATTCGGAGCACCGCCGGCACGCCCAACAGCGGCTCGGTGGATG
>JANYCI010000030.1 GCA_025360325.1 Limisphaerales bacterium | reverse complement strand
CATTGGTCACAACGTAGCCGCTGTTCGGCTGCGCTTGAAAATTCGTGGTAGTGATTTTTTGCCACGGCACACCCGTCGCAGTGGCCGCCACGGTCAAGGTGTTGCCGACGGTGGTGAGCAAAACATCGTTGCCCGCGCTCAACGTCACGGCATCCGTGAGGCCGTTAAAACTTTTCACCACCTGGCCACTGGCAATTTTGCTGGCCGTCACGGTTGAAGCCACGAGTGCGCTGTTGGGGATGCTGCCCGCGTTGATCGCCGCGCCATTAAGCCCGGTCAAGCCCGCGCCGGCGCCGGTGAAGTTGGTGGCGAAAACGCCGCCGGTAAAAACCGCGCTGCCATTCAACCGCGCCACATTGCTCGCCAGCCGCGCGTCCGGCACGAGGCCGGAATTTAATTGCGAGGCATTCAGGCCGGCCAGGTTGCTGCCGTTGCCGGAAAAATTATTCGCCACGTTGGAAAAATTCACCGGGCTGCCATAGGTGCCCGCGAGACCACTGCCGGGAATTGTCCCCAGCACATTCACCGCGTTCACGGCGTTGAAAGCGTTCGCGGCATTCGCCGCCATCATCGCATACGGCGTGGCCGTGAACGGCTGATCCGGCGTGAGCTGCTGATAGTTCGTGCCGTCGCCGCTGAACCAAATGCGGAGGAGCAAATCATCGTTCGTAAAAATGAGCGGGTCGAGATAAGCCGTTTGCGGCGATGCGCCCAGGTTGACGCTGAACAAACCGTTTGCCACTGGAACGGGCATGGGCAAACTCGGCTCGCTGCCGTCCACGCTCGAACCGTTATTGCTCCATTGTGTCAACACGGTGTAATCCGGCGGCGGCGCGGCCACGCTCACAAAAGCACCGAGAAAATAATTTGTGCCGACCGTTTGCACCGTGATGCTCACGACCGTTCCGTGCGAGATGCTGGCCGTCGCCGTGGCCCCGCCCCACGTCGGGCCGGGCGTGCCATAAATCGTCACCGTGGGCGGCGTGAGGTAGCCCGCGCCACCATCTGTCACGTCAATGGTCTTGACGTTGCCGCTCCCCACCGAGGCGACCGCTGTGGCCGTGCGCGCTTGGTTCGTGCCGAGTTGCACCACGGCGAATTTGAACCAGCCATTGCCGCTGAAGTTGGTGCCGCCCGCCGTGATCCGTCCTTGATAGGAGAAAGCGGAAGTTTGCGCGTAAAGTTGTGTGTTCACACTTACGAACGCAATGAGCGCAAGAAGTATTCTTTGAATGTTATTTTTCATCTGCCCTGACAATGTGGCCAATACCGAAATCCAACAATACGCCGGACGGCGTATTGGCCGGACACGCGGTTGCAGTAACACTGCGACTGTGAAAACGATTTTGAAACCGCATACCACCGCAGCGAATAATTGATTGCGAAATTTTTGACCGCGTTGTGCAATGACTCCGATGTCACCAAATTCAAAGACGCAGACGCGCGGACGCTGGACGGCGCTCGCCGTTCTCGTTGTCGCGCTCACGGCGACGGCGTTTGGTGTCTGGCGCGAGCGAGAGATCGCGCGCCGGGGCGAGGTCATTCTTTGGCAAGATGCCTACGCGCAACTCTCGCCCATCCTCGCGCCACTGCTCGGCCAGCGGTTTGAAACCCTACGCGATCAAGCCAAGTCCACGCTGCGCCGTGAAAATTATTCCGAAGCCTCGTGGCAAGATTTTCTCACTGCGTCGGAATGGTCCGTGCGCTTTCCCGGCATGATGGAAATAGGCTGGGCGAAATTCGACGAAGACAAAGTCACGGTGAAATTTCTTGCCAGCCAGCAACCGTCGCCCGCCCACGCACCGGGGTCTGATTTGAATCGTGATGACATGATCCGTGAGACCGTCCAGAAAAGTGCGGATGTCGGCTACGGCAGCGGCTCGCGGGAAATTTCTCTCGGCGAGGGCACGAACGCCGTGCGCATCATCATCGGCTGCCTGCCGATTCCGAAGCGCGACGCGCGTCCGGCTTCGACGGCGGAGAACCGTGCGAACCTCGCCGGTTTTATTTTCTTCGCGCTCGATCGGCAAAAATATTTTACCACCGCGCAGCCGCAGTTTAAAAACTTACCATTCGATTTGCGCTTGCTCGCTGAAGGCGAAGTTGCGCCGCAGAAAACGGCCACTGTGCGTCCGTTCAGCAACAGCGGCGTATCTGGCGAATGGCGGTTTGTCGCCACGATGAAAACCGCGCCAGCCAGCGCAACTGCACCGCAGTGGATTGGCGGCGGCGGTGGCATCGCCCTGAGTTTACTGCTGTATTTCCTGTTCGCGACCCAGGCGCGGCTGCGGTTCACGGCGGAACTCGCGAACGAAAAAGTGTTGCAGCGCGAGGCGGAAATTCTCGCGCTCAACCACGACCTAGAACAAAAAGTTTTGCAACGCACGGCGCAGTTGAACGTGGCGCTGGCAGAGGAAAAGGAGCTGAACCGCCTCAAAGGAAATTTCATCTCGATGGTCACGCACGAAATTCGCACACCGCTCGCACTCATCCTCGGCTCGTCGGAAATTTTGTCGCGCTACCTCGACCGCCTCACGCCAGAAAAACGCACGGAGCATCTCAAGACAATTGATTCCTCGGTGCATCGTATGAGTGGATTGCTCGAAGATGTTTTGTTGTTCAGCAAGGCCGAAGCCGGGCGGATGGAATTCAATCCCGCCGAACTCGACCTGAAAAAATTCTGCGCGCAGCTCGTGGATGAATTGTTGTCCGCGACCAACCGTCGTTGTCCGGTGGAACTTTCCTGTGACATTTCCGAGGTGGCGCGGGCGGATGAAAAATTACTGCGCCACGTTTTAAGCAATCTGATCACGAACGCCGCGAAGTATTCGCCGCCGGGAACGCCGGTTAGATTCTCTGTCAGTCGCGATGGCGGCGACGCGATTTTCATCGTGCAAGATCGCGGCCTGGGAATTCCCGAAGACGACCGCAAGCGTTTGTTCACACCGTTTTTTCGCGGCAAAAATGTAGCGACGATTCAAGGCACAGGCCTCGGTCTCGTCATCGTGAAACATTGCGTGGAACGGCACGGCGGCATGATTCAAATCGAGAGCGCCGAGAATCTTGGCACCACGGTAAGCGTGCGGCTGCCGCTCTTCTCGCCAGCCCACACGGAATTTGTGCGGCGCATTTTAGAAAAGCCTGAAGCATGAAAAAAATCTTGGTCATTGAAGACGAACCGGCGATGCGCGCGAACTTGCGCGACATTTTGGAGCTGGAAAATTTTTTACCCGTCGTGGCCGCGAACGGTCGCGAGGGCATTGCCGCCGCAAAACGCGAGCTGCCTGATTTGATTTTATGCGACGTGCTGATGCCGGAGCAAGACGGCCACGAAGTCCTCGCCGCATTGCGCGCAGACGCGATCACCGCGCGTATCCCATTTATTTTTCTCACCGCGAAAGGCGAGCACGCCGATGTCCGCACCGGTATGAATCTCGGCGCGGATGATTACCTCGTAAAGCCGGTGAGGGTGAATGATTTGCTGGAAGCCATCGCTGCGCGGCTAGAGCGCGCAACGCAACGCGGCGGTTTCACAGTAAATTTTGCCTCCGCCACGCCACTGGAAAAACTTGGCCTGTCCGCTCGCGAGTCGGAGATTCTGTTGTGGGTCGCGCAGGGCAAATCGAATTTTGAAACCGCTGTCATCCTTAATATCAGTGCCGCCACTGTGAAGAAACACTTGGAACATATTTACGAAAAGCTTGGCGTTGAAGGCCGCAACGCATCGTCATTGCTGGCGCTGGAGACATTGCTGGCCGATCAAAATAAATTTTGTAGAAAATAAGTCCAAGCGACGTTTGGTGCTCCCGCCCGGAATTGAACTGGGATCAGTCGTTTAGGAAACGGTTTAGCCTCCCTCATAACGGTTAGCAGAAAACCGAACAAACATCGGTGTTTTATGAAGTTGTAACGATTTCATTCCACACCATCTGCTACCGCAATGTGATACTGTTTCCATGAAAGCTGAAAATAATGAATCGTCAAGCCTTTGGACGAAAGCTCCGGTCGCAAATCTCGTCCGCTACGAACCCTCCGGCATTTACTTCGCTCGTGCAAAGGTGCGCGGCAAGCTCGTCCGAAAATCGCTCGATACCAACATTCTCTCGGTCGCCAAGCTGCGTTTGGCAGACGTGTTGGATGCCGAACATCGCGCCGTCGCGCCGTCGCAAACCAAGATTGTTGGGAAAATGACTTTTGGCGATGCGCTCGCAATTTTCAGAGAACGCCAAAAACACGCTACTGATGTTAAGGACAGCACGAAAAGATACAACGAACGAGCGGCCATTGATCTTCTCAAAACCTGGGCTGGTTTGGAACAGATGGATGTGAAACGTATCACGAAGTTTGATTGCCTCGAATGGCGGTCGCGGTTTGGCAAAATGTATGCCCCGACGGTAATAAACGGAACGCTCTCGGTTCTCCGGCGGATTCTGGACATCGCTATGGATTCGGGTGTGCGTTATGATAACCCCGCGAAAGACAAGGACGTGAAACGCGCGCGTGTGCGCCGAAAGGAATTGAAACTGCCAGAGCCAGACCAGTTCGTCGCGCTGCTTGCCCATGTTCGCGGAAATGGTAGTGGCAGGGGTGGACATTCCGCAGATGCGATTCAATTCTTTTCGTATGCTGGCCCGCGATTGAACGAAGCTGCACGCATCTATGGGCGAGATTGCAGCTTTGTGAAAAACGAAATTGTCATCCGTGGCGATCTGATAACAGGAACGAAGAATTGGGAAATCCGCCGTGTGCCAATGATTCCTGAAATGCGAAAACTTTTGGAGCGGCTAAAGGCAGAGTGCAGCGAGCAGGAATTTTTGAACAATCCGGTTTTAAGGGTGCGCAAGTTCAACCGCTCGCTAAAAAATGCCTGCACGAAATTGGGATTGCATCATCTAACCCACCACGACTTGCGCCACTTGTTTGCGACCCGCTGCATTGAGTCCGGTGTGGACATTCCGACAGTTGCGAAATGGTTGGGCCATAAAGATGGCGGGGTGTTGGCAATGCAAACCTACGGCCACTTGCGGGACAAGCACTCCGCGAACATGGCGGAAAAAGTTATTTTTGGAGAAGTCGCAACCCAGGATGTTGTGTCACCGCCCAAACCAAACCAGCCAGTCATCGCGGCCTCGACGAATTCAAACAAAACTGCGGCTCAAGCAAAAGCGGCGTATTCGTATCCGTGGTGGGCGTCGAGCGAAGCGATTGAAATCTTTTTGGGACAGGCCAATGAGCCGGTGCAAATCGTGCCGCTTCCAAAATATCTTCAGAACGCAAAAGCTGCGATGAAGCGCGAAGTGTTTGAACAGGAACTGGCCGAGCCGCAAGCGTTGCTGGAAGAATTGGTGGAGCGCATCGGGGCTTCAACGATTGAGAAACTGAAAGCGAAGATTTCAGCCAGCCAGAAGCAACCAGCCGCCTAATCGTATTTGGGCGGCTCTTGCGGCGGAAACGGACAAGGCCAATGGTGCGGATCATTTTGATGACGCTCCAATTTTCTCAAATAATCAAAATCGTCCGTTGAATAAAACTCGGACATATCTTTTCTCCAAGCGGGAGTCTGGAACGGTTTTTCTTCAAGCGAAACTGTCTCACGGTGAAGGCCGCGCGACTTCGGCAGGTTCGCCACAATCCAGATGGCAACCACTGTTCCAATTCCCATGATGGCAAGGAATTCCATACGGCTTTATTTTAACCGAACTGCGGGGCATTTTCACCTGTTATCGTAAAAATTCAACCGTTGGAATTGCGACTTTTATCAATCAACCCGGCGACGGTTTTATCACCCGTCGGATCGTTGGGCGGAAAGCCTTGCTGCTTATTTTGTCCCCCTTTATCGCGCTCACGTTCGTGCGCTCGGTTATTCATTTGCGCGAGCGAACCGAGCAACGAGCCGCCGCCGCCGTGTCCGCCGCTCATCGAAGATGTCGCCAAGGACTCTGTCGCGGCGGCTGTGGCCATCGCCCCGGCAGCGATGGCGCTCTTGATTCCAGCCGCACCACCACCGGCAAATGTAGTCGCGCCAGCCGTCGCCGCCGCCCGGCCCGCAGAGAAAGCTCCACTGAACAAACTTGAAGCGGCGGAATGCCCTGTCGTTATCGCTTTTTGGATGGCAACGGGCGCGGCAATGGTGCTGAAAATAATCCAGACGCCCAAGAACGCGAGTCCCATCAAATTTTGCAAAGAATAAAGCGTGTTGGGGGCGGCGGAAGCACTCAAAAAACTTTGGTCGGTCATAAAATCAATCACGCCCTGGGTGATGAGTCCGGCCACGCCCCAGCCCAGCGGCCAGATCATTACGCCGAGCAAATTGAGCAAATAATTACGTCCGACGTTTTGCAGCGATGGAAACGCCAGCATCCCGATGAAAATGGGAGACAAGGCGTAGCCGATGAACAAAATCGCGCTTTGTAAAATGTATGCCCACCATTCAATCGTGCTGGCGAGCCAACCCAAAATGATGAAGACAACGGACATCAGGGCTTCAACCATTGAGGCAGGAAAATCAAAAATCTTTTCCCACCAGCTTTTACTGCCATCAGCGGATTTCTTTAATTCGAGGGCGGCTTGATACTGGTCGTGAATTTTTGCCGGATCAACTTTCAGGACGTTTTTTACCGTGTCGTCCACGATGGTCACAATCTGGTTTCCCCAAGTTGGCAGAAAAACAATCAGCATGATGAATACAATGACCCTGCCGACTGACTGAAGTGAGGCGTTGCCGCTGCGATGATTGGCGATGGTCGCGGCAATCAACCCGCCGGTGATGAGCAAATAAGCAATCGGTGTGAGCAGCGTTTTGAGCGACAAACATTGTGCCAGAAAATTCGGGAACATTGAGTTGAAGTCGCCCATAAAAATTTCCTCACATCCGAATTTTGACGCTCCTCGACTGTTTTTCTTTTTCACCTTCGACCGCCACTTGATTTCCGCAGCGCGCCGAAATCGCTCTCACAACCCGGCTGTGATTTTGACCCGGCAACTTTTCTGAAAGATTTTCTTCCACGGTGGCTTCAATATCCTTGCGGAACAACTGAAGCACGCCGCGTTCGCTTGCCACATAATTTTGCAGCAGCAAATAAGCGTTGCTGCCGGTCATTTGCAAATCAGTGTCACCGTGAATGCGCGCGTAAGGCGAATTGGGATCAAATCTTTCGATGACGCCAAATTCCTTGCCCTGCCCGGCGGCGCGTGAACAAAGCAGCAACTCATTACGAGCCGATTTCAGCAAGACCTGATGAACGTGCCATGCGTCCTCCGGCGTCCCATTCACGGCGATGGGTTGCGTATGCCGCGCTACCTGGGTAGTGACTTGCTCTGCGATTTGCGGAATCTGCATTTCAAGCTCGGTCAGTGCGTCATTGCGCTCGTTAAACTGGCGCACGTTTTCATCCACCAGCGTGACCGCTTCGGTGTAAGCCATGTGTTCGCTCGTCGTCAGCAGACCGGGATAATTTGGCACTGCGTGTTCGCAATCTTCTCCATTTCGTTTCAACATAATTTTACTCCGTGTTCAACAGCCGGAAAAGCTCCGTCTTTGATATGAGAAATTTTCCACGCAAGGCGCGGCACGCTTTCAATTTCCCCCGCTGGATGAGCCGATAGACGCTGAAATAATCCACGCCAAGCATGTCGGCGGCTTCGTGGATTGAATAGGCGATCCGTTCTTTTGGGGGCGGTTGTTCGGTTGCTTTTGATGCGCTGGCGTCCATAGCGTTTGACTGTGTTTTACCATTTTGCGGAAGGCTGGTTGTGATGAAATCATCACAACTTTTTGAAAGCAGCAATTTGGTAGGGGGACTGGCTATCGAAGGGAACGGCTTTCTTCCAAACTGGAAAATAGATGGGAAACCTCCACTCCCAAAGTGCGCGCGAAAAAGGGAATGTCCTGGTCTCTGACGCCACGAATTTGACATTCGATCCGGGCAACCACGTCGCGCCCCATGTCCAGTCCTTTTAACTGCAATTGCACCGCGAATTTTGCCTGTGACCAGCCGCGCTCGACCCGCAATTTACGAATTCGCGGGCCGATGATGTTGGCTCGGTAATTTGTCTTTTGTAATTTTTCGTTAATCATGCGGCGCACACGCGACCATCCAAAAATCGCAATCCTCAAATAACACCGCCGCTGAAAAATGTGAAACTGGTAGTTCCGATATGTTTTATCGGTCAAAACGATAGTTCAATCCGAGCCTTCTCATTTGCGAAAGAGTTTGCTTTTTTTAGCAACAAAACATTCACGCAGGGCTGTGGACATAAATCAATTACGATATTTCGTGGCGGTCGTGGATCAGGCCAGCTTTAGCAAGGCTGCCGTGCGTTGCAACATCTCCCAATCCAATCTGAGCGAGCAGATTCAAAAACTGGAAAGCCGGGTGGGAAAATGTCTCTTGAACCGAAGTCACCGGCGGATTATTCCGACGGAAGCGGGCCTGATTCTTATCGGGCGGGCAAAGGAAATTCTGGCGCAGGTTGAAAACGCCAAGTGCGAAATACGAGATTCTGGCAGCAGCCATGCCGGCAAAGTGTCCTTCGGGGTTTTGCCGACGATTGCGCCCTATCTTCTCACTCACGTTTTGGATTCATTCATTGCCCGGTGTCCCAAAACACAGGTAATTGTTCATGAAAACATGACGGGGCAATCTTTGGAACTGATTGAATCAGGCAAACTAGATTTGGGGATTGTCAGCCTGCCAATCCGGGAACACGGGTTTGAAACCGAGACATTGTTTTCGGAAGAAATGTTGCTGGCGATTCATCCCCGGCATCCGCTTTCCCAAAAGCGGCAAATTTTCACGGATGATTTGCGCTCGGAAAAATTCATCCTGTTGCAGGAAGACCATTGCCTCGGAAATCAAGTGATTGGCTTTTGCAACCAGCACGATTTTCATCCCCGTATTGTGTTTGAATGTGGCCAGCTTGCGACCGTTCAATCGCTGGTCGAGGCAGACATCGGCATTTCCTTGATTCCGCAAATGGCAATCAAGGCGACGCCAACACTCATCTACCGGCAACTGGAAAACCCGCGCCCGAAACGCACGATTGCCGTTGTGACCCGGAACAAGCGTCATCAAAAAGTAGCCGTCCAAGAATTTCTGAAACATCTTCGTCAGGTCGGTAAGACATTCGGGCGGACTGCTTAAACAAGTTCAGACAAATCCGACGATTTTATCAGAGGCTTTTCAAACATGAGCGGAACAGCCACAATCTGACCGACTTGAAAATCAACCCGCAAAGCTTCTTCAACTTCTGCGCGAACCATGCGCCGTTGCTGCGTGGTTTGGCGGAAACGAATGGTGAGATTTCGGAGGCAGATGCACGGCGGCTCATTCGCACCACCGGGAATCCAAGCGACGAATTGCCAGAAACAACCTGGAGGCGTTTGCGGGAACTGCAAATCCTTCTCCCCACCGAAGCTGGTAGTGACTTTTACACTCTGGCCGAGCCGGTGAATCGCCTTCTGGCGTATCTGTTCGATGAAGCGCAGGCTACCACACCTGAAATTATTCGCGGCTATATCCAGTCGCTCGAAACCCTCGGCAAGCAACTGTCACGCGCAATTGATGGTGATGACATTACTGTCGTGCGGCTGGCTTTGGAGGAAATCCAGCAGACGCTTCGCCGCATCCAAGCCGACTTGGACGAGACGCACCGCTCAATTCTCACTGAAGTCGCTCGATACAAAACCGAACGCCAAACAATTTCGGTAAGGGAAAAATTCCGGCGGATCGTCCACTGGATGGATCGTTACGTTGATCCGATGGTGGCAATCGTGAACGCGGATGGACCGTTGCGCGCCACGTTTGATGAAATTGAGCAATTGCTGCATCGCGCCCGTGAACATGGATTATTCAACGACCTGCCCGCACTGGAGCGGAACACGCGGCATCTGCGGCTGGTGTCACGTCATGCGCTTCGTGTGTTCCAGCAATGCCGCCGTGAATTACAGCCGCTTTACGAAACTCTGCGTCGCTCGTCATTCATCGCCGAAGGTGCGGCGTTGGCACTCGAACGATTGCAGCGTGAGGGACTGGACGGCTGGATTGAGAATCATGTCATCGCATCGTGTTCAGTTCGCCTGCAAGATGTGCCGGGAGACGGCGCGATTGAACGGGCGTTGCGAAATGTTGTTGAGCATCCACCCGAACCAGCCCCGGTGCTGGTGTTGCATACCGAAGAAGCCACGCCTGCGGCATACCTCCGTCATGTCTGGCTGGAATCACTGCCTGACGAAGCTGACGGCAATTTGCCATTGGCGGATTTACTAGGCTGGATCGTCAGTCGCTATCCTCAAAAGGACACCGCTGACACGTTGGCGGGATTTACCCGGCTGGTGTTTGATGGAAAATTTTCTGCGCAGTTCACCGCTTCCGAATCTCGCACTTACGAAACCCACGATGGAGAATTGCGTGCCAGCCCCGTCGAACTCACTTCCACATGAACGCATTGCCACACGTCCAAGAAATCTTTGACCGACTTCGGAGCGGCAGCCACCTGTCGCCAGAAGATGAACCGGCTTTTTCCGCCGTGGCGGCGAATCCCGAAGCGTATGCCGAGTATTTCGAGCCGCTTGGTCTAAAACTGGTGCGCCATCCGCGCGAGTTTTTTTATTTTGCGCCAGAGTCTGCCGAAAGCGTTCCTGACACACTCCCGCGCATCGCCGTCTTCTCGTTCGTCTTGATTGACCACGCTGACAACACAGGAAAACCCATCGAAGACTTCCTGCTCAACCAGCACTTTTTTATCTCCCGGCTTCCACACCTGTCACTCGACCGCTATGCGGCATTGCTTCGGCAAGTGGAAATCGAGGATGCCGCTGGGCTGCGGAAAGTTCTTAAGAACATGGAGCGTCTTGGCTGGGTGAAGTTTCTTGGCGAAGATGAGTTCCGGTTTCTCCGTCCATTTCATCGCGTGTTCGACAAGTGCCTTGAACTTTCCGCCACGAAAGGCGGCGAGACATCATCACCCCAAGCTGAAGCCTGATAATTGCCATGCCCAACGGCCCACAAAAACTTATCCTCATTAACGCCGGGCGTTACGACTACGCCGAGGTCGAACTTGGCGGCACGCTGCAAATCGTTGGCCCGAACAACACGGGTAAAACTTCACTCATCAATACGCTTCAGTTCCTTTATCTTGATGACCGTCGGCAGATGGACTTTGGTCATTCACCGGAGGCGACGCGCGATTATTATTTTCCAAATCAATACAGCTATGTGCTGTTCGAGTGCCTCGGAGCGCGTGGCAAATTTGTTCTCGGCTGGCGCGGCCAAAGCAAGGCTGCGGGCGGTGAGCCGGAACGGTTTTACTACGAAGGAGAGTTTGCGTCCTCCGACTTTGTCGCCGAGCAAGCCCAAGTGCGTGAACCCAAAGCTGTCAGCGCCAAGTTAAGCGGTAAGAATTATACCATCCTCAAGAACGCGCAGGATCATCGCGAACTGCTGCTGCAAGCCACGAAAGGTGAAGGTCAAGGGACTGGAATTGTTGCATTGCGCGACAATGACAAGTATCCGCACTTCCGCGAGATATTGAAGAACCTGCTTTGCCTCAGCACCATTACCCAGGACCAAATGCGCGACCGATTGCTAATGCTGGCCGGCCTGCCGACGGAGAAACATGCACTCGATGTCCGTGAACTGTTTGGCGAGGAGTATAGAAACATTCTCGATCAAAAGCAGAAGTTGGTGCGTTTCAAAAAGCACCAAGACCAAATCGAAACGCTTGTGGACATCTGCGCTCGGCGCGAGACGATTCGGGGTGAACTTATCTATCGCTGGAGCGACTTGCGGGCGAAGTGGGAAAACTTCGATGCTGCGCACGCGTCGAAGATTGAAAAGTTCAAGAAAGAGGCTCAAGACGGAACGGAGCGAATTCAGACGCTTCAGGCCGAAGTGAATGATCGGCGTGCTGAAGAAATTTCGTTCTCTGGAACCAAAGGTGGCTTGCAAACGGAACTCAACCAGCTCGCCGCGCAAGCCAAAGAGTTCAAGGATTTCGTGGAAGACATCGAACGCGAAGCCTTAAAAAACGCCAGAACAGAGATCGTCCGTCTTGAGCGCGAATTGGCCGATTCCGAAAACAAGACGCGCCGGGAAGCTGAAAACAAAATCCAAGTATATGGCGACTTGGTGAAACAGAAGCAGCAAACCATCGCACATTTCGACCGCGCGCTCGTCACCGTGTTGCGTCGCAAACTCAGTGACGATGAGCTTGCGCCGCTGGCGCAGCTTTTTAATTTTGACCTGCTCCATCAGCCAGTCGGTGAGGACGGCGTCCGTTTGCACAAGCATGACGAGTTCGTTCGTCTGCTCAAAGCCTTGGCTCGGCGCATTGAGAAGAACGTGTATCGCGACGATTTGGTTGAGTTGCCATTGCCCGCAAGCCAACACAGCCTTGCCCAGCTTGCCAATCCTGACGCATTGCGAGATCGGTTGATGGAGGAAGAGAAAACGCTCACCCACTGGCAGACTATCCTGAATGCCATTGTTCAACGGGAAACACTGGAAACGCAATTGCGCGGCAAGCGTGAAGAAGTCGAAGGGAAGAAGGACGCGAGCGGGAAGGAAATTGTCGAAGGACAGGCCAAGCGTCTTTTGCGTTTCGAGCAGTTCCAATTTGCCAAGGGAAACGAGCCGCGTTTGAAGGCTGAATTCAAGCAGGCTGAGGACTCGTTGAAGGCGGCTGGCGTGCAAATCGGGAAGCTGGAAAAGCAAATTGAAGCCGCTCGCGGGGTGAAAGAAAAAGCGGAGCAAGCCAAAGTTGCAGCGGAGAATGAGTTTAACGCCGTGATGGGGCGGTTCAACGATTGCGTATTTCCTGAATTCCCCGGCAAGGCTACCACGCCCGACGAGGCGATATCCGACGACTTCGATGCCGCCGTGGGTTTATTCCTCCGGCAGCAAAAGAAACTCACTGAACTGGACGTGCAGGTTCGCAATAACTTTCACAATATCGAAACCACCCTTGGCAGCGACTTCGTTGGGGCGGATGAATCAGACACCATCCGCCGACTACGCGAAGAATTGGAAGCACTTCCAGAACACGAAGAGGCGCTACGAAAGAATTGGGAACACCAATTGACTGAAATGCGCGGCTCTTGCGGCGAAGTTCTGCGGGACTTGGACAAGGTGAAAGGAGCAGTGACCGATCTGAACCGTGCGTTCAAAGGAGTTCAGGTTTCCAACCTCATGGCGATCTGCATGGATGTGATTGAACTAACCGACCTGGTTGGTTCACTGCGCAAGCTTGCCAACGTCGAGCAGCCCGGACTTTTTGACGACAGCACCCGACTCGAAGCCGTGCTCGGCGGCTTTCGCCAGAAGTTCGAGAACAATCCGCTGCTCCGTTACGCTGATTTGTTCACTCTACGCTTCACCGTCACCGGCGATGACGGAAAACCGCACCACTACCACGACTTCAAGCAAGGCGTTGAATCACATGGAACGACCATCACCATCAAGGTGCTATTCAATCTGCTCGTGCTTCGCAGCCTGCTGCGGGAAGACTCCAGCAAGTCACTGCTTTGCGAAGTGCCGTTCTTCCTCGACGAGATTCATTCACTCGATCCGACCAACCGTCACGCCGTCTTGACCACCGCACGCAAGCTCGGCTTCATTGCCATCACTGCCGCGCCAGAGTCCGTGAGCGAAGTGGACGCGCTTTACTTTTTGCAACCACAAAAGGGGCGCATTGTTCTTCGCCACAAACATCGCGTGGCCGTCAAACGCGCGTCCACAGTTAGCAAGCGATGAAACTCCAAGCCCAAGCTCAAACCAAGCTGCGCGAATTGATGAAGAGCGAGTCGTTACCTGCCAGCCAGTGTGGTCAGGTATTTCTGAAACTCCTAGCGCCAATGCTCGATAGTGAAGTGCTGGACTGGAAGCGAAGCGGGGCAGGAAGCAGCCTCGTGGTGAAAAATGCCGACGCCTTGAGAGACTTTTGCCGCCAGCGTTTTCCAGAAGCAACCTTGCCACCGGATGCCGGAAGTCGCGTTGCAAGTGTGAGCCGATTTCGTGATACAAAGGCGATGGCGAACAGCGAGAATGAAATCATTTCCCTTCGCGCGTGGCGAGAGGATGCCCTGTTAAAAGACGGCAAATCTGTTGGTGCGGCAACAATCACCGTCGCACATGGCGTTTTTTCTTTTCTGCTGACAAAGGATTGTCCCTATGAATTGCGCGGCTCATGTGCGCTGGTGGAAAACCCAGCAGTGTTCGCAGTCGCTGAGCAACTTAACCTCGGCGTCGGCTTGATAATTTACGGACACGGGCGGATTTCAAATCGCGCGCTTGATTGGCTGGCTCGCATGACTGACAGCAGTTTTAATTTGCTTCATTTGTCGGACTACGACCCCGTCGGACTGTCAGAATTTCAACGACTTCACGCACGGCTTGGAAAGCGCGTTGTTCTCCATTTACCTGCTGACTTGGAAACACGCTTCGCTAAATTCTCTAACCGAGAATTACTGGAGAAAGGCAACAGCCAGACGATGCTGGCTCAACTACGCCGCTCGGACTTGCCCGCTATCTGTCGCGTGGTCGAACTGATTGACCGTTACAACGCGGGACTGGAGCAGGAAGCCCTGTTGATAAAACTCCATCCGTGATTTTCAGTGTGTCAGTGTTTCTTTTCAAAGCCGAAGGCTTGATGCTCTGCTTCGTGAATTCCTAGAGGCCGCAGCCTTGCGAAGCGAGCATTGGCACAGGAGGAACGGAAGCGGCTGCTTTTGAGCCGACCCGTAGCATCCTTGCCAAGCGCAGCGAAGCATAAAATGCCAGCGGCAATTCCACGAAGCCTTAAACGGATTTTGTTTGTTGCCATTGTTCGTGACAGGCAGTAGAAACTATGACGCCAACAAAAATCAGTTGAACATAATCCGATTATCCATACTCTAACCGACATGGCCTCACGCCGCACAACTTTGACTCCGCTGCTCCGTTCGCTTGCGATGGCGACGTTGTTGTGCTGGTTGGGCGCTTTTGTGCTTTGTGCCACGGAATGTTCGGACGCAGATTCCGATCACCAAGCCGGGCAGAAAGAGATGGCTGTTTCACATTCGGGCGATCCTTCAATGCCCGATTCTGACAAGCACTCCGGCCACGATGATTCAGCCTGCAATACTCTCAAAACACTTGTCCCGACGACCGGCAACCTTGTCCTGCTCAAGCCAGATTTTGGTTTCTGCACTTTAAGTTTTGCCTCACCACCGCAAACGGTGACGGTTGCCCAATTTGAAACGCCAATCTTCTGCCAGCCCCCGGACAGCGAATTGGTCTTCATGCCCGAAGTGTCGCTCGGTGCGGCGTTTTACAGTCTCGCTCCGCCCATTCTCGCCTAATTGAGTCAATCGCGCATCCGCGCCTTTGATTCGTTTCCTTTAATCGTTCCACGCTTTGAGCATGGAAGAATTCCATTCATCAACCGAAAACCAAAAAATAAATGAAAACTGTCCCGATAATTTTAGCTGCAATTTTACCGCTGGCGATTGCCGGCTGTGCCAGCACCGATCCGAAAGCTGCGCTCAATGACGTTGACAAAACCGTGAACGCACGCACCGGCCAATCGTTGCAATGGCACAATACAAATGAAGTCGCGCAAACCGTCACGGTATTGCTGCAATCCAATCTCACCGCGCAAGCTGCCGTGACGATTGCGTTGCTCAACAACCGTTCGCTACAAGCCGAGTTTGAGGAAATCGGAATTTCACAGGCAGACGTGGCGCAAGCATCGAGATTGCAAAACATCGAGATTGCCGGAAGCTGGCGGTTTCCGAACCGCCCACCGTCGGCGGCGGACGTGGAGTATTCCGCCGCTGGAAATCTGCTCGACCTGCTCACACTGCCCGCGAAGAAAAAAGTTGCCGTGCGAAATCTGGAACAGACCAAGTTGAAAGTTGCGGACAAAGTTTTGCAACTGGCCGCTGAAATCCAAACCGCGTTTTATGATTTGCAGGCGCAAGGGGAATTAGGGAAACACTTGAACACAATCATTGAAGTCAACGACGCGCAAGCGGACTTGGCGCAACGGCAATATGACGCGGGTAATATCAACGAACTTGAATTACACAACCAGCAAGCGCCATCCATGCAGTCGCACCTGGATTTGATGAAGGCAAAAGCAGAAGTGCAGGCGGGACGCGAACATCTTGATCGCTTGCTCGGCTTGTCGGGCGAACAAATCAACTGGCAAATTGCGGATGAACTGCCGTCGTTGCCGGAAAAAGAATTGCCGCTGGAAAATCTGGAATCGCTCGCTGTCATTCAGCGGTTGGATTTGGCGGCGTCACGGAGTCAGGCGGAAGCCATTGCCGCCGCGCTGCGGTTGAAGAAAAAAACGCGCTTCATTCCCGGCGTGAAACTTGGCGTGGACACGGAGCGTTCGCCGGACGGCCAACGCGTGACCGGGCCGACGCTGGATTTGGAACTGCCGATTTTCGATCAAGGCCAGCCTGCCGTCGCTAAACTCACGGCGGAATTTCAACAGGCGAAAGACAATTACATGGCGCAAGAAGTGAATGTGCGTTCGGAAGTGCGGGAAGCGCGAAGCGCATTATTGTCCGCGCGGGAGGCGGTTGAGTTTGGGCAAAAGAACCTGCTGCCATTGCGAAAACAAATCCTCGGCGAAACTTTGCTGCATTACAACGCCATGCAGAAAAATAGTTT
>JANYCI010000368.1 GCA_025360325.1 Limisphaerales bacterium | reverse complement strand
CAGATTCCGACTCAGATTCAGCGGTGGTTTCATCTTCGGCCTCGGGAGCAACTAATTCGGGAGCGGACAAAACGGGTTTCGTTTCGGTGGCAGCAGAAATTTCAGGCGCAGTATAAACATTTTCCGCCGATGCCACCTGGGGGATCGCCTTGGTCACTTCGATTTCCGCAAACGGTTCCGGCTGCACGCACGCGAGTTGTTTCAGGCGGATCAATTCCAGCAGCGCGAGAAACGTGCAAATGATTTCCGCCCGGTTCGCTGCCGTTTCAAATAATTCAATAAAACGCACGCTGCCGCGCTCGGTGATGACGTTCAGCACTAGCTCCATTTTCTCGCTGACCGTCCATTTGTCCTCAAAAATTTCGCGCGTGCCGGCGGTCTTTTCCTGAAAGCGTTTCAGCACCGTGTTGACCGCGTTGAGCAGATCAAAAATTCCCACGTCTGATTTTGCGGGCGCAGCTTCGGATGGAAATTCAATTTTCCCCGGCAGGCGCGGGAAAACATTTTCCTGTCGTTCTTCCATCGTCTGCAACGACGCGGCGGCGTCCTTGAATTTTTTATATTCGACGAGCTGGCGGATGAGTTCGAACCGCGGATCTTCACCTTCATCCTCGGCCTCGACGACGACTTGCTGATCCACCGGCAGCAGCTCGCGGCTCTTGATATACATGAGCGTGGAAGCCATCACGAGAAATTCACCGGCGACTTCGAGATCGAACGCGCGCATCAAATCAATGTATTCAATGAACTGCGTGGCGAGCTTGGTGAGGTTGACTTCGTAAATATCCACTTCCTCCTTCTTGATGAGATAAAGCAGGAGATCGAGCGGGCCTTCAAAGACCTCGAATTGAACTTGGTATTCCGCCATGAGCGAGCGCGAATCGTAAATTGAAGCGGACGCGTTGGCAATGTTTGAAGGGAAACGGAATTAACGTAAAGGCGCAGAGGGGCAAAGCCACAAGGTTTTTGAAATCTGATTTAACGCAAAGTCGCCAAGAAGCAAAGTCGCAAAGGTGGAGGGAAAAACGCCTGCAAACATTGTTGACCGATAATTGACCAATCTATTTAGTCC
Source organism: Limisphaerales bacterium (assembly GCA_025360325.1). Classification (GTDB taxonomy): domain Bacteria; phylum Verrucomicrobiota; class Verrucomicrobiia; order Limisphaerales; family UBA11358; genus UBA11358. The sequence continues at coordinate 7,901 of JANYCI010000368.1, read as the reverse complement.
CATCTTTGCGTCTTTGCGCCTTTGCGTTAAAAGTCTGCCGCCTCGTCCGGCTAATTGCTCGACGCGCATTTTTTTTTTGGCAAGCTGCTACGATGTTCGCCGCGCTGCTCACCACGCTCCTCTTCGCCACCTCGGCGATCTGCGGCTATCGCGTGTCCAAACGCGTCGGCGGCATCGAGGCAAATTTCTGGCGGCTCACGCTGGCACTGTTTTTTCTCGCCACTTGGACGCATTTTTTGGGGAAGGATTTTGAAGGCGCACCCGGCTGGTTCATGTTGAGCGGACTGCTCGGCGTGGGCGTGGGCGACACCGCATATTTTCAGGCGTTGCCGCGCCTCGGCAGCCGCCGCACGATTTTATTGTGTCAATGTCTCACCGCGCCGTTTGCCGCGCTGATCGAATTTTTCTGGCTCGGCACAAAATTAAATCTCGCGGAAATTCTCTGCGTGGCGGTGATTCTTGGCGGCGTCGCCATCGCACTCAAACCGGATGACCACTTGAAAATTTCCGCGCGCGACTGGCAGATCGGCATCACCAGCAGCGTCATCAGCGCGATGGGCGCGGCGTTCGGCGCGGTGCTGATTCGCAAGGCGTTTTTTGTCGCGCACGCCGACGGACTTTATCCCGATGCCGGCACGACTGGCTATCAGCGCGTGCTCGGCGGCATTTTGATTCCCGCCATCGCCATGTTGCTTTTCAAAGCGCGTTCCGCTCACACGCACGGTGGATTGTTCGAGCCAAAAACCTTGCAAGTCTCGCGCGACAAATGGGCGACGCTCTGGCCGTGGGTTTTGGCGAATGCGCTCGCGGGGCAAACGCTCGGCGTGACGTGTATGCAATGGGCGCTCCAAACCACGCAAGCTGGCATTGTGGCCGCCATCATCGCGACGACGCCGATTTTTCTGCTGCCGCTGACGCGTATCGTGGAGAAGGAAAAAATCGGAATTCATTCCGTCATCGGCGCACTCATCGCGGTTGGTGGCGTGATTGGGCTGACGTTTTTCCGGTAGTTTTTTTTAACGCAAAGACGCAAAGGCACGAAGGCGCAAAGTATTTTGCCAAGCAAATTTGGGGTTCAATGATGTTGGTTTTTTATACAGCCATTTTTGTTGCGCCTTTGCTTCTTGGCGTCTTTGCGTTAAATCTGGCCGCATATTTATGGCATCCGAACTCGCATCCGCCGCCGCCGCGCTGGGCCTCGTAAAAATTCGTCGCCACATCTTCCTTTGCACCGATGCCGCCGAACCGAAATGTTGTCCGCGCGAAAAAACTTTGGCGTCGTGGGATTTTCTAAAAGCGCGCCTCAAGGAATTAAATCTCGTCTCGCCTTCGCAAAAAAGCTTCGGCGGAGCAGGCGGTGCGGAGCCGCTCGTTTATCGCACCAAAGCCAGTTGCCTGCGCGTCTGCGTGCGCGGGCCCATCGCCGTCGTCTATCCCGAAGGCGCGTGGTATCACAGTTGCACGCCGGAAGTTTTGGAACGCATCATCCAAGAACATTTGATCGGCGGAAAAATTGTGGAAGAATTCGCCTTCGCAGAAAACCCGCTCCGGTAGTGGCGCGGGCGCTGGTGGCTCGGCCTTGGAAAATCCTTTGGGGGTTGAAGAATTCAGATTGTTCAACCGTCGCCACATTGTTTATCTTGCCCCGATTAAATCATGATCAAGAAATTAAAATTCGGTTTGCCCAAAGGCAGTTTGCAGGACGCCGCCATCCAGAAACTCGCCAAGGCGGGCTATAACATTTCCGTGAGCAGCCGTTCGTATGTGCCGTATGTGGACGATGACGAAATGGAAATCCGCTTGTTCCGCGCGCAGGAAATCAGCCGCTACGTCGAGCACGGCTATCTCGATTGCGGCATCACCGGCCACGACTGGATCATCGAGAACGGTTCTAAAGTGCACGAGGTCGGGGAATTTTTATTCAGCAAAGTCTCGCGCCGTCCCGCGCGCTGGGTGTTGTGCGTGCCGGAAAATTCGCCGATCAAATCCGTGAAAGATTTGCAGGGCAAACGCATTGCGACCGAAGTCGTGAACCTCACAAAAAAGTATTTGAAGAAAAACGGCGTGAAGGCCGAGGTGGAATTTTCCTGGGGTGCGACGGAAATGAAAGCGCACGAACTCGTGGACGCCATCGTGGATGTCACCGAGACCGGCTCATCGCTGCGCGCCAATAAATTACGCATCGTGGATGAATTGCTGGTTTCCACGCCGCGCTTGATCGCGAATATGGACGCTTGGAAAAATTCTTGGAAGCGGAAAAAAATCGAGACGATTGCGCTTTTGCTCAAAGGCGCGCTGGACGCGGAGGCGTTGGTGGGATTGAAGATGAATATCGCGGAAAAAAATCTTGCGAAGCTGCTGGCGGATTTGCCCGCGCTGCGTAACCCGACGATTTCTAATCTCTCGCTCAAAGGCTGGGTGGCGGTGGAAACGATCATTGACGAACACATCGTCCGCACGCTGATCCCACAGCTCAAAGCTGCGGGAGCCGAGGGCATCATTGAGTATCCGCTGAACAAAGTGGTTTATTGAAACATCAAGGTTTTTTACGGCGTTAAAACCCAAAGCAATCTTGCCAATTGCCCGCGTGTTTTGTTCAATCTGTCGTGGTGAATCAACAGACTCTTAATCGTTCCGCCAGTTTCTCCGGCATCGGCCTGCACAGCGGGAACCGCGTCAACATGACGATTTTGCCCGCGCCCGCCAATAGCGGCGTGCGGTTTCGGCGCGTGGATTTGGAAGGCAAACCAGAGATCGAGGCGCGCATTGAAAATGTTTCCGAGACGAACCGCTCGACGACGCTCGCGAAGGGCAATGTAAAAATCCACACGGTTGAACACGTCCTCGCCGCGCTCGCGGGCTACGGAATTGATAATGCCATCATTGAACTAGATGCCAATGAACCGCCGATTGCCGATGGCAGTTCACGCGAATTTTGCAAAATTATTTTGGCAGCGGGCAGCGTGCAGTTGCCGGAGAAAAAAGAATACTTCACGCCGACCGCGCCGATTGAAATCCATCTCGGCGAAACGGTGATGACACTTTTTCCCGACGAGGCTTTCAAAATCACTTGCACCAGCGCAGATAAGAAAGGGCGGTTCACGCAATTTTATTCCACCGAGGTCACGCCGAAAACGTGGGAGAAAGAATTGGCGCACGCGCGGACGTTTTGCTTTTACGAGGAGATTGAATTTCTCATCAAGAACGGTCTGATCAAGGGCGGCAGTCTGGAAAACGCGATTGTCATCCGCGAGGATGCGGTGCTGACGACGGAGCCGTTGCGCTATCCTGAAGAATTTGTGCGGCACAAGATGCTTGATATCATTGGCGATTTGTCGCTGCTAGGCAAACCGATCCGCGGCCACGTCATCGCCGTGCGGCCCGGCCACGCGGGGAATTGCGAACTCGTCCGCAAAATTGTGGAGCAGATCAACAAGCCGATTCACGCCGCGCAGACGTTTGCGCCGCCGCCCGCAAAGGACGCGCCGCAGCCGGTATCCGCGTCAGAAGGCGCGATGACGATTGAAGATCTGATGAAGGATTTGCCGCATCGCTATCCGTTTTTGATGGTGGATCGGATTCTGAAAGTCGAAGGTCACAAAATTGTCGGCGTTAAAAACGTGACGATCAACGAGCCGTTTTTTCAGGGACATTTTCCCGGCAAGCCAATCATGCCGGGTGTGCTGCAACTGGAAGCGATGGCGCAGGTCGCGGGCGTTTTGCTGTTCAAAGTTTTGAAAGCGTCGAACCAGCTTGCGTTTTTTATGGCGGCGGACGCGGTGAAATGGCGCAAGCCGGTGGTGCCGGGCGATGTGTTGATCATCGAAGTCGAGCTGACGAAGATTCGCGGCAAAATCGGCAAAGCAAAAAGTTTCTGCAAGGTAGATGGCGAAGTGGTGAGCGAGGCGGAAATCACTTTCATGCTGCGCGACGTATGATTCATCCCACGGCCATCATTCATCCCGGCGCAAAAATTTCCGCCAGTTGCAACATTGGTGCCTATTGCGTGATCGGCGAAAACGTCATCCTGGGCGACCACTGCAAACTTCATTCGCAGGTGGTCATAGATGGCCACACGCACATCGGAAACGAAAATGAATTTTTCCCGTTCACGGCCATCGGGCTGAAGACTCAGGATTTGAAATGGAAGGGCGGCGTCACCCGCACCCGCATCGGCGACCAAAATGTTTTTCGCGAGGGCGTGACGGTTCATTCCGCGACCAGCAATGGTGACGCCACGGTCATCGGCAATGGAAACCTTTTTCTCACGCACGTCCACATCGCGCACGACTGTCAGCTCGGCAACGGCATCATTATGTCGGGCTTTGTGGGGCTGGCCGGTCATGTCGTGGTGGAAGATTTCGCCACGTTGGGCGGCTACACGGCGGTGCATCAGTTTTGCCGCATCGGCACGCGCTGCATGACGGGTGGCTGCTCACGACTGCCGCAGGATGTCGCGCCCTATACTATCGTCGAAGGCAATCCAGCCGTCGCTCGCGCCATCAACAAGGTCGGACTGGAACGCGCCGGATTTTCCGCCGCCGCGCAAAGTGCCTTACGCAGCGCCTACAAAATTATCTTCCGCGAAGATTTGTCCACCGCCGACGCGCTGAAAAAAGTCGAGGCCGAACTGCCGCCGTTACCGGAGGTGAACCATCTTGTGCAGTTCATCCGCACCAGCGAACGCGGCGTGTGCAAATAAATTTTGCACGCGACTATGGGCATTTCCTCCACTCCAATTTTCTCCGAAGCTGGCGCGTGGCGCGATGTCGGCGGCGGCTGGCAGCCGTTGTTCGGCAGTTTTCGCGGCGCGGGCTTTAGCATCGAGTGGCACGATTTTTTTGCGAAGCGCGAATTTGACTGGGGCGCGAGCTTTCATCCCGGCTGCGTGGAATTGTGCCTGAACCTCGAGGGCAACGGCTTGGTCGCGGGTAAAAATAGTCGCGCTGAATTCGCGCCCGGCACGGCGGGGTTTTATCATCGGCGCGACGAACCGCTGACCGCCACCCGCGCAGCGAAGGAGCCGCACCAGTTTCTTACCGTGGAATTTTCCGTGCCGTTCCTCGCCAAACATCTGGCGGAAACGAAATCCGTTTTGCATCCCGTTGTGCTCGCGGCGATGGAAAATGTTTCTGCCGCGCCCGCCGTCAGCGTGCCGGTGCGGCTGGGCGCGGCGCAGCAGCAATTGATTTCCACGCTGCGCCAGCCGCCGGTGTATGCCGCCGCGCAGCCGTTGTGGTATCAGTGCAAGGCGCTGGAACTCGCGGTAACATTTTTACTCGCGCCGCCAGCGGGACAGGAAATGTTTTGCACGCGCCAGCAGCGGCTCGCGCAGGAACGCGTGGAGCAGGTGATTTTTTTATTGAAGCAAAATCTCGCGTCGCCGCCGACGTTGGAGGAACTCGGTAAAAAAATCGGGTGCAGCCATTTTTATTTGAGCCGAATTTTTTCCGCGCAGACCGGGCACACCATCACGCAGCATTTGCGTGAACTGCGGATGGAACGCGCGGCGGATCTGCTCAAGTCCGGCGAACATAATGTCACCGAAACCGCGCTGGAAGTCGGCTACAATAGCTTGAGCCATTTCAGCGCGGCATTCCACGCCACGTTTGGCTGCTGTCCGGGTTTGTATCCGCTGAAAACGCCCGCGCAGAAGCCGCGGTGAGTTGGTCGGTTCGTAAGTGATGTAATGCGGCCAGCTACGCGGGCTTGGCCGAAATATTTTTTGCCGCCAGCAGCGCGGTGACTTTCTCCGCGATGATTTTTTCGCAGCGAGTGACTTCTTCTTTTCGCAAATTCAAGTAATCGTCGGCGATGCTTTGCAGGTCGTCCACGTTGTAGAGATAGACGTTGTCGAGCGCGTTCACGGCGGGGTCAATGTCGCGTGGCACGGCGATGTCAATGAGGAGCAACGGACGGTTCCGGCGGCGGCGCATGAGCGGCTCCAGCGTGGCGCGATCCAAAATGGGCTGCGGCGCGGCGGTGCTGCTGATGGCGATGTCTATGCGCTCAAATTCGTCGGGCCAATTCTCAAACGGCACGGCGCGTCCGCCGAGGGCGGCGGCGAGGGCGGTGGCGCGTTCCGGCGAGCGGTTGGTGACGGAAATTTTTTTCACACCGCGCGATTGCAAGGCGCGCGCCGTTTTCTCACTTGTCTCGCCGGCACCGATGACGAGGACTTCGTGCTCGGCGAGGTCGCTAAAAATTTTCTCGGCGAGTTCCACGGCAGCGGACATCACGGAAACGCTGCCGCGCTGGATGTTGGTTTCGGTGCGGATGTGCTTGGCTACGTTGAAGGCGCGCTGAAAGGCTTTGTTGAGCCGTGCGCCGGTGTGTTGATGTGAGAATGCCACTTCGTAGGCGGACTTGAGCTGGCCGAAAATTTCCGTCTCGCCGATGACCATGGAGTCGAGGCCGGCGGCGACTTTGAAGAGGTGATGCAGGCTGTGCGGCTCAGCGTGGAAATAGAGTTCGTCGCCGAGCGTGCCGTTGAAGGCGTGATGCGCAACGAGAAATTTTTTCAACTCCGCAATGGCGGCGTCCGGTGCGAGCGGCGTCACGGCGTAAATTTCCACGCGGTTGCAGGTCGAAAGAATCGTCGCCTCGCTCGCGAGGCCGGAAGCGCGCAAGGCCGCGAGCGCACTGGGAATTTTTTCCTCGGCAAAGGCAAAGCGCTCACGCAGTTCGACGGGCGACGTGCGGTGATTTAAGCCGATGACGACGATGCTCATGAGCCAGTGACGAGTGACGAGTGACGAGTGACGAGCAGCGGCGCGGCGCGCTGGGTGGTCACGCGGAGGTTGTCGGGAATTTGCTCCTGATGCAGCGATGAAAACTTGTTCGTCAATCCGAACGTCAGCAGCAGGAACGCAAATGCCACCACGATGCCGACGGCAAAGCGGCGCGCGGAACGGCCAAAAAATTTATGCGCGACGAGTGCTTCGAGATAGAAGAGCCAGAGCAGTGCGGACCACAGCACTTTCGTGTCGGACAAATACGCCTTGCCATCTTGGCGCGGCAGCAGCCAGCCCGCGACGAGGCCGACAGTGAGCAAAACAAATCCCGCCGCCGTGAGCCGCGTGGTGATGAGTTCGAGCCGTTGGATTGAGGGCAAGAATGAGAGCAGCGCGCGGAGCTTGTGCAGTTTCAAATCGCGTTGCTCAACAAGGAACATCATCGCCGCCACCGCTGCGAGGCCGAACGCGCCGTAGGCTTGCAGGATCGTCGCCGCGTGCAAACTGCGGAGCGCGCCCGAAAATTCCGGCTTGGGTCCGTGCGGCGGATCCAGCGACGGCATCAGCGCAAACACGCCGACGGTGAACAGCAGCGGCGCGGCAAACGCGCAGATGAATTTGAAGCGCGGCATCAGCGCATACGCCAATGATGCGAGGCCGAGTGCCCACAGCAGGAACGTCGTGGCTTCGTAAAGATTGTTGACGGGGCAGGCATTGAGCGAGAGGCCGCGCTTGGTCATGGCGAGTGTGTGCAGCGCCACCCCGGTGGCGAGCAGAAAATAATTCACCCAGTCATCGCGGCGAAAACCTTTGCGCCAGAGAAAAACGGAATATAGCGTCGCGCTGCCGTAAAGCAGCACGGCGAGCAAAAAACAATGCCGGTCAGTGAACCAAGCCATGCGGACAGGTTAAACGGCTGCGAGTCGAAAAACAATCTTGTCGCAATTCCGCGTTGGCCTAGCATTTCCAAATTAAACCGATGTTGTTTTTCGCGCGTGTCATTTTAATTTTTCTGGCGGGAACGTGTTTTGCCGCCGCTGCGCCGGCGCGTGAATTTTTTATTTCGCCGACGGGCGACGACGCGAATCCTGGAACAAAGGCAAAACCATTCCTCACCTTTGCCCACGCACGCGACGCAGTGCGAACGGTGAATCAAAAAATGCCCGG
>JANYCI010000319.1 GCA_025360325.1 Limisphaerales bacterium | reverse complement strand
CTCCACATACATATAGCGGGCATACCAATCGCCCTCCATCGGCACGGCTTGCGGCCCCCAGTGCGCCCAGATGCCGAACTTCGCATCACGGAACCAGTCCGGCACAGAATAGTTTGTTAGTGAGGACATTGTCCCGGAATATTTCCCCGGCGTGATGGAAAGTTGCGCCGCTTGCGCAGCCAATGGAAGCGCGAGCGCAAGGATCAGATAGGTCGTCTTTTTCATTTTTAGCTTTTGATTTGTCTCAATTCAAAATATTGCCTAGTTCCCGCCGCACGCCAGCCCAGTGAAAATCCCATCGTCCGCCACGCGTCAGACAACCTAAGGAAGCACTGATTTAATCGCCCAGCTACGAAAAGACGTGGCGAAACGCCTGCAAATTGCAAGGTGAAGTTCGCGAAACAGTCTTTAATCAGCGCTTCCCTAAATGCAACAGCGCTCGGCCAGGGGCAAAGCGCGTCAGGTAAATTTTGAAGTTGGTCATTTTTTGGACTTTTCGCCCGGGCGTATTATTTCATTTCTAGTTTTTTGATCGAGTGGCGGCGCCAACCCCTTGACGCCGCCACCCTACCCTAACCCCGGAACCCATGATCCGGTCTCAATGACAGGAACCCAAACCCGTCACGAAGATTTTGCCAGACTGCCAGACGGCGTCACTTCGCCGCCGGCTGCGGCTGCCAGCAGCGTTTCACTCCGGCATAGGCCACCAGCATGGCCGCGAACAGTCCCAACGCCACATTCACCGGCTCCGGCACCGCCGTGATGTCCAAACTCCAGCCGTTCAATGTCGCCTGGCCGCCGCCCGCCACTTCGTCGGCAAAGAACAGTGTCCAGCTCCCGTTCGCCGAACTGTTGTTAAATGTGCCCAAGGTTCCCGCCGCGTTGTAGGTGCCGGAAAAGATTTGCCCCGGCGTCTCTGGCGTGGTCTGAATGCCAGTGACCGGATTGCCGTTATAGGTCGTCGCATCCGTCAGCGTGACGTTCAAGCCCGATCCGGCAAAGCCGAAGGGATTGCCGGGTGTCGCGCCCGGCTGGTTCAGCAACACCACCATGGTCCCGTTGGGGGCCACCAGGTAGGCATACAGATTTCCATTGTAACCGCCGCTGATGTCCAAGCTCACGGTCAAAGCTCCCACCGTGGAACCCGCTGCGGCTTGATCGTAAGCGCCGGCGAAACTTGCACCCACCGGATTGCCGTCGGGAATGATGCCAATGGGATAAAGCGAAGCCTCGGTGTTCATGGCCGCAGCCAATAAAGCTAAAGCAGCCATCATCCCCGTCAAGATTGATTGTCTCATAAGTGTTTTTTGTTGGTCAGTGTTTCAAGTTTTGACGCTGGTATCACGGCTGCCACTTTAATTGGTAAAAGGCCGAGGGACTGGGTTTGACCCCGCCCAGGTCCCAGAACGTGTCCGCCGCGTTGATGACACCATTGGTCGCGTTGGCCTGGTTGGTCTGGACATTCACCCATACCGGCGAGGTGAGGTTCGTCGCGCGTTCCAGCACATAGTAATAGTTGGGAATACCGTAGGCCGTGATGGTGTTGGAATAGGGGCTGCTGGTGAAGTCGTGCGCGGTGATGGAATTGGTTCCGGTCACGCTGCTTTGAATCACAATGGCCACATAGCCAAGGTTCGTCCCGCCGAAGCCGTCGGCGATGCTGTAACTGATCTGGTCGTTGACATTGGGGCTGTTGGTGTAGCCGATGTAGGCGTAGGCATTGGTGGTGATAATGCTGCCGTCCAGGTTCGTGCTCCAGTTCAGCGCAAACAGATTGATGCCGTTGGTGCTTTGCATGGAAACACCTGTCAACGCCACCGGATCGTTGTCCGCATCGCTCCAATTGGTGGCGATGTCAGACAGCTTGATCGTCAACGCCAAACCGGCGGTCCGCGTCACGGTCATCACATTGGCGACCGGCGGATGGTTGGTCACCACCTGGTTCAAACTGTTCGTGCTGCCGACATAATTGCCACCGCCCAGATACGCCACGGTGATGACATTCGTCCCGCGCGGCAGGTTGGTGATGCTCAAGCTGGTGGTGCTCGCACCCGTCACGGTGTTGGTGCTGAATGAACCGTTGGTGGAAGAGAAAACCACGCTACCAGTGGCGTCCGACGGCAACGTGGCGAGGAAGGCGACGGCATCGTGATAGCCGCTGGGATTGTTGGTGGAACTCGCCCCGACTGAAGTGCTGGCGGACGTAATGGTCAGCGTGCTGTTGGTCGTCAGCACGGTGTAGTTCGGATTGCTGCCCGCTGTCACCGTGATGTTCGACACCCCGACCGCCGAAAATTGCGTCGCATCCGTCGCCAGGGTGACATTAATCACGTCGCCGTTCACCGCGCCGTTCGTCACGGCGGTCAACACCGGGTTCACTGCGCCATAGATCTTGGTCTGCGCAATCGCCGTCACCGAGGCCGCCTTGGGACTAATGGTGAACGCCTGCACGTTCGTCGTGCCAAAGTAATTGGCGTCCGCCGCCACGGTGTTCGACACATAGTAAGTGCCGACATTCGTCGGCGCATTCACGCTGTTGTAACTCACCGAAGTGCCTACGTAGTTCGTGGTTTTCGGGGTGCTGGTGGAGCCGACGAAGCTGATGGTCGGTGACTTGGCTGTGCCGTCGTAGGTGAAGGAGGTTCCGGTGTAGCTCCAAGCAGAAATCCCACCCACGGTCAAATAAAGCTCGCCGTTGACGATGGTCAAGGAAGGTGTTCCCGACACTGGTTGTCCGCCGGTCAAAGTGACACTGGGGACGGTTCCGGCGACGAGGCCGACGTTGCCGGTCGCAGCTTTGGAAATAATCTTGTAGTTGCCCGGCAACAACGCCGCGCCGGTCTTGTTAACTTTGAAAACAGTCGAGGCCGACAAAGTCATGCCGCCATTGGTGATGATGAAGGACGGGTTCACGCCGTCATAAACCAGCGAGACCGTTCCCGAACCGGTATTGTTCGCGCCGTTGAGAATCGCGCCGACCGCGCTGTTGCTCAAAGTCTGGCTGCTGCCCAGGGTGAACGCGGAACTCAAACCAGAAACATCCAGCACCGTCCCATTGGCAACAATGATGTTGGTGGTGTTGGCAATCGAGCCGCTACCGCTTAAGGCCAGCGTGCCGGTGTTGATGGTGATGTTGCCGCTAAAGGTGTTGACCGCCGAAAGCGTCAGGATTCCGTTTCCGGTTTTGCTGATGCTGCCGCCCGCCTTGCTGGTGGTCGCTGGGACGATGGCACCGCTGATAAGCAAGTCATTGCCGCTGCCGCCGCCAGCCACGTTGAATACCAATGAACCAGTTCCCAGTCGCAAATCCGTCTGGCAGCTAATAACCGAGGTTACAGAACTGGCCAGGACATTGACATAAGTGGTTTGGTTCGCCCCGGAGCCGGCATAGAAGTCGAAACCGCTGCCTCCGTTGTTGGCCTGCACCGTGGCTCCAGTCAT
>JANYCI010000027.1 GCA_025360325.1 Limisphaerales bacterium | reverse complement strand
GATTTTTGGGCCGAATGGTGCGGCCCGTGCAAAATGATCGCGCCCGTCCTGGACGAACTCGCGACTGAATTTCAGGGCAAGGTAAAAATCGGCAAGGTCAATATTGATGAACACCAAGGACTCGCCACGCAGTTCGGCGTCCGCGCGATACCCACGTTGCTTGTCATAAAAAACGGCCAGGTGTCCGAGCAGATGGTCGGCGCAAAAAGCAAACGCGATTTGAAGGCCAGCCTCGACCGCGCCATCGCCTGATGGCTCCGGGCGTATGTCACTGATCATCACGCCCGGTCAGTTGGTCCGCCGCGCGGAACTTTACTACCAGCTCTCCCAGCTCGTCACCGCCGGCATCAGCCTGACGCAAGCCATCGAACAACTGGCCAAACATCCGCCCTCCCGTTCGTTCCGCAAACCGCTCAACCTGCTGATTGAAAAAATCCACGCGGGCGCAACTTTCTCGGACGCCCTGCGCGCCAGCAGCGGCTGGCTGCCGCAATTCGATCTCGCACTGATTGACGCGGGCGAACGCAGCGGGCGCATTGACAGTTGCCTGCGCGTGCTGGCCGATTATTACCAAGCTCGTGCCAAGCTCGCCAAGCAGGCGATCTCCGCGATGATGTATCCGGTTTTCCTCATCCATTTCGCCGCGCTAGTTTTTTGCGTCGTCGTGCCGTGGGCGGCCTCTGGATTTTCCGCCAATCTTAACGGGCTTTTTCTCCACGCCGTGCTCGCCGTCGCGCCACTTTATTTGTTCCTGGCCATCGGTCTTTATTCGATGCAAAGCGGACACGGCGAACGCTGGCGGGCGCTGGTGGAATCCGTTTTGCATTTCGTGCCCATCCTCGGCGCCGCGCGCCGCGCGCTCGTGCTCTCGCGGCTCTCGCTGGCACTGGAGGCACTCATCAGCGCCGGGGTCAGCATTATCGAGGCATGGTCGCTCGCCGCCGATGCCACCGCCTCGCCCGCCATCCGCCGCACCGTCGCCGCGTGGGGACCGGAGTTCGCCCTCGGTCACGCGCCCGCGATGCTGGTCAGCCGTTGCGGAAAATTCCCTAGCCTGTTCGTGAATTTTTACACCACCGGCGAAACCAGCGGCAAGCTCGACGAATCATTGCACCGGCTCCGCGTGTATTACGAGGAAGAAGGCCGTCGTAAATTTGAAGCCTTGGCCGAGTGGATTCCACGCATCATTTACCTTGTCATCGCCATCGCCATCGCCATCGCCATTATTCAGTTTTATACCGGTTACTTCAACCAGATCTCGACCATCACGCAGGGGTTTTGAATCGCTTTGTCCGCGCGGATTTGAAATGATTTCCACGCCATGACTCTCAACGAAATTTTGTCGAACGAAGAACTCCGTCAGCACGAATTTCCCGTCGCCAAAAACAAAATCTTCCTCGCGCACGCAGGCGTTTGTCCGTTGCCACGCCGCGTCGCGCAGGCGATGAACGATTGCGCCAACGAAGCCACGCTCGGCGATCAGGAAGAATTCGTCCTGCATCGTCTTGAAGATACGCGCAAAGCTGGGGCAAAATTGTTGAGCTGCCAGCCAAATGAAGTTTCCCTCGTCGGCCCCACCTCGCTCGGCTTGAGCCTCGTCGCCGCCGGTTTGAATTTTCGCAAGGGCGACAGCATCCTTATTTACCACGACGATTATCCCTCGAACGTTTATCCGTGGATGGCGCTCGCCGCGAAAGGCGTGCAAGTGCGCCTCATCAATACGCGCGGCCTCGGCATCATCCGCACCGTGGACGTGATGGGCCAAGTGGACGAAAGCACCAAGCTCGTCGCGCTCGCCTCCAATCATTTCATCAGCGGCTTTCGGCTGGAGCACGAAGCCATCGGACAATTTCTCCGCGAACGAAATATTTTATTTTGTCTCGATGGCATCCAAACGCTCGGTGCCTTTCCCACGCCCGTTGGCAATGTAGATTTTCTCGCCGCCGACGCGCACAAATGGCTACTCGGCCCTTGCGGCGCGGGCATGCTGTATGTGAAAAGCGATTTGCAGGAAAAATTAAATCCGCCCATTTACGGCTGGCACAACGTCCGCAATCCGAATTTTGTCGCACAGGATAAAATCGAATTCAAATCCGGCGCGGCGAAATTTGAAGCCGGCACACACAACCTCATCGGCGTCATCGGCCTGCTCACTGCGATGGAACTCGCGCTCGAAATCGGCGTGGATAACATCGCGCGCGAACTGCTCCGCAAACGCGGCTGGCTCGTGAATGCGTTGCGCGAAAAAAATTACGTCGTGCTGAACGCCGAGCCGAAGCTCGAAAATGTCAGCGGCATCACGACTTTTTTCCAGCCCGGCCAAGACCTGACCGCGCTGCACCAAAAACTTTTGGACAACAACGTTGTCACCTCCCTTCGCACCGACCGCAAGGGACAAAAATACATTCGCCTCGCGCCGCATTTCTACAACACGGATGCCGAATTGCAGCGCGTGATGGAATTGGTTTGAAGCGAGCAGCCCGCGCGCTCGCGTTCAGCTTATTGCCTGGGTTGGCGGCATCCGTCGAAAGCCGCCAGCCATTCGGTTCCAGAAATTCGCCAGCGAAATCGCGATGCTTAATTCAACCACTTCTGCATCAGAAAAATGTTTCCGCACCGCCTCGTATTCCGCATCCGCAGCGTGCGTTTGCGAAATCAAAGTGAGCGATTCCGCCCACGCCAGCGCGGCTTTTTCGCGTTCAGTGAAAAACGGTGATTCATGCCAGACCGGCAGTGTGTCCAATCGTTGCTGGATTTCTCCCCGCTCCCGCGTTTCATGCGAATGCAAATCCACGCAATAAACACAGCCGTTGATTTGCGAAACTCGTAGTTCCACCAGCGCGCGCAATTGGCCATCAAGCTGGAAATTCTCCTGCGCTTTCGTGATGGTGCGAAGCTGGGTGATCAACTCCGGCTGCGCGGTAAAATAATCAATGCGCTTCATAACGTGCCTGCCTCCAGTTGATCGAGATAAATAAATTCCGGCGCGCTCACGCCTGCTGCTTGACGAATTTTAACCAGACGCGGTGATTCAAAAAATACCTTCGCATCCGCGAGGGAAGTCCACGCCGAAAAGTGCACAATCTTGTTCGCGTCCGTTTCATATTTCAAAACCTGATACGAACGTTCGCCCGCTTCCTTGCGGATGCCAGCGGCGGCATCGAAGACTTTTTTCCACGCCGGATAATCAGCGACTTCATGGATGATGAGGACGTATTGCATCCATTGATTTTGCGGAGCGACGGGGGCGACGTCACGCCAGAATTTTCAAACTTTCGGCGGCCACACCACGCCCGCCAACTCCTTGGGCAACTGCGTCGGGTCAACCGGGTAAATGCGCGAGAGGTCCATCTGGGATTTTGAGCCTTGCAGAAATTCCAGTTCCTCCGGCGCGCCGATGATGAGCCAAAGCACCTCGGCGTCGGTGTCGTTGAACACCTGGCGCAACTGGTCCGGGCCGACCAGCACGCCGCCGTAGCGCGGCACAGTCAATGTCTCGTCGCCCACACGCACCCGGCCCGTGCCTTCGAGCACGAAATAAAATTCCTCCGCGCGGATGTGTTTGTGCAGCGTGTTTGCACTCTTGGGCGGCAACCGCCAGAGCCGTGCGCCGATGTTCTCGCTCCCCGTGCGTTCTAGAAAATCCGCGTTCGAAATCTTCATCAAATTCGACGGACGCCAGTGCAGATCATCCGGCGTGATGAGATGGTAGCCTTGAAACGTTTTCATAAAACAAAACCATAGACGCTAATTACGCTAATTGACACGAATTCAATTTGGGATTGTCCGGTTAACAAACAATGTAGGTAGGGCGCGTCACTCCGTGCGCGCCGTCGGCTGGCAACCCACGCGTTCGGCGGGCAGAGGACTGCCCGCCCTACCAGCTTCACCGCGTTGTTTGTCATCTGGATAATCCCAATT
>JANYCI010000260.1 GCA_025360325.1 Limisphaerales bacterium | reverse complement strand
CCGCCGCCTGCGCGAGAATCCAAGTGTCGTAAAAATAAAACGCCGTGGCGGTCAGCGCGGTGGGCGTGAGCTGCGACGGGCCGGGCGGTTTCGGGCCGATGTCATACCAATCTCCAAGACCGTGCGAGACGATTTTGTTTTTCGATTTCGTGCCGAGATACGCGACGTATTTTTTCATGCCGTCGTAGTAGCGGCGGAGCAGTTCGGTGTCGCCGGTGAATTCATATTGCTGCCACGGCACGATAACGAACGCGCTGCCCCATTCGGGCGAATCGCGGATCAGACCGACCGGTTGTTGATTGCGCGGACGAACGAAGTTTTCTTTTCCACCGTGCAAGGCTGTCTGGTTCGCGGGCAACGGCTGGCCAGTGGCGGCTGGCAGTGGAGCAGTTCGTCATCGGTGGGGCCGTGCATTTTTGCCGCGGATGCCGCTGGAAAAATCTGGCGGCTGACCTTGGGCGGAAAGTTGTGGCGCATGAACGGACTGGACAGCGAGGGACAATCGCTGACGCTGACGGCGCGCGATGGTTTGCCCGGCGACTTCCGTGCTGGATATGTTCACGCGCATGGCCGGCCCCAAAAAAGATTTCGGCCTGACCGAACGCGAGCGCGAAGTTTTGGAATTGATGAAAGAAGGTCTGACCAAAAAAGAAATCGCCGGACGTTTAGAATTAAGTTTTCACACCGTGGACGATTATCTTCGCAACATCTACGCCAAGCTCCATGTTCACAGCCAGGCCGGTGCGGTGGCGAAGGCTATGAAACACGACTTGTTTTAAGAGCCTGTCTGAAAAAGCGCATTAGTGGAATCGTCCTCGTCTTCGAAACTCCCGCGAAACCTAGGACGAGGACGAGAACAACGACGAAGCGGGACAAAGTTGATTTTTCAGTCACGCTCTAAGCACGATTCGAGTCTCGACGCCTCCACTTGTCCCGGTCTCTGCACCTTGGCGTTAAATTCATTTTCTCTGCCGCACCGCTTCGTGCAAAAACACCGCCGCCGCCGCCGACACATTGAGCGAATCCACGTTGTTCGCCATCGGAATCGCCACCTCCTCGTCGCAGGCGGCGAGAACGTTTTCGGAAATGCCGTCGCCTTCGCTGCCGAACACGAGGCACACATCACCGGTGAAATCTGCCTGTGATAAAACTTTGCCATCGGGACGCGGATGCGCGGCGAGGCACTTCACGCCGTGCGCGCGTAATTTTTTTAAGGTCTCCGCGAGCGTCACCACCGGATCATCGCGGCGTTTCATTTTTCCATCGGCGTGGAACGGTTCGGAAATTTCCCCGCGCCGAGTGTTGAGTTCGAGGACGGGCAGTTGAAAAATCGTGCCCATGGAATTACGCACCGCGCGGCGCAGATACGGACTGCTGCACGTCTCGCCCACGATGAGCGCGTGCGTGCCGAACGCCGCGCAGTTCCGCACGAGCGAGCCGAGATTTTCCGCGTTCGCCAGTTCGTCCAGCGCCACGAAAAGACGCGGACGTGGGCTGGTGGTAATAATTTTTTCCAGCGACGTCGGCGGTGGAATTTGTCCGATGGCCAAAACGCCTTGAAACATCTCGAAGCCGACGAGTTCTTCGAGAATGGATTTTTTGGTGACGGCGAAAACTTTGATTTCCGCCTCTGGCCGGGCGCGTAGCAGCGGTTCAAAATCCGCCACGAGATTTTCCGGCAGCAGCACAGAGATGACGCCGAAATGACTTTCGAGCAAGCGGCGCACCACCTTATCGCCCTCGGCCACGAAGATGCCTTGCTCCTCGTGTTCAAACGGACGGCGTAGCGTGCGATACGGCGCCAGTTCCGGCAGGTCGAGCGCGGCAATTTTTTCAAGGCGGATCATTTTAGTAAAACGTGATTCGTGATTCGTGGCGCGAGAAGTCTTGCGTGCAAATCATAAATCGTAAATCGTAAATCGAAAATGATTTTAGGCACGGGCATTGACCTCGTTGAAGTGGCGCGCATTGCAGCGTCGCTGGAAAAATTTGGCGACCATTTTTTGACGCGTATCCTGCTGGCGGATGAGGTCGCGTATGGCCGCACCTACAAAAATCCCGCGCCGTTTCTCGCGGCGCGGTTTGCGGCGAAAGAAGCGGTTTCCAAGGCGTTCGGCACGGGTATTGGCGCGCAACTCGGTTGGCACGACATCGAAATTCGCCGCCAAGAATCGGGCGAGCCGTTCGTGGTGCTGCATGGGAAGGGCGCGGAATTATTCGCCGCGCGCGGTGCAAAAAAAATCCACATCAGCCTCACGCACACGGAAATCTACGCCGCCGCCACGGCGATTTTGGAAAGGTGAATATGAAAATAATTTTACCCCTCGTCCTATTTGCCGCCTTCACGGCCAGCGGTGCGGCCACCAATTTTGTGCCGTTCGCGCTGGTTGGCCAGACGTTCAGCCATGATCCTTCCACCATCCTCCGCGACGGGGAAAATTATTTCAGCTTCAACACCGGGCCGGGCATCCGCACGAAGTCGTCGCCGGATTTGATTCACTGGACGAATGGTCCGGCAGTGTTTTCGCAGCCACCGGCGTGGGCGAAATCCGTTGCGCCGGGCTTTGACGGTTTCATCTGGGCACCGGATGTGGTGCGCGTGAACGGAATTTTTTTTCTCTACTATTCGGTGTCCGCGTTTGGGAAACAAACTTCCGCTATCGGTCTGACCACTAACGCCACGTTGGATTTTGCCGCGACCAATTTTCTGTGGCACGACGCGGGTATGGTTATTCAGTCCACGAATGGCGACGCGTTCAACACGATTGATCCAAGCGCGTTTTTGGATGCGGATGGAAAGTTGTGGCTGGCGTTCGGTTCATATTGGAAGGGAATTTTTCTGACCGAACTCGATCCGCTGACGGGGCGGCGCGTGGCGACGAATTCACCGATCATCAATCTCGCGTGGAACCGTTCCATCGAGGCGGCGTGCCTGACGCGGCATGAGAAGTTTTATTATCTCTTCGTGAACTGGGGGCAATGTTGCAAAGGCACGAACAGCACTTACGAAGTTCGCGTGGGGCGTTCCGAAAAAATCACCGGCCCGTATCGCGACCGCGACGGCGGCGATCTCGCGACCGGCGGCGGCTCGCCGTTTTTAGCGAGCAGCGGACGGTTCATCGGCCCCGGCCACATCGGCATTGTAGATGACGGCAGCACGAATGGCCTGACGCAATTCAGCTACCATTATTACGACGCCGAGACGCGCGGACGGTCGCGGCTGGCGATTGGAAAAATGGATTGGGCCGATGGCTGGCCGGTGGCGGTGAGTGATGAGCGAGTCACGACGAACGATTGGAAACTGGTCTGGGCGGATGAGTTCAACACCAACGGCGCGCCGGATCCGGCGAACTGGAATTACGAGCACGGCTTTGTCCGCAACCACGAACAGCAATGGTATCAGGAGGAAAATGCGTTTTGCACGAATGGCCTGCTGGTCATCGAAGCGCGGCGCGAACCCAAACCTAATCCAATTTTTTCAGCGAGCAGTGGTGATTGGAAAAAAAGTCGCGCGCAGATTGATTACACTTCGGCGAGCCTCACGACGCGCAAGCGGCACGAATTCACTTACGGAAAATTTGAAATGCGGGCGCGGATTGACACGCGTCCCGGAAGTTGGCCCGCGTTCTGGACGCTGGGCGCGACGCCGCACATCGGGTGGCCAGAGGGCGGCGAGATTGACATCATGGAATTTTACAATGGCACGGTGCTGGCTAATTTCGGTTACAGCCTCGACCAAAAAATAAAATGGAATACGGTCAGGAAACCGATTGCCGAATTGGGCGGCGAAGCGTGGTCGCGCGAATTTCACATTTGGACGATGACGTGGGACGAGAAAAAATTTGAGCTGCGGCTCGACGGCGCGTTGATGAATCAGTTCGAGCTTGCGGACGCGGACAACGCCGATGAGGGTAATCCGTTTCGTCGTCCCGAATACATTATTTTGAATCAAGCCATCGGCGGTGACAGCGGCGGCGATCCGGCGCAGACCGTATTTCCCATCCGCTTCGAGGTGGACTGGGTGCGCGTGTATCAACGCAGCCGATGAGTGGTTGCGCTTCAAAAAAATTCCGGCACTGTTAGCGCTCGCAATCATGGCTGACGATTCATTCAAGACATTTGTGCTGGATCAGTTGAGTGCTTTGCCCGAAGTCCGGGCGCGGGCGATGTTCGGCGCACACGGGCTTTATGCGGGCGAAATTTTTTTCGGCATCCTGGACGAGGGTCGGCTGTTTTTCAAAACGGGTGCGGCCAATCTCACGGATTACGCCGCGCGCGGCATGGCACCGTTCACCTATGAAATGAAGGGCAAAGTGATGACGATGGCGTATCACGAAGTGCCGCCGGAAATTTTGGAGCAGCCGCCCGAACTTGTCCTGTGGGCGCGCAAAGCGATGGCCAACGCGGGCATCAAAACAAGAAAACCGTCCGCCAAACCGAAGCGATCCGCAAATGTTCGCGCCGCCGCAAAATAACTTTATATCCACCACATGAAATCGAAATATTCATTCATCGTCGCCCTTGGGCTT
Organism: Limisphaerales bacterium; assembly: GCA_025360325.1. Taxonomy (GTDB): domain Bacteria; phylum Verrucomicrobiota; class Verrucomicrobiia; order Limisphaerales; family UBA11358; genus UBA11358. Next base: position 24,563 of record JANYCI010000260.1, on the reverse strand, counting down.
GGCCTCTCGCTCACCGCTTTCACGGCGTCGGCGGATTCGTTGGAAACTGGTTTTCTCGCCCCGCCGGATTCCGCCAAGCCGCAGACGTGGTGGCACTGGATGAATGGCAACATCACCAAGGCGGGCATCACGGCTGATCTCGAAGCGATGAAAAAAATCGGCCTCGGCGGTGCGACCATCGTGAATGTGGATTGCGAAATTCCGGCTGGCCCGGTGAAGTTTATGAGCGCGGAATGGCGCGAGGATTTTAAGTTCGCCGTGCAAGAAGCGAACCGGCTTGGCCTCAAGCTCTGCGTGGAAAATTGCGCGGGCTGGTCCAGCAGCGGCGGTCCGTGGAATACCGTGACGAACGCGATGCAGCGGCTTACCGCCAGCGAAACGCGCGTCACCGGCTCCAGCGTTTTTGATGCGGTGTTGGCGTCGCCGCCAGTGACACTGGGATTTTATCGCGACATCGCGGTGCTGGCGTTCAAGGCTCCGCTGGTCACGGCGGAAAAAACTTCCAGCATCACGGCACCCGTGGCGAAGCTGGAAATTCAGCGCGCGATTTTTGGTGCGGATGGCGGCGGCTCGGCGGACGTGACGGCTAAAATTATTTCCTTGGTCAAGAGCGGTCGGAAATCGGTGGTTGCTAGCAGTGATGAACTGGGCGGCGATCCGGCGTTTGGCGAGGTCAAACAACTACGCCTCAATTTCACGCTCGATGGCAAAGCCGGCACCGCGACGGCGGAGGAAAATGACACGCTGATTTTTCCCACTCACCTTGGCCAAATGGCCAAGACGCGGTCGTTCGGAAAATCTTCGGTGGATCGCACGTTCGTTCAGCCACCGGCGCGCACGGGCGATGCGGGCGGAACGGTTTTGCGCGATGACGTTTTGGATTTGACGGCGCAATTCGCGGCGGATGGTCGCCTCAAATGGAACGTGCCGCCGGGCGATTGGATTGTTTTGCGTCTCGGCTACACGCCGATTGGAATCGAGAACCATCCGGCTCCGAAAGAAGGCACCGGTTTGGAATGTGACAAGATGAGTCAAGCGGCGCTCGACGCGCATTGGGACGGCTTCATGAAAAAAATTCTCGCCGACATCGGCCCGCTCGCCGGCAAGTCGCTGGACACGTCGCTGATTGATAGTTACGAAGTGGGCAACCAAGACTGGACCGAACATTTCCGCGCGGAATTTCAAAAACGGCGCGGTTATGATCCGCTAAAATTTTTACCGACGTTTGCGCGGCACATCGTGAATAGCCCCGAAATCACTGAACGTTTTCTGTGGGACATGAGACGGACGGTCGCGGATTTATTCGCGGAAAATTATTTCGGCCACTTCGCCGAACTGTGCCGTAAAAATAATTTGCTCAATGCGACCGAGCCTTACACCGGGCCGTTTGAATCGCTGCAATCCGGCGCGCCGGCGGATGTGGTGATGGGTGAATTTTGGAGCGGTAGTCAGGGTCATGCTTCCGTGAAGATGGCGGCGTCCATCGCGCATATTTATGGCAAGACTATCGTCGCTGCCGAATCTTTCACCGCTGCGCCGGGGCCGCAGACGGGGCGTTGGTTGGAAGATCCTAATTCCCTCAAGACGCTCGGCGACCTGATGTATTGCCAGGGGTTGAACCGCTATGTATTTCACCGCTATGCCATGCAGCCGTGGACGAACACTTTTCCGGGCATGACGATGGGGCAATGGGGGTTCCACTTTGATCGCACCGAGACGTGGTGGCAGCAGGGAAAATCGTGGATCACTTACATCGCGCATTGCGAATTTTTATTGCAACAAGGCCGCGCCGTGACGGACGCCGCTTACTTCACGGGCGAAAGTGCGCCGGTGGAAATGCGCGTTGGCAATCCTCAATTGCCCGTCGGCTATGACTACGACGCCATCAACGCCGACGTGTTGCTGCACGGCGCTACGGTGAAAAATGGTCGCATCACTTTGAAGAGCGGCGCGAATTATGCCGCGCTGATTTTGCCGCCGAACGATTCGGACATGACGCCGCAACTTCTGGAGCGCATTGGCAAACTGGTGCGCGCCGGGGCAACCGTCGTCGGCGCGCGTCCGCAACATTCGCCAAGCCTCACGGATTTTCCGAAGTGCGACGCGCAGGTGAAAAAACTCGCTGCCGAACTCTGGGGCAAGTGCGATGGCACGAATGTTTTTGAAAACACTGCGGTCAAAGGACGGATTGTTTGGGGCAAATCTTTGACGGAGGTTTTCGCCGCGCAAAAACTGAGGCCGGATTTTGAATTTGCCAATGCGGAAAAAAAATCACGGTTGGCGTTCTGTCATCGCGTTGACGGTGAGGCGGACATTTATTTTGTGTCGAACCAGCGGCGGCAGTTTGATTCGGTGAACTGCACGTTTCGTGTCAGCGGCAAAGCGCCGGAGTTATGGCATCCCGACACTGGCGTGATCGAACCCGCGTCGGTCTGGAGCGAGCAAGCTGGCAGCACGACGGTGCGATTGAATTTTCAGCCCGCCGAATCGGTGTTCGTCATTTTCCGTCACGCGGCGGACAATCCGGAGCACGTCGTCGCCGCCAGCGGTGACATGAAAACGGAAGCGGCCACGTCGCCGAAACTGGAAATTCAAAGTGCGATTTACACGTCAATTGATAGCGCGGATAGTTTGGATGCCACCGCAAAAATTTCTGAACTGGTGCGTGGCGGTCAGACTGTTATTGCCGCCAGCAACGATATGTTGGGTGGTGATCCGGCGGCGAATCACGGAAAAGAATTGCGCGTGCGCTACACCTTCAACGGGCAGCCCGGCCAGATGACTGTGCGCGAAAACGACACGCTGACGCTGCCGGGAACGACCGGCTTCGGTCAATCGCCGCAATGGGAAACGAGCGTGAAACCTGGCGGTTCGCCGGTGGTGAAAGCGTGGAGCAATGGTCGCGTGGAACTACACACGGCCAGCGGAAAAGTTTTGCGCGCGGTCGCGGAAACTATTCCCGCGCCGCAGGAAATTTCCGGCGCGTGGGCTTTGAAATTTCCGCCGAACTGGGGCGCACCGCCGATGGTGGCGCTGGATAAATTAATTTCTTGGCCGGAACACCCGAACGATGGCGTGCGTTATTTTTCCGGCACGGCTATTTACGAAAAGGAAATTGAAATTTCTGCCAAGCAGTTGGCTGACGGACGTGAACTCTGGCTGGATCTTGGCGCGGTAAAAAACTTTGCGGAAGTTTCCTTGAATGGAAATGACCTCGGTATTTTATGGAAGCCGCCGTTCCGAGTGAACATTTCAGCCGCTGCAAAATCCGGCGTGAACCAGCTCACCGTCAAGGTCACGAATCTCTGGCCGAACCGGCTGATTGGCGACGAACAGTTGCCGCCGGATGTCGAGTGGAATGGCAAGCAATTGAAGGAATGGCCGCAGTGGTTTCTCGATGGCAAGCCCAGTCCGACGGGGCGGTTGACCTTCACGACGTGGCATCATTGGACGAAAAAATCACCGTTGCTGGAATCTGGATTGCTCGGACCTGTAAGTCTGCGGACAGCGGAAATAATTCCGGCGAATTAAATCCGAAGTTGATTTTGCGCGCTGCCGGAGTGCGCCCGTCCCCCCGGGTGCTGCAACGTGGTAGGACGATGCGATGGATTTATTTTTGTGCGTGATAATAAATCCCTGCATCGGGCTGAAAGCCCGTCATGTGAAAGCCCAGACTGGAGCGAGTCCGCGAGCGGAGGTCTGGGTAACGCCGTGCAAAGATCTCTCCTGGCCTGTAAGCCCGAAACTCAATCGAACATTTCGTTTTCAGCGTAACGTTCCGCCCCTTCAGGGCGGGGAAAATTTGTGGAAATCATTATCCCAAGGCTACGCTGTGCTTCACCTTGGGCTGTCACATGACGGGCTTGCAGCCCTTGAAATGTTCCGGCAACCCCGGTTGAACCTTGCGCCCTTTTATTTCCCGCCCGTTCCGCTATCCTGCGCGGCAATGTTGACGACGTTGCGTAAAGCCGAATACGCCGAGCTGATGATTTTATTTTTCATCCAGGCGGCGGGCATGGCGATCTGGTTTGTGCCGCTCGGCACGATTCTGGATGCGCAAGGGCTGCACGATATCAAGCCGTATGCGTTCGGCGCACTGGCGGTGGCGGCCTTCATCTCGCCGCTGATGTTCGGCGCGATGGCTGACCGTCAGGTGCCGCCGGCGAAAGTGTTGCGCGGTCTCGCTTTCACTTCCGCTGTGCTGATGGCCGCGATCAGCACGGCCATTCATCATCATGCCAATGTCTGGCTGGTGCTGGGCTTGATCCAAATTTTTTATCTCACTTACTCACCGATGTTCAGCATTTCCACGGCGCTCGTGCTCGCGCGGCTGGAGGATGCGAAAAAAGAATTTGGCCCGATCCGCTCGCTCGCGACGTTCGGCTGGATGGCGGGTTCGCTCCTCATCAGCGCGCTGAATCTCGACCGCTCGGAATACGCCGGTTATCTCGGCGCGGCGGTCTGGCTGTTGGTCGCAGGGTTCACTTATTTTTTGCCAGTGCTGGCAGTTCCCAAATCCGCCGAGCATCTTCGCTGGCACGAACGTCTGGGTCTCGATGCCTTGAAGCTGTTGCGCGACCGTCGCAACCGCGTGATTTTTCTCACCACGACTTTGTTCAACATTCCGCTCTGCGCGTTTTATCCGTATGCGCCGACGCATCTGCACGAGCTTGGTTTCGTCCACACGAGCGCGTGGATGAGCCTCGCGCAAATCACCGAGGTCATCGCCATTTTTGGCCTCGCGTGGTTGCTGGTGAATTGGAAATTAAAATGGATTCTCGCCTGCGGTCTTCTGTTGGGCGTGGCGCGCTTCGCCTTGAGCGCGTGCGACACGGACATCACTTTGCTGCTGGGCGTCACGCTGCATGGCGCGTCGTTCGTCCTCGTCTTCATCACCGCGCAGATTGTGCTGGACCAAAACGTCGAGGCCGCTTGGCGCACGCGGGCGCAGGCATTGTTCACTTTCATGAACGGCGGCGTCGGCAACCTCATCGGCTATCTCGGTAGCGGCTGGTGGTTTGCGGCTTGCACGCCCGCCGCTGGCACGCGCTGGCCGATGTTCTGGAGCGGACTCACCGCCATCGTCGTCGGCGTGCTGATTTATTTTCTCTTGGCCTACGACTCACGCCACACTCTGCAAAATCGTAAATTGTAAAATCCATCTACCGCCATGAAATTACTGAATATTTTTCTCGTCCTAATCATCACGCTGTTTTTTATCCGGCCCACTCGCGCCGCCAGCAACGATGATTCTGCCATCGCTCCCGGCACGCTCGCTTACCATCTCGCCACGAACGCCGCCGCGCGTGCGGCTGGCCTTCCGCGCGGTTGGGACACCATGCGCTCCTTCAACGCCCCCGCCGCCACCAACATCGAGCAACTCGCCCGCATCACCAACGCCGCTTGGTCCCCGACTTTTTGGCTCCATCACGTCGCGGGCCTCGGAGCCACGCCGATTGGCTACCGCCACAACCTCGGCGGCCAAGGACTGCCCACCATGATTTCGCCCCGCCATTATTTGTGCGCCACACACATGTGCCCGCAACTCGACGAGAAAGCATTTCTGGACACCAACAACGTTGTCTATTGGCGGAAGACCTTGCAGCGAATTGACCTCACCAACGACACCTCCATCGGCATCCTCGATCAAGACCTGCCCGCCTCCGTCGGCTACCTGCCGGTTCTGCCTGCGAACTTCACCAATTATCTGCCGGCCACCGCCAGCGCCGTCATTCAAGGCATCGGCATGAATCAGGATTTTGTTCTCTTTAGCGAGCCGATGAATTTTTCCGTCGGCAAAATGGTCGTCTGGAACAGCGGCTTGAATGTTGCCTCCGGCCTGACCACCAACTGGACCAGGTCGCTCCGCAACGGCGATTCCTCCAACCCCGCCATGCTGCTCATCGGCGATCAACTCGTGCTCGCCTCGCATAATTATTTTTCCAGCGGCGGGCCGAACTACGCCTATCAGATTCCCGCCATCAACCAAATCATGCACCAGCTCTCCAAGCAGAACCACGCCCACAGCGACTATCAACTCACCGAATACAACCTCACCAACTGGCCGACGGTGAGGTAAATTTTCTCTCGCTCGATTTATTTTTTAGAAAAGTCTTTTGACCCTGCGCCCCCGCGAATCTACGCTCCTGCCATGCGCGGCAATCTGGGCAAGGCTTTCGACGTGGCAAACACACAGGTGTTTCGCCGCGCCGCCCTGCCGAAATCCTACACGGACGTCGTCGGCCGATTGCTATTCCGGTTTTTGCTGACGGTGCAGGGCCTCGGCGCGTTCGCACTCATCACGCTCGGCGTCATCGTCAAAAAATTCGGCGTCTCGCCTTCGGTCATGCAGCCGCGCATTCGCGCGGAAATTTCCCGCGCCGGCATCGCACTGATGCCGATGTTCATTTTCATCGCGCTCGCGCTGGGGTTTGTAGTCGTCGGCCAGACAGTTTCCGCGCTCGCGAAATTCGGGCAGATCAATTACCTCGGCTCCACCATGGTCATCGTCATCGTGCGCGAACTCGGACCGCTGCTCGCGGCGATGCTCGTGCTGGCGCGCGTCGGCACCGCGCACGTCATCGAACTCGGCACCGCCCGCGCGCTCGGCGAGGTCGAGGCGCTGGAGGCGCTCGGCATTGACCCCGTGCATTATCTCATCGTGCCGCGCGTCATCGGCACCGCACTGGGAATTTTTGCGCTGACGATTTATCTCATCATCGGCGCACTGGTGAGCGGCTACCTGTTCGCGTTCTTGCAGGACGTGCCGCTGACGCCCGGCGATTATTTTTCAGAAATCACCAATGCGCTGACGTGGCTCGACTTCGTTCTGCTCGCGCTGAAAACGATGGCGTTCGGATTTTTCATCGCCATTGTGACGTGCTATCACGGCCTCGCGCAACCGTTGCGGCTCGAAGAAGTTTCCGGCGTGGCCGTGCGCGCCGTCACGCAAGGCGTCGTGGTCTGCGTGCTGGTGGATGCGATTTTCATCGTGCTGTATTTGCTGACGTGAAAACCCGTTTGAACCACAAAGGCACAAAGGCACAAAGAAAAAACACTTTGTGTCTCCGTGTCTTTGTGGTTCAAAACATTATTTGTTGAAATAGTAAAAATTTGCAGGACATGAACGAAAGCGATTTCAATCCAGCCGTCGTCGCCATGCGCGGGGCGCACATCGTCTCGTTGCGCGATGCGACGTTCGCGGTCGTCTCGGATGTGAACTGGACGGTGTTGCCTGGTGAATTTTGGGTCGTCGCCGGCCAGCAACATTCCGGCAAGAGCGATCTGCTCATGCACGCCGCTGGTTTGATGACGCCCGCGCGCGGCAGTTGCACCGTGTTCGGCTGCGACACAAAAGATTTTGGCGAGGCACAGATCGCCGAGCGCCTCCGCATCGGCTTTGTTTTCTCCGGCGGCAAATTGTTCAACCACCTCACGCTCGCGGAGAACATCGCGCTGCCGTTGCGCTATCAAAAAAATCTTTCCGAGGCCGAGGCGGGCGGCAAGGTGCAGACGTTTCTTGAATTGTTTGAACTCACGCCGTTCGCCGACGCCGTGCCATCAAGCGTGGCCGTGAACTGGCGGCAACGCGCCGCCCTCGCGCGGGCCTTGATTTTGCAGCCTGAATTGCTCTTGCTCGACAATCCGCTCGACGGCCTCGGCGGTCGTCATCGGCAATGGTTGCTGGATTTTCTCAACCAGCTTTGGAACGGCCATCACGCGTTCGTCGGATTGAAGATGACGATCATCGTGACTGCCGATGATTTGCGTCCGTGGCGCGATCCGCAGAAAAAATTCGCGGTGCTGGATGAAAAGATTTTTTCCATCGTCGGCTCGTGGAACAGCGTGGCCGAGTCTCGCGACCAGATCGTAAAAGAATTGCTGGCCGGGACGGATAGCGTAACACTCTGACAAAATTTATTTATGCCGTTGCAAGATTTGACCCCGCAGCTCCGCACGCGCCTCAACAAAGTCGAGCGCGCCGTCGGCTGGTTTGTTTTCATCGCCGCCGCGCTGCTGCTGTTTGGTTTTGGCTACTACATTTATCACACGGCGGAACGCAAGGGTTGGTTTCTCGCCAAGGCAAATTTTGTCACCTACGTTCAAAGTTCTGCTGGCCTGAAAGTGGGCGACCCCGTTTTCATGATGGGTTTTCAAGTCGGAGAAATCACCAAGGTTCACCCGCAACAACCCGGCGATCCGCGTAATGTGGAAGTGCGATTCGAGATGCAGGAACCCTATTTCCGTTACATCTGGTCGCATGGCTCGATGGTGAAAGTGAATGCGAGCATCCTTGGCCCCACGCAATTGGAAGTCACACGCGCGACGAATGGTTTTGCCTTGTGTCTGACGCAGCCAATCGCGCACAAAACCATTGCCGAACTGGAAGCACTCGTCGTCACCGAGCCGGGGCAGTGGCAGTTGTCGCAATTCGTTTTTGACACACAATCTAATTCCAATGTCGTCTATCAACCCTACGACGGCCTCACGCTTTCCAATCTGCAATTGCTGGCGACGTTGAACTTGGAATCCAATTCCGTTTACGCCTTCAACAATAAATCCAAAAGTCGCAAACGCATCGTCGCGGTCTGGGATGAAAAATTGAAGCGTTACGCTTTTGTTCCGCACGACCAGACCGAACTGGTGGAATTGCCCGTGGCCGAATCCGTTCCGGTGAACGAGCGCCTGGAAAAAATCATGGGGCAAGTCGAGACGGCGTTGCCGAACATTCTCGCGCTCACCAATCATTTATTTACGGTGCTCGACCGCGCGGCGGCGGCGACATCCAACTTGGACATCGCGATTACCGCCGCGCAGCCGATGGTCACCAACTTCACCTACATCAGTGAAGTCCTGCGCGGGCCGGGTTCGCTCGGCGTCTGGGCGCTCGGCACGAACGGCGACTCGCAAATTCAACTCGCCCTCACGAACGTCAATCATTTGCTCGTGGGCGTGAACACCAATCTCGACGAACTCACCCGTGAGATCGGGTTCACTTTGATTAATGCCGCGTCCATCACCAGTAATTTGAATGTGCAAGTGCGGGCCAATTCAAACCTGCTCGGAGGAATCTCACAGACGGTGATGGACGCGGATGATTTGATGCAAGGGTTGAAACGCCACTGGCTGCTGCGCTCCGCGTTCAAGAAACCCAAGCCGACGAATTCGCCGCCTGCCAAAGCCAGGTGACTCAAGCCTCGCCCCGGCGGCGGCGAACCGTCGGAAAATTAATTGGCCAGCAGGCAGACGAGGCCGAGGAACGAGGCCATGAACGTGGCGACCAGCACGCCGTCAATCCAGTTGAACTTGTCGGCTTTTCCCAAGAGGCCGGACTTCATGGCCACCGGATCAATCTCGCTGTAAGCCCGCGTGATGAATGTTGTATTTGTCATGGGAGCTATTTAGCACGGCCTTTGCCAACCGGGTGGGGAGACGATAATTATTTCACCAGCTTGCACATCCGCGTCGGCGTCCCTGAATCTATTGGTGATTTGCGAGGACGAGGACGAGGACGAGCGCGGCGCGGCGTATGACTGATAAGTTTTCGCGCGGTGAACTGTCTCGTTGCCAAACAGCGGCGTCCTGCAGCGGGACACATTTGGCAACCGACTCTCTGGCCTGACACTATTGCCGCGCCAAATCACTGGCCAACCCCTTCAATGCCCGCCAAAAATTGACACGCACCCGGCGCACCTTTAGCCTGCGCGGATGTTCCGGTTGCCGTTTGAATTTTTCCTGGCGCTGCGCTATTTACAGCCCAAGCGGACGTTCGTGTCCATCATCACGCTCATCTCGGTATTGGGCGTGGCGCTGGGCGTGGCGGTGCTCATCATCGTCATCAGCGTGATGAGCGGGTTCGATCATGATCTGCAGCAGCAGATTCTCGGTTTCAAGCCGCACGTCACGGTGATGAAATACAATCTCGCCGAGAAGTCCGGTGAGCCGATGAGAAATTATTCCAATCTCGCCTCCGTCATTGCCCGCAGTTCCAACGTGACCAGCGTCGCGCCGGTCATTTTAGGCCCGGTGCTGGTGGAGACCGAAGGGCCGACGAATCGTCCGCCGCTGCAGGACGCACCGACGCTGCGCGGTTTCGACATGGACACGGAGGGGCGCACCAGCAAGCTGACGAACCAAATGGTGGACGGCGAATTCAATCTCGCGGGTCATGGCCTCGTGGTGGGCGTGAATTTCGCGGAGAACATGCACCTGACCGTCGGCGATCATCTAGCGATTTATTCCAAAGGGGCAATGGAGCAAATCCGCCGCGCCGCCGGACGGGATGCGAACGTTCAGGCCATGACCGATTCCTACGAAATTCGCGGCATCTACAGCACGGGCTACAACGATTATGATTCGCGCATCGTCATCGCCTCCATCGAGAACGCGCAAGAGTTGTATGGCCTTGATGACGCCGTTCACGGCCTGTCCGTGACCCTAGCGGATCCGTATCGCGCGGCGGAATTGAAACACGAGATCGAACGCGCCTTCGGCGTGGACTACAAGGTGGTGACGTGGATGGAAAACGACGCTCCCTTCCTCACCGCGCTCAAGGTGGAAAAAAACGTGATGTTCTATCTGCTGTTCTTCATCGTGCTCGTCGCGGCACTGTGCATCTTGAGCGCGCAGATCACGTTCGTCGTTCAGAAAACGCGCGAGATCGGGATGTTGAAGGCGCTCGGCGCTTCGAACCTGCAAGTGTCGGGAATTTTTCTCGCGCAGAGCGCCGTCATCGGCGTGATTGGCGTTGCGGCCGGATTAAGCCTCGGAATGTTGGCCGTGACCTATCGTAACCAATTTCTCCACTTCATGCGCAGTGTGACCGGCTGGGAACTTTTTCCCGCGTCCGTCTATGGCTTCGGCGAACTCCCCGCGCTCGTGACGCCGAGCGATGTGGCGATCATCTGCGTCAGCTCGTTTTTCATCTGCATTTTCGGCGGCGTGCTGCCGGCGATGCGCGCGGGCAGTTTGAAACCAGTGGAGGCCTTGCGCTATGAGTGATTTTCTTCTTTCCGCCCGCAACCTGAAAAAAAGCTACGCCCTCGGACGGCGCACGCTCGAAGTTTTGCGCGGCGTAAGCGTGGACGTGGCGCGCGGCGATTTCCTCGCGCTGCGCGGCTCCTCCGGCGCGGGCAAAAGCACCTTACTCCATCTCATCGGTGGCCTCGACACACCGAACGCGGGTGAAATTTTTTTCAACGGTCAGGAACTCACAAAATTTTCCGAACGCAAACTCACCGCCTTTCGCAATCGCTCGGTGGGCTTTGTGTTCCAGGCGTATCATCTGCTGCCGGAACTCACCGCGTTGGAAAATGTCTGCTTGCCCGGACGCGTCGCGCGTCTCACCAACGCGGATGTGGAAAAACACGCGCGCCATTTGCTCGACCGCGTGGGCCTCGCGCAACGGCTCGATCACAAACCCTCGGAACTTTCCGGCGGCGAACAGCAGCGCGTGGCCATCGCCCGCGCCCTCGTCAACGAACCGATTTTATTGCTCGCCGATGAGCCGACGGGCAATCTCGATTCGCACACCGGCGGCGAGATCATGGATTTATTAAAAACCATTCGCGACGAACGCCAGATGACGCTCGTCATCGCCACGCACGATTCCAAGGTCGCCGCGTCCGCGCCGCGCGTGATCGAGTTGGTGGATGGCTTGGTGCAAAGTTAATTTACGATTTACGCGTCGCAGTTTTTTGGCATCGTCAATCGTATATCGCAAATCGTAAATCAAATGAGCCAACAATACTGGGAACAACGTTACCTCGCCCAAGATATGCCGTGGGAAAAAGGTGCGCCGTCGCCCGGCCTCGTGGATTTTCTTGCGGCCAATCCAGATCTGAAACGCGGCACCGTCTGCGTTCCCGGCTGCGGCACCGGCCACGACGCGCGCGAATTCGCGAAGGCAGGATTTGACACATTTGGCTACGATCTCGCGCCCAGTGCGATTGCGCTCGCCGATGAAAACACCAAAGCCGAGGGAATTGTCGCCAAGTTTTTGCTTGGTGATTTTCTTCGCGATCAACCGCCGCAACTCTTCGACTGGCTGTTTGAACACACTTTGTTTTGCGCCATCAATCCTAGCGAGCGCGATGAATACGTCCGTGCCACGTTACGTTGGCTCAAGCCCGGCCGCGATTATCTCGCGGTGAATTATTTTATCCCCGACACCGACGGCCCGCCGTTCGGCGTCGAGCGCGCAGAAATCTGGCAACGCTTCTCGCCGCATTTTGAACTGCTCGCCGAATGGACGCCGCGCTCGTATCCCAACCGCACCAACTTGGAGCGGATGTTCTGGTGGCGGCGAAAATAATTTCTGGTAAGGCATCGCCGCCGTGATGCTGGCGTTGCGGCAGCAACGCCCTACCAAAAATGCACTGATGGAAAGCCGTTTGAAAATTTCTGCGCAGCCATTAGACTTCGGCCATGATTGAAGATCGGGACTATATGCGGGAGCCGGAGGAATACGCGCCGCGCCGTTTCGGCGTGCGCTGGTCGTCGCTCACGGTGAAATTTTTGATCGCGTATGTGGTGGTATTTTTATTGGAACTGCTATTTGCCGCAGATTTGTCAACCGATGGAAAGCCATTGTTCATGGCGAATTCTCCCGAACACGGCAGGTGGTTTTACAATTATTTCGCCTTAAGCAATGAAGGTCTCACGCATGGTTACGTTTGGCAGTTTGTGACGTATCAATTCATGCACGCCGGTTTCTTGCATTTGCTTTTCAACGGCTGGGCCATCTATTCCTTCGGCCTCGCGCTGGAATCACAACTGGGTGCAAAACGTTTCGGGGTGCTGATGCTTTCGAGCGGCATCATCGGTGGCGTATGGCAATCCGTCGCCGCGTTTCTGTGGCCGCATTATTTTGGCGGACCAGTGGTCGGCGCGTCGGCGTGCGCGTTCGGTTTGGTTGCCGCGTTTGCGGTGTTGCAGCCAAATTTGAAATTGCAGTTGCTGGTATTTTTTGTGATTCCGGTGACCTTGTCCGCGCGGAACTTACTCATCGTTTCTTTTGTCATTGCCTTGATTGGGTTCGGTATGCACTCAGACAATGTCGCCCACGCCGCGCATTTGGGCGGGATGGCAGCGGGCTGGTTTTACGCGAGAATCGTTTTGCCACGAATGGGGCGCAAGGTGAGCTATGATGAAGTCGAACCCCAATCCGAATCCGCCGCCGACTCGTCCTTCACCGCCAGTGAAGTGGACGCCATCCTCGACAAGATCAACGCCGCCGGTGGCAACGTGAAAGTTCTGACCGCCAAGGAGCGCGCCATTCTCGAATCCGCGAGCAAGAAAAAATCGCGGCCATGAGCGCCGACCGCCGTTCGCGCGCCACCGCGATGCTCCTTCTCGCCACGCCTTGCTGGGCGTTGAGTTTTCCCGTGATGAAAGCGCTCGCGCTGGAACAGCAAAAACTGTTGCCCGACGCGGGAACGTGGTTCTTCACCGCGCTGGGCGTGGTGATCCGTTTCGGCACGGCAGGCTTGGTGTTGCTGCCGATTTTATTTTTCATCCGCCAAACAATTTCCCGGCGCGAAGCCGAGCAGGGGATCATCCTCGCGCTGTTCGGCGGTGCGGGCATTTTATTTCAGATGGATGGCCTCGCCTACACAGCGGCGTCCACCTCGTCTTTTCTCACGCAAGGCTACTGCGTCTTTATTCCGTGCTGGGTGGTGCTGCTGAACCGTCGGCGGCCTTCGCTGAAAATTATTTTATGCGTTACGCTCGTGCTGGCGGGCGCGGCGGTGCTGGCGGATGTGAATTTTCATTCATTCAACCTCCGACGCGGCGAATGGGAAACTATTATCGCCTCGCTGTTTTTCACCGCGCAAATCCTCACGCTCGAACGCTCGCGCTACGCCGCGAGTCGCCCGTTACAATTTTCCATCGCCATGTTTCTCGCGATGGCGTTGTTTAGTTTGCCGCTGTTGTGGGTCACCGCGCCGAGCTTTGGCGCGTGCGTGCGTGCCTATTCCTCACCAGCCTCGTGCGGCTACATGGCGTCGCTCGTCATCATCTGCACGCTCGCGGGCTACATGATCATGAATCGCTGGCAACGCGCCGTCACCGCGACGGAGGCCGGACTCATCTACTGCCTCGAACCGGTGTTCGCCAGCCTGCTCGCGCTGTTCCTGCCCGCAATTTTTTCCGCGTGGACGGGAATCAATTATCCAAACGAACAGCTCACCGCGCGTCTGTTGCTTGGCGGTGCGCTCGTGACGGCGGCGAATTTTTTTTTGCAGACACCGTGGCTAGAACGTAGGCCGTAAAAAAATTGGTGGTGAGGTAGTTTTGAAAAAGCAGGTGGGGCGAGCGTCCTCGCGAGCCTGGCGTCGCTAGACCAAGCGGCTCGCGAGGACGCTCACCCCACCAAAGTATATCACCGCTAAAAAATTCGCGTGGTTCAAAAAAACCAATGGCCGCAGGCACTAAAACGCTGTGCCGCCACAAAATCTCCTCAACGAAATTCGATGAACGCCTTGCTCCCTTCGCCGCGCACGCTGCCGACCTCGGGCTGTTTCAAAAACAAACGGAAGGCGTCCACCTTGCAGTTCATCAGTAGATAATCTTGCACGGCCTTGGCTCGCGCCGAGGCGAGCGTCTGCAATGCTTCAGGCGTCACCGGAAACGTCGCCATCAACACGGCTTCGTTCGGTGTCGGGCGCGGGTCGAGCTTGGTCTGGTAAGCTTTTTTGGCCGCCGCCTTTTTTTCCGCCAGCGCTCCGGCTTGCGCCAGCAGCGCCGCGCCTTTGGCTTGCGGTTTGTTCCGCGCGAGCTCCGCTGCATACGCGGCGACGTTCGTGTTCGCGGCAATCATCTCCGGCGTGATGATTTTTTTCACGACGGCTTCGCTGTAAAATTTTTCAATCCAGCGCGGACGTTTGCCGGGCAACACCACGATGTCATCCAAGTTCGTCCGCGCCTGTTCCACTTTTGAAAGCCGTTGCCAGACGCGCTGCTTGATCTCGCGGTCAATCGCCGCGCGCTGCAAACCCTCGCGGTCGGCGTCCGGGTCCACGCTGCCGACAATCTCCAATGCCAGCGCGGGTTTTTCCACGAGCGACTTCGCCAGCGCCTTCAATTTTTCTTTGCCCGCCGCCGAGAGTTCCGCGCTGCCCGGCGCAAAATCTTGGTAGCCAAGTTCCTCGCTCGCACCGCCAAACGCCGCGCCGAGCAGCGAGAAGGGCGAGGTGGCGACCTTCACCAAAATATTTTCAACGGCGCGAACCACCACCTTGCTGATGCGGAGTTTGGGGTCGTTCAAGTTGCCATCAATCGGCACGTCCAAAACAATTTTTCCCTCGCGGTCTTTCAAAATGGCCACGGCGAGTTTCACCGGCAGATGCGTCGCGTCCGGGCTTTCCACTTTTTCGCCGAAACGAAAACGATCCAGCGTGATGACGTTTTTTGACTTCAAATCTTTACCGACGATTTCGTAATCAAGGTCGAGGCTCAACTTACCCTGTGCGATGCGGTAGCCCGCAAATTTCCCCGAATACGCACTCGTCGGCGTCAAGTCCATGTCCTTTAGTGAAATTTTTACGGTGTTCGTGAGCGTCGGGCTGAACGGATTTATTTTCCCCGTCACGCTCAACGGCCCAACGCCATCGGCCTTGCCGGTGATGTCAATGTCCGCGTGCTGCAACTCCTCGGACGACAAACCGGAAATCGTGCCGTTCACTTCCTTCATCGCCAGGTTCACATCCGACGGCAGCGAATGATCCGTGAAACTCACCGCCGTGTTGGAGATCACGATGCTGCCGATGGTGATTTTCGGCAGCGGAAAATTATTCGTGCTGGAAATTTTTGGCGCGGCGGCAACCGTCGTTCCATTGGTATCAGGCGCGTTTGTCAGGCGCAGCGCATTGAGCAAATTGATCGTGCGGTTTGATTCGACGACGAAACGCGCGTAGGCATTGTTCACGTCAATTTCCCGGATGGCGACTGATTGCGGATTCAAGTTCGCGTCAATGCCCAGCAACTTCACCGAATCCCATTTCAACAAATCCTCCGCCATCACGCCGTCCACCGTGTGAAAGTCCGCGAGGTTCACGTCACCGTGAAAAGTGACTTCCGGCAACTGGCCGCGCTCCGTCCGCAAATGCACCTGCCCGTGCAAATTGAGTTTGCTGTCCAGCACGAACAAATTCACCTTCGGTTCCAGATACGGATCGAGCGAATGAAAATCGAGCTGATCCAAATCCATCTGCACGTCGGCGGTGGGCGGATAAAATTCGGCGGTGGTTTTTATTTTTATGGAGCCGTTCGTGTTCCAGTCCAGTGCGAGTTCCGCTTCGAGATTCGTGCCGGGCAGATTGGAAATGTGTTTGGCCACGAACGAAATGTTATCGAGGCTCAATCGCGCTGGACGCGAGTTCACCCAGTCTTCGAGGCGCACGGAACAATTCGTGACGTTCACTTCGCCGAGATTCGCGCGCCAGTCGTTCGTGCTATTCAACAAAACCGCCACCGCGTTCGTCACCGAGCGGAGTAAAAATAAAATCCCTTCCGGCGGCGTGGCGGCGGTGTTTGGCTTGGCTAGTTCAATGACGTTGATGGCGGCATCTTTATTGCGGCTCAAGAAAATATTTCCCTCGCGCGCCGTGAGTGAGCCGATTTGCGCCGTGTGATTTTCCAAATCCACATTCGCACCGTTCACGGAAAAGAGCGTCAACTCCGCGAGATTATTGCTATCGCCGGGCGAACCGATTTTCAGATTCCGCAGCGCCATCGAAGTATCTTCCACGACGGCGACGCGGTTGCTCTGACTTAATTCCAGCCGATACTTGGTGTCCAGCGCGATGGAGCCGTCACGAATTTCAAACTTCACCAAGTCCTGATACAGCGGCGCGTATTTATTCAGCGAGAAATTGAACAGCTTGAGTTCGCCCTGTGAGCGCAGCGGATCGAGATAGAAATAACCGCTCCAGGAGATTTTTTCGCCCGCGTCCGTCGTGCCGGTGAAGGCGTAAGGATTTTTGTTGTCCGGGTCAGTGCGAAAATTTTCCAGCGTGATGTCAATCGGCCCCAGCGTGCGCTTGAACGGCTCGCGCGGCGTGAAGTCCGCCAGTGCCGCCGAGGCGCCGCCGATGTGCAATTTGTCCACATGCACCACGAGCGGCTTGGCGGGCGCGGCAGATTTTTCCGGCGCGGTGTTCGTGGAAAATTTCGCGATGAGGTCGGAGAAATTGAACGTGCCATCCTTGTTCACCTGCACGCGGACGAACGGTTTCGTGGTGCTGATTTCCTTGAACGTCCAGGCTTTGCTGACAAACGACGTCAGTTGGAAATTCACATATACTTCATCCCACGAAACAAATGGCTCACCGTCATTGTCTTTGATGAGCAGGCCGCGAATCGTGGTCGTGAGCGCGAAAGGATTTATTTTGACGCTCTCGATAGTCGCCTCGCGGTTGAGCAGCGCGGAAATTTGTTTCTGCGCCACCTTGCGGACGATGACCGGCAGCACGAAAAATCCGACGAGGCTGTAAAGCGCGAGTAGGCTGACCGCCCACAAGAGCAGCTTGCGGCGGCGGGGCGGCAACAAATTCCAGAGCGGCAGGTTCATAATTTCCAGCCGCAGATTCCCCGCAAACGCCCGCGCCGTCAATGTTGAAGCACCGGTTGGTTCCCGCTGTAAAATTTTTTCAGAACGCAAATTAAGTTCAGCAGTGGCCAATGCGCGGTTAGCTGGCTCAACTTTTTAAGCCAATCATTAACCCGTTCTTGCTCGGCAGGAACGGAATGACTGAAACCATCGCATCCACTCAAATCGCCGCGCCATCGGCGCGCGCAAAGCTGGCGTGCTTCCATTGTGGAACGTTGTGCCGCGATGATTCGTTTCAGCGTGAGAAAAAAGTTTTTTGCTGCAACGGTTGTAAGACGGTGTTCGAGTTGCTCACGGAAAATGGGCTGACGGAATTTTATCAACTGTCCGCCACCGCTGGCGTCCGGGTAAATGCCTCCGCGCAGATAGACCGCTTCAAATTTCTCGATGAACCGTTGGTGCGCGAACGCTTGGTGGATTTCACCAATGCCAAGTTGACGCGCGTCACGTTTTTGATTCCTTCAATTCACTGCATCGCGTGTGTGTGGTTGCTGGAAAATTTATTTCGTCTCCAACCCGGCATCGGTCAATCGCAAGTGAATTTTCCGCGCAAGGAAGTGGCCATCGCGGTTGAAACCGAACGCGTGAAATTGAGCGACGTGGTGACACTGCTCGCGTCGCTGGGTTATGAACCGGAGCTAAAACTTTCGAGTCTCGATGCCAAACCGCGCAGTCAGCTTGCGCGACGATTGTGGATTCAAATCGGTTTCGCGGGGTTCGCGTTCAGCAACATCATGTTGTTCAGCATCTCGGATTATTTTGGTCTCGATTCATTTGCGGGCGGAAATTTTCGGAAGATCACCGGCGTCATCAGCCTGCTGCTCGCGCTGCCGGTGGTGACATTCAGCGCACAGGATTATTGGCGGGCGGCGTGGACGAGTCTCAAGCAAAGGCTATTAAACATTGATGTTCCCATCGCAGCGGGCGTGGCGGCCATTTTCATCCAGAGTTGCTACGAAGTTTTTACCAGCCGCGGTAATGGCTATTTTGATTCGCTGTGCGGACTGATTTTCTTTTTGCTCTGCGGAAAATTATTCCAGCAAAAAACTTACGACCGGCTCGCATTTGATCGCGATTACAAATCATTTTTCCCGCTGTCCGTCACGCGGCAAACTGGTAGGGCTGACCTGCGGGTCAGCCCGGACGCGCGGCAGCGCGTCCCTATCAGTCAAATTGAAGAACAAGTCTCGCTTTCGCAAATCTTCGTCGGCGACCGACTCATCGTCCGCAATGGCGAATTGATTCCCACCGATGCACGCTTGGTCGAAGGCCCGGCGTTGATTGACTACAGTTTTGTGACGGGCGAATCCGAGCCGGTGGAAAAAAAGTTGGACGATTATCTTTACGCCGGTGGACGACAAATGGGCGGCGCCATCGTCATCGAAATGGTCAAAGCAGTTTCGCAAAGCTATCTCACGTCCTTGTGGAATCAGGGTGCTTTTCAAAAAAAACATAAGCACGACTTGAACCGGCTGACCAACACTTACAGTCAACGCTTCACGAAAATTATCATCGTCATCGCCGTCGGCGCGGCGGCGTATTGGGCATGGGCTAGTCCGGCGATTGCGTTGAAAGCCTTCACTTCCGTGCTGATTGTCGCTTGTCCGTGCGCGCTGGCATTGGCCGCGCCATTTGCGCTCGGCACGGCGCAACGCGTGCTCGCTCGCAGCGGTGTGTTTCTAAAAAATCCCTACATCCTCGAAACGCTCGCGGATGTGGACGCCGTGGTTTTTGACAAAACCGGAACGCTCACAGCAGCAGGCGCGGGCAACGTCGTTTGGCTTGGCGAGGTTTTGACGGAAACCGAGGAGCGCTGGTTGTATTCAATGACGCGGCACTCGACGCATCCGTTGGCCGTGCGGATCGGCGAGGCGATCAAGCGCGAACATTTTCCCGAAACCGTGCGTTCGTTTTTAGAAACGGCGGGCTGCGGCATGGAAGCGAGCGTCGCGGGAAATGAAATTTGGATGGGATCAGTGACGTGGTTGCAATCACGCCTCGTTCACGTCACCGAGAAAATAACCAATGCTGGCAGCGGAGTTTACGTTGCCATCGGCGGCAAATATCGCGGTTGTTTCGAGCTCGCAAACGCGTTGCGCGCCAATGCGGAAAATGTCGTCGGCACATTAGCGCTTGATTGCACCGTGGCGTTATTGAGCGGGGACAACGAACGGGAACGCGAAATATTTTCAAAAATTTTCGGCGGCAAGGCGCAGTTACATTTCAATCAAAGCCCGCAAAACAAACTCGGTTTTATTCGCAAACTTCAGCAGACAAATAAAATCGTGATGATGGTCGGCGATGGTTTGAACGATGCCGGCGCGCTCAAGCAAGCGGATGTCGGCGTGGCGGTGGTGGAAAATGTCAGCGCATTTTCGCCCGCGAGCGACGTGATTCTCGCGGCGGGAATGGTCGCGCGGCTGGACGAAGTGCGCGCGTTTGCGCGCCGCTCGGTGCGGATTGTGCGGACGGCATTTGTCATTTCCGCGCTCTACAATTTAGTCGGCGTAGGCATCGCCGCGAGTGGCCGACTGGCTCCGGTGGTGTGCGCGATTCTGATGCCGTTGAGCTCGGTGTCGGTGGTTGGGTTTGCGTGTCTCGCGGCGAAGTGGAGCGGAAGAAAATTAAACCGGCCACCCGCCGTCATCGGCCTCAAAATAAGTTTAGTGGTCGCCAAAAAACGGTGAGCCAAAATTGAGCCAAAACGTTCTATTACTCGCGTATGAAAAACACTTCCTTCATTCAAACAGCAATGAACACAGCGACGGCGGTCGCCCTCACCGGTTGCGCGCTGTCAGCAACCGCACAATCGGCCAACTGGCAGGATCACGCGATTTCACCGGTGGGAAATCCCATTCTTTTTGAAGACCCGCGCATCACTTCCGAAGTGCGTCCGATCTTCATGGAACATTTCCTGCCGACCACATTTGATTTCAAAGGCGGTTCTGTTCCGCTCGGCGGCACGGTGCAGGTTTACGCGCTGCAACTGCGTTATGCGTTGACCGACAAACTTGCGATCATTGCCACGAAAGATGGCTACATCGAATTCCAACCGAACCACGTTCTCGCGCATCAATATGGTTTTGCCGACATCGCGGCTGGCTTGAAATATGCGCTTGTGGACGACAAGGACAAAGAGCTGCTCGTCACGCCGGGCTTTACCGTTTCCGTTCCGATTGGCAGCACGGATGTCTATCAAGGTCACGGCGCCGGACTGGAAAATATTTTTATCTCCGCTGAGAAAGGATTTGGAGATTTTCACATCACGGGAAATGTCGGTGCGATCATCCCTAACGATTTTGATAAACAAACGGCGCAACTGCACTACAGCGCGCAACTCGATTATTATGTCGGGCAATACTTCATCCCGTTCGTCGTCGCGAATGGCTACACGATTTTTTCCGATGGAAAAAATCAGGCGAGCCAATCGCTGAACGTCGTGCCGCTGAACACTGAAGGCTATGACCTCATCAACTTCGGCAGCGCGAACGCGACCGGCACGACGCAACTTACTTTCGGCGGCGGCTTCCGTTCCAAGCTCACCAAGAGCGTGGATGTCGGTGTTGCGATTGAAGCGGGCGTCATCAAGCCCGTCGGCATTTTCGATAGCCGCATCACTGCCGATTTAATCTGGCGCTTCTAACATGATCATCATTTTTCTCCTCATTCCATTGAGCATTGTCGTAGCCGCTGGTTTTCTACTGGCCTTCATCTGGGCGGTCAGGTCAGGTCAATATGACGATACTTGCACGCCGGCGATGCGAATGTTGATTGAGGAGAAAAACTCTGCCGGAGAAATTTCCAAGACTAAAATAAAATGAACTCGAATATAGAAACCTTCAAATACGATAACCGGATTGTCCGTGCGTTCGCCATTGCCACCGTGATCTGGGGCATTGTCGGAATGTTCGTCGGCCTACTCGCGGCGGTGCAATTATTTTACCCTGACGCCAATCTAAATTTTCAATTTATTTCCTTCGGACGCATCCGCCCGCTGCATACGAACGCGGTGATTTTTGCGTTTGTCGGCAACGGGATGTTCATGGGCATCTACTATTCGCTGCAACGCCTGTGTAAAGCGCGGATGTTCAGCGATTGGTTAAGTTGGTTTAATTTTTGGGGCTGGCAAATCATCATTGTGGGCGCGGCGATAACACTTCCGCTCGGTTATACGACGAGTAAAGAATACGCGGAACTCGAATGGCCGATTGATCTCGCCATCACAATTGTGTGGGTAGCGTTCGCAGTGAATTTATTCGGCACCATTGCCAAGCGCCGCGAGAAACATATGTATGTGGCTATCTGGTTTTACATCGCCACCGTCATCACCATCGCCGTGCTGCATATTACAAACTCGATGGAAATGCCGTGGAGTCCGCTGAAAAGTTATTCAATGTATGCCGGCGTGCAGGACGCTTTGGTGCAATGGTGGTATGGTCATAACGCGGTCGCGTTTTTTCTGACGACGCCATATCTCGGTTTGATGTATTACTTCCTGCCGAAAGCGGCGGGGCGTCCGGTCTTCTCCTATCGCCTCTCGATCGTTCACTTTTGGGCGCTGGTATTTCTCTACATCTGGGCGGGGCCGCATCATCTACTCTACTCGGCGCTGCCGGATTGGGCGCAATCCCTCGGCATGGTTTTTTCGCTGATGCTCATCGCGCCGAGTTGGGGCGGTATGTTGAACGGACTCCTTACCTTGCGCGGCGCGTGGGACAAAGTGCGCGTGGACCCGGTATTGAAATTCATGGTGGCGGCGATCACGGCTTACGGCATGAGCACCTTGGAAGGCCCGTTGATGTCTATCAAGACGGTCAACTCGCTCTCGCATTATACCGATTGGACGATCGCTCATGTTCACGCCGGAGCCTTGGGCTGGAATGGTTTTCTCACGTTCTCCATGTTGTATTTTTTATTTCCTCGTCTCTACAACACCAAATTGTGGTCCACGAAACTGGCCAACTATCACTTCTGGATTTCGATGCTCGGCATCGTGTTCTACTGCATTCCGATCTATGTCGCGGGCATCACGGAAGGTTTGATGTGGAAACAATTTAATAAGGAAGGCTTTCTCCAATACCCGAACTTTCTCGAAACGATTGTGCAAGTGATTCCGATGTTCAAGCTCCGTGCCGTCGGCGGCTCGCTCTACATCGTGGGCACGCTCATGATGGCTTACAACCTCTTCAAGACCGCCAAGGCAGGCAAGTTTGAGCCCGACACCGTCGCGCAAGCAGCACCGATGGAAAAAGCTCCCGTGGCGCACGGAAAAACGTCGTGGCACCGGCTGCTCGAAGGCAAACCGATGTTCTTTACCGTGCTCGCGGTGGTGTCCGTGCTGATCGGCGGACTCGTGGAACTGATCCCGATGTTCCTCATCAAGGAGAATGTTCCCACCATCGCGAGCGTGCATCCTTACACGCCGCTGGAAGTTCTCGGACGCGACATTTATATCCGCGAAGGTTGTATGGGCTGTCACTCGCAAATGATTCGTCCGTTCCGTTCCGAGACCGAACGCTACGGTGAATATTCTAAGGCGGGTGAATTTGTCTATGACCATCCGTTCCTCTGGGGTAGCGAACGCAAAGGCCCGGACCTCGCGCGTGAAGGCGGTAAGTATCCCGACGCTTGGCATTTCAGCCACATGGACGATCCGCGTTCGACTTCTCCCGGCTCGATCATGCCGCGTTATTCATGGTTGTTAAGTCAGAAACTCGAAACGGCGTCGTTGCCCGCGCGCTTGAGGGCGTTACGCAGAGTTGGTGTGCCGTATCCCGCCGGTTTTGAAAATGGTCCGGCACAAAAAGATCTGGAAGCGCAGGCGGCAAAAATTGTCGTGAACTTGAAACAAGGTTCAGTGAACTGCGAGACCAACAAAGAAATCATCGCGGTCATCGCCTATCTGCAACGGCTCGGCACGGACATCAAAGCCGCGACGCCAACCACCGCCGCCAAATAAACACGAGGAAAATTATGTATCAAAATGTTCTCAACGGCATTGATGGCATTGGCATTTACGGTGTCATCTCCATCGGCATCTTCTTCAGTTTTTTCACCGGGATGCTTATCTGGGCGTTCGTGTTGAAGAAAAATTATTTGCAACACATGGCGGAACTGCCGCTCGACGGCGGCGAGAAAAAATCAACCGACAAAACTCAATCCTGAAAATTATGAGCAACGATCCCCAAGAACCTTTGCTGCTCGACCACAACTACGACGGCATCCAGGAACTCGACAACAACCTGCCTCGTTGGTGGGTCTGGCTGTTCTATATCACCATCATCTACGCCGCCGTGTATTTGATTTACTACCATGTCACTCACACCGGTGATTTGCAGGCCGCCGAGTATAAAAGCGAAATGAAGATCGGCGAACAACTGAAGTCAGCCGCGATGGGAAAATTTGAATCCTCCATCGCGACATTAGAGCCGTCGAAAGATTCCGACGTGCTCGAAAATGGCAAGGTGGCTTACAACAAATTCTGCGCACCCTGCCATCGCGTGGACGGCGGCGGACTCGTCGGGCCGAACCTCACGGATGATTATTGGATCCATGGCAGCAGCTACGCGGACAGCGTGAAAATCATCTGGGACGGTGTGCCCGCCAAAGGCATGGTGACGTGGAAATCCGTCTTGAAGCCCGACGAAATCAACGCGATTGCGAGTTACATCTACACATTGCGCGGCGCCAAATTGCTGACGCCCGGCAAGCTGCCCGAAAACCAGCAACCGGCCAAACCGGCGGGACCGAGCGTGTTTGAATGATTGAACCAACTCGGGCGCGTCGGTGTTTCATCAGTGTGCCCGTATTATTTAATGCCACTAAAAAATCCAACGCCCGATAATGAAAAGCCCTCTACGCTGAAAGAAGTGGACTGGTCGGATTTTCGTGATCATCTGGCGACCGCCGATCGCGATGGCCGTCGGCAATGGATGTATCCCAAGAAAGTCAG
>JANYCI010000001.1 GCA_025360325.1 Limisphaerales bacterium | reverse complement strand
TTTGAATGCCGCCAACCTCACCGGCTTTGTCCCCAGCAACACTTTGAATTCCGTGCCCGCTGGAAATTTGACCGGCACGATGCCGTTCAACGTTCTGCCCGGCGGGGTGGAGACGAGCGGCAGCGCGCTCCGCGTCGGCAGCACCGGCACGACCTTCGCTTTGATCCAAGCGGGCCAGGCCATCATGCCAAGTTCCAGCACGACGGAGACAAACTTCACCATCACGTTCCCGCAAGTTTTCAGTAGTTCGCCAAGAATTCTGGTGAGCGTCGCGAATGACCCCGGATTTCAAGGCGTGAATGATATTTTTGCGACTTCGATTTCGAGTAATTCCGCCACCGCC
This sequence comes from Limisphaerales bacterium, assembly GCA_025360325.1. Classification (GTDB taxonomy): domain Bacteria; phylum Verrucomicrobiota; class Verrucomicrobiia; order Limisphaerales; family UBA11358; genus UBA11358. The sequence continues at coordinate 12,749 of JANYCI010000001.1, read as the reverse complement.
TTTCGTGTGAACGTCATTCGCCTCGACACCACCGGCGGCTGGAGCCAACAGCTCCGCATCAACTGGCAGGCCTGGCAATAATCAACCATTCACTCATTATGAAAAAAATCTCCGTTTTCTTTTTGGGACTTTTGGCTGCGAGCCTGGCTCACGCGCAAAGTTATTCCGTGGATTGGTATAAGATCGCCGGTGGCGGCGGCACGAGCACTGGTGCAACTTACTCCGTGACCGGCACCATCGGCCAGCACGATGCAAGCAGTGCCATGAGCAGTGGAAATTATTCCGTCACCGGCGGTTTCTGGTCGCTCATCAACGTGGTGCAAACGCCCGGTGCACCAACGTTGTTCGTGAGCCATAGCAACAACGTGGTGAAGGTGTATTGGCAAAATGTTTCTGGCTGGAATTTGATTCAGAATAATAATCTTACGATACCCGTTGTGAGTTGGTCTGCGAGCAGCGCACCGACGCTGACGGGCGGGACGAATTATTTGAGCGTCACGAACCCGCTAGGGAATTTGTTCTTCCGCTTAAAAAATCCGTAAGCTTGGTAGGGCGACGCTGCCGCGTCGCCCTTCCCGCCGCCCGGCAAAGCAGCAGCTTTGCCCTACCTTTGCCTAGCAGTTCTTCACCGCAGACAAGTTTGTCTGCAAAAAAACTTTGAAAACCGCGCCGTTTCCGGCGAACATCCGCGTTCGCTTCGGCGAATAATTTCATGAAACGCACGCATCATTGCAACGAACTGCGCCCGGCGCACATCGGCCAAACCGTCACGCTCTCCGGCTGGGTTCATTCCCGCCGCGACCTCGGTGGCCTCATCTTCATTGACATCCGCGACCGCGAAGGCCGCACGCAAACGGTTTTTGATCCGAGCGATTTGACGCCGGAACAGTTCACGCAAGCCGCGTCGCTCCGCAGCGAATGTGTCGTGAGCCTCACCGGCAAAGTGCGGCATCGTCCCGACGGCACGAACAATTCCAAAATTCCCACCGGCGAAATCGAAGTCGGCATCACCGCGTTTGAAGTGTTGAACATGGCGGAAGTGTTGCCGTTCCAGATTGACGATCCCGAAGCTGCCGCGAAAGTCGCCGAAGACACGCGCCTGCAATACCGCTACCTCGATTTGCGCCGTCCCGAAATGGCGCGCAATCTGAAAGTGCGTTCCAAAGTCGCCATCGCCACGCGCAGCTTCATGGATGAACAAGGTTTTCTCGAAGTCGAAACGCCAACACTGTTCAAATCTACGCCCGAAGGCGCGCGCGAATTTCTCGTGCCGAACCGCCGCGAAGCCGGAACATTTTACGCGCTCCCGCAATCGCCGCAGCAGTTCAAACAAATCCTGATGGTCGCCGGGGTGGAAAAATATTTCCAACTCGCCCGCTGCTATCGCGATGAAGATTTGCGCGCGGATCGCCAGCCGGAATTTACGCAAGTGGACATCGAGATGAGCTTCATTGACCGCGAAGACATTTACGCACTCATCGAAGGCTTGTTGAAACGCGTTTGGAAAACCGCGCTGAACATGGACATTCCCACGCCGTTCAAGCGCATTTCGTTTGAAGAAGCGTTGAACCGTTTTGGTATTGATAAACCCGACACGCGTTTCGCGATGGAACTCGTGGACATGACGGAAGATTTTCGCGCGAGCACGTTCAAAGTTTTTTCTGGCACCATCGCCAACGGCGGCGTGGTGAAAGCGCTCAACGCGAAAGGTCTCGCGGGTGCGACGCAAGGCCAGCTCGAAACGATGACCGAATACGCCAAGAGTTTTGGCGCGAAAGGTCTCGCGTTCATCAAGGTCGAGAACGGCGAATGGAAATCGCCCATCGTGAAATTTTTCAGCGAAGCCGAGAAGGCTGCGCTCACCACCAAGCTCGCGATTCAGGAAGGCGATTTGATTTTGTTCGCCGCCGACCAATGGCTCAACGCCTGCGAAATTCTCGGCAAGATTCGTCTCTATTGCGCGGACGTTTTGAAGACGCAGGGCAAGCTCGTGATTGATCCGAAGCAATTTAATTTTCTCTGGGTCATTGAATTTCCGCTGCTCGGTTTTGACCGCGAACAGAACCGCTGGTATTCCAGCCATCATCCGTTCACCGCGCCCGTGGCGGACGACATTCAATTTTTGAAAACGGATCCGAAACGCGTTCGCGGCCAGCACTACGACATCGTGGTGAACGGCGTGGAACTTGGCGGCGGCTCGATTCGTATTCATCAGCCCAACGTGCAAAAAACTATTTTTGAAGAACTGCTCGCCATTCCGCCGGAAGAAACGAGACTGCGTTTTGGCTATATGCTCGACGCCTTCAAATATGGCGCACCACCGCACGGCGGCATCGCGCTGGGCTTCGACCGCCTCATCGCAATTCTCTGCGGCACGCAAAGCATCCGCGACGTGATTGCTTTTCCGAAAACCGCGAAGGGAACTTGTTTGATGACCGATTCGCCGAGCCAAGTTTCGCCCAAGCAACTGCGCGATCTGTATATTGAAGTGAAGGCGAAGCCCGTCACGCCGCCTGCACCTGCACCTGCGAAATAAATGCAAAGTTTTTCAAGCCTTCAACAAGGCTGAAAGCCTTTCACGTGAAAGCCCAGGCTGAAGCGCAGCGAAGGCCTGGGAAAACAACACCCATAAAATTTCCCCGCCCTGAAAGGGCGGAACCTTGCGTGCGAAATGTAATGTTGGATTGTGTTCCGGCCCTGCAGTCCGGGAAATGTTTTGCGATGCGTTACCCAGACCTGCGCTCGCGAACTCGCTTCTGTCTGGGCTATCACATGACGGGCTTTCAGCCCGCGGCGATTGCGTCGGTAATTCCGCCGACACTTCACTCCGCCCGCAGCACATGGCAGCTATAGCCGCCCGGGTGTTTGATGAGATAATCCTGATGGTATTCCTCCGCCGGATAAAACTTTGTCGCTGCCGTGATCTCGGTCGAGGTTGGGCGGCTTAATTTGCCGGACTTATCCCACTCCGCTTTCACGCGCGCGGCGGTTTGCTTCTGCTCGTCGCTGGTGTAGAAAATCGCGGAACGATATTGCGGGCCGATGTCGCCGTGCTGGCGGTTCAACGTCGTCGGATCGTGCATACGGAAGAAAAAATTCAGCAGCGTCTCGTAGCTCAACTGCGCCGGATTAAAAGCCACTTCAATCGCCTCCGCGTGGCCGGTCTTACCGGTGCAAATCATTTCGTAAGTCGGGTCGAGAATTTTGCCGCCGGTGTAGCCCACGGTGGTTTTGGCGACGCCGGGAATCGCTTGGAGAATTTCTTCCATGCCCCAGAAACAACCGCCGGCAAGGATGGCGGTTTCCGAATTTTTGAGATCATTCATGGTTGTTCGTTGGTTGAAAGTTGACGGCGGCGCGCGGATTTATTTTTTCCCAACGCTTACACCAGCGAGCAAACTCTCCAAACTGTTGAACGTGGCGTCGGCGGCGGGCGATTTTGGATTGAGCATGAGTCGCAGATAGTCCAGCCCGTCTTCAATCGTGCGGACGCTCTTGGGCAAAATCGCCCCGGCAGCATTGGCGTGGCCGCCGCCTTGAAATTTTTCCGCCACGTTCAGCGCCTCGTTATTGCGGCTGCGGAAGCTGGCGAAAATACAGTTCGCGCGCCGGAACAACGTCACCAAAACTGTGTGCGTGGTCGCGCCGCGTTCGAGCAGATGATGCACGATAAGGTTGGTGTTGCCGACGATGTTGTCCACATAGCCGACCTGCGGCGAGATGGCGGTGAGATGTTTCTGGCTCCACGCAAAACCGATGGGGTCTTCCACGCGGCGCTTGACGGCGACGACTTCGAGCAGCGGATGATCCAAAAGATTTTCCACTTCACCGCCGATGAGCGCGTGCAGATTCCAGAATGAATAATTTTTCACCAGCCCGGCGTAATCACCCGCGAGCGTGAAATCAGGATCTTCCGTGAGAAATAAATCAGCGACGTTGTTCAGGTGCGCGAGGCGTTCGAGGGTAGGGGAGGCAAGGCCGTGTTCGCAGCACAACTCGTAGCAAAGGGTGCCGGCGGATTTAGTCACGTCGTGGATGAAGCGCGCGTTCTTGGGCGTGGTGCCGGTGACGTGATGATCAATCACGACCCAGTCGGGTTTGTCGAGGCGCGGCTCGAAGGAGAGGTCTGTCACCCACGCGGATTTCTCGCGGAGATCGCGGAGTTTCCAATGGTTGTAGTGATACGCTTCGACGCGGATGCGTTCGCCAAAAAGTTTTTTGGCGAGCCGTTGCAGCAGCAGGCCGGCGAAGAGACCGTCGAGGTCGCTTTCGTGGGTGAGGATGACTTCCGGCTTGGGCAGCGTCAGCATGGCGGAAAATTTAATTGAGCCGACGGCGCAAGGCGAGCGGCAATTCCGGGTGCAATTCACTTTCGCCTGAAATTTTTTTCCGGCACACTGCGCGGCCATGTTGCCCACGGAAAAATTGCTCGCGGAACTCATCGCGCTGCCGAGCGTGAATCCGGCCTTCCTGCCGCCGCGCCATCCGCATGCGGGCGAGCAGCGCGTGGCGGATTTTCTCGCGGCCACTGCTGCCCGCGCCGGACTGGATGTAGAGTTTCAAAAAGTTTTACCCGGACGCAGCAATGTCATCGCGCGCCTGTCACCACGCGGGAAAATTTCCAGACGCATTTTGCTCGCGCCGCACATGGACACGGTGGGCGCGGACGGCACGAAATTTATTCCGCAGCGCAAAAACGGACGGCTCTACGGTCGCGGCGCGTGCGACACGAAAGGCTCGGTCGCGGCGATGCTCGCGGCGTTGTGCGAGCTGGCGAAATCAAAGTCGCGTCCGCAGGAAACGGAAATTATTTTCGCCGGTTTGATTGATGAAGAGAATGTTCAGGCGGGTTCGCGCGCTTTGGTGCAAAGCAAATTCAAAGCAGATTTAGCGATTGTCGGCGAACCAACTAAATTGCAAGTCGTCACGGCGCACAAGGGAAGCCTGTGGTTGCAACTGGAAACGCGCGGCAAGTCCGCGCATGGCGCGACGCCGCATCTGGGAAAAAATGCCGTTCACGAAATGGCGCGCATCGTGGATGTGCTGGAGACGGATTACGCGGCGCAGTTGCGGCAGCGGAAACACAAACTGCTCGGCCCGGCGACGGTGAACGTGGGAAAAATTTCCGGCGGCTCGCAACCGAACATCGTGCCGGATGCGTGCGTGATTGAAATTGACCGGCGCACGATTCCGGGCGAGACGGAAGGTTCGGTTCGGCGAGAAATTGCGGCGCTGCTCGCGGCAAAAGAATTATCCGCCAAAATTTCCAGCGCGAAACTCGCGCCCGCGCAACCGCTGGAGACAGACGTAAAATTACCGTTGGTGCAACAATTTTTTCGCGCGGTAAAACAGTCGCGGCCGGTGGGCGTGGATTATTTTTGCGATGCGTCGGTGTTTTCGGCGGCAGGGATTCCGAGCGTGGTGTTCGGGCCGGGCGACATCGCGCAGGCGCACACGGCGGACGAATGGATTTCATTGGCGGAAGTTGAACGGGCGAAGGATTTGCTGGTCAGATTCTTCGCGTCGCTGCCATGATTTTTTTAACCACGAAATAAACGGAGCGCACGAAAGCTCGCGCCCTGGTTGTTATTCCGTGCATTTCGTGGTTCAGAGAAATTCAAATCAGCCGAAGAAAATAATTTAATGAGTGTAACGAAAACTGAAACGATTCCGACCGTGGATCACAAGCCGCATTTGGCATTTTTCCGGCAGAGCGGCTGGGTGATGATCACGATGACGGTGGGCGGGGTGGTGATGTTGGCGGCGCATCCGGTCGTCGCGCACAATGTGCCAAAGGATGAATACGGCGTGTTCACGACGTTGTTGCAGGTGGTTTCCATGATGGGCATTCCCGCTGCGGGATTGGCTCCGGTGTTTGCACAGCAGGCGGCGGCAGCAGTCACGGAGGCGCAGCAACGCGCGGTCATCAGCACCTTTCACGGCGTGTGCCGGGCGATTTTTTTTATCTGGCTGACGATGGCCGTGACCCTGGCGATTTTTTGGAAACAGGCGTTGGCAGGTTTGCAGATGGACAATCCGTCGGCGTTGGCGGCCACCGTCGGCGTCGGTTTGGTGGCGATGTTGATGCCGGTGCTGACGGGAATGTTGCAGGGACGGCAAAATTTCGTCTGGCTTGGCTGGATCAATATCATCAATGCCATCGGGCGTTTTGGCATGATTTGCCTGACGGTGCTGGTGCTGGGGGCGTGGGCAGCGGGAGCCATCACTGGAGTTTTTATTGGCATGGCGGTGGCCATACTGGTGGCGGCTTGGCAAATGCGCGATGCGTGGGGCGTGAAAAATTCCAAGGTGAACTGGCGTGAATGGCTGGCGCGCGTCGTGCCGCTGACGCTGGGGCTGGGCGTGGCGACGTTCATGTTGAGCGCGGACATGATTTTTGTGAAACATTTTTTTCCGAAGGATCAAGTCGGCTATTACGCGGCGGCGGGGATGATCGGGCGCGCCCTGATTTTTTTCACTGCGCCGCTGACGATGGTGATGTTTCCGAAAATCGCCCACAGCACCGCGCGTTCGCAGAAAACGAATGTGCTGGCCTTGACGCTCGGGGCGACGGCACTGGCGGGCGCGGCGGCGGCTATCGGCTGCACGTTGTTTCCGTGGCTGCCATTGCGCGCGGCGATGTATGACAAAACTTTTCTGGAAATTTCCACGCCGCTGGTGCCGTGGTTTGCGTGGTGCATGCTGCCGCTAACTCTTTCCGGCGTGCTGATCAGCAGCCTGATGGCGCGGGCGAAATTTTCCGCCGTGCCGTGGCTGGTGCTGGTGGCGATCGGCTATGGCGTCGCGTTGATGCTGGTGGGCCGCCATGCCAGCAGTCTGGCAGACACGCAGGCCGGCTTGCGGATGATGATCCAGACGCTTGGCGGATTTAACCTGCTGCTATTTCTGGTCTGCGCATGGTTCACGTGGGGCGCGAAGGCGGCGGAGAAGATAGAAGATAGAAGATAGAAGTTGGCGAATAGTGCGGATGTTTTTTCCATCCTCCACCCGCTACTCTCTATCCTCTTTTTTCCCCCTCGGTGCCGCCAGTGGCGCGGGGGTGCGCAAGGTTTTGTAAATCCACGCCTCCAGCGGACGCAGCGGGCGCAGCAATTTGTAAAATGGCGAGTAAATCAACCACACGCGCACGATGGATAAAAACATCGCGAGTGAATTGCGGAACAAGGATGCGGTGACTTTCGAACCGACAATGTCCGTCCATTCCACGGGAATTTCCAGAATACGAAACCCCGCGCGCTTCAAGGCCACGAGCAGATTCACATCAAACGCCAGATCGGCAATCCGTAAGTTGGAATGAATTTTTTCCACCGCCGCTCGGCGCATGAGTTTGCACGGACATTGCGTGTCCTTGATGTGCATCCAAAAAAGCAGTTCCACGATGACGTGAAAACAGCGGCTCACGACTTGCCGGAATTTCGGCTGCGCCTTCAGCAGCACGCTGCCCGGCAGCCAGCGCGAGCCGATCACGCACTCGGCCTTTTCCAAAAACGGCAGCAGCTTGAGCACCGCCGCCGGGCCGGTCGCGCCGTCGGCATCCACATAGCCGATGATGTCCGCGTTGCCCGCGAGCTTGAGACCCTCGATGAGCGCGCCACCCTTGCCGATGGGCGCGGGGAAATCCAGCCAGCTCACGGACGGAAATTCTTTCGCCACGCGCTGCACCACGCCGAGCGTGTTGTCACGGCAGCCGTTGAGCACGACGACGAGCTGGAATTTGCCGGAATAATTTTTTCCAAAAAAATCCGCGTAGAGGCGCAGCACCGGTTCGATGCGCGCTTCTTCGTTGTAAGCCGGGATGAGGAGCAACAGGCTTGGTTCGGGCACGCGGCAGTTTCAAGTTTCACGCGGCAAGATTCAAGTTTGGAGTTGTCCGCGTCGGGGCACGAATCGAGAAGTGCGATCAAAATCAACGCAATCGCGACGGGTTTTTACTTGCCATTTTTTCCGCTGGTGGCCAAGCTTTACACCCTTCGGTTGCGCGGTTAGCTCAGTGGTAGAGCATCACCTTGACACGGTGGGGGTCACAGGTTCGAAACCTGTATCGCGCACCATTTTTTATAAACTCCCATTTTTTTCCGTTCACACCACTGGTAACGTGATGATGAAGGTCGAGCCGCGGCCTAGTTCGCTCTTCACCTCAATGCTGCCGAGATGTTCCTGCAAGACGCGTTCGCAGATGGCCAGACCCAAGCCGGTGCCGAGCTTTTTGGTCGTAAAAAATGGCTCGAACAGCCGGGACAAATTTTCGGGCGCAATGCCGGGCCCCGTGTCGCGGATAAAAATTTTCAGGCGCGTCTCGCCCACGGTTTCCGTGGCGAGCCACAATTCGCCTTGGCCGCCCATCGCTTCGGCGGCATTGAGGAGCAGATTCATGAACGCCTGCTGCAACTGCGATTCGTCCGCGCGCACGAGGTCGCTCTTGGCATTGTAATTTTTTTTCACCGCGATCAGCCGACTGGAAAACTGGTGCTCCAACAGCCGCATCGAGTGTTCTAAAACGTCGTGCACCCGCACCGTGGTGAGCGCGGCGGGCTTGGGCGCGGAGAGCCGCAACATCTGCGTGGCGAGGCCGTCAATGCGCTTGAGTTCGCGCTGCACCATCTCGGCCATCTCGCGGTCGGTCTCTTTTTCGAGGAGAATGCCGACGAAGGTGTTGATGGCGACGAGGCCGTTCTTGATCTCGTGCGCGACGCTGGCGGAGACGATGCCGAGATTTGCCAACTGGTCGAGCCGACGGAGATTGGTCTGCAAGTCGGGCGGCGCGCTAGGCGACTTCCCGGTCGGATTGCCGGTCGGATTGTCTGGGGTTTCAGAGGACATCGGGATTAACTGAATCCGTTTCAAACTTTTCAAAGCCTGCAGACGGAACGCTTTGACTCTAATCAAATTTGCCCGGACGACAATAAAAATCACCGCCACGCGACGGTCTGCTTGCAAATTGATATGTCTTTTTTTACGACAGGCAATAAAATCATTTCGCTGAATGAAAAATAAATTTGATTCCATCGAAGCTGTGCTCACCGACATCCGCAAAGGTAAAATCGTAATCGTCGTGGATGACGCTGACCGCGAGAACGAGGGCGACCTCATCTGCGCCGGGCAACACACCACGGCGGCTGCGATTAATTTCATGGCGAAGTTTGGGCGCGGCCTCATCTGCGTCTCTACCACCGGCGAACGGCTGTTGCAGCTCGGCATTGACCGCATGGTGCAGCAGAACCGCGAGAGTCACCGCACCGATTTTCAAGTGAGCGTGGATGCGGCCAAAGGCATCAGCACCGGCATCAGTGCTGCTGACCGCGCGCAGACCATTCAGATCATGTCCGCGCCCACCGCCGTGCCCGAAGACCTCGTGCAACCCGGCCACATTTTTCCACTCCGCACCAAATCCGGCGGCGTTCTCCAGCGCGCCGGTCACACCGAGGCGACCGTTGATCTCGTGCGCCTCGCTGGCTGCCGTCCGATTGGCGTGCTGTGCGAAATCCTTAATGATGATGGCACCATGGCGCGTTTGCCGCAGTTATTGAAATTTGCGAAGAAACATAAATTAAAAATCTGCACCATCGCCGCGCTCATCGAACACCGCCGCACGCGCGAAAAATTAGTTGAACCCGTTGAAGTCGTGAAACTGCCCACAGACTACGGTGATTTTGATCTGCATTTGTATCGTTCAAAATTGGACGGCCAGCATCATCTCGCGCTCGTGCGCGGCGATGTTTCCGGAAAAAAAGACGTGCTCGTGCGCGTCCACAGCGAATGTCTCACCGGCGATGTCTTCGGTTCACGCCGTTGCGACTGCGGCCCGCAGCTACATTCCGCCATGCGCCAAGTCGCGGCGGCGGGCAGCGGCGTGATTTTGTATATGCGGCAGGAAGGACGCGGCATCGGCCTTGCCCCGAAAATTTTGTCCTATAAATTGCAAGAGCAAGGCTACGACACCGTGGAAGCGAACGAAAAACTTGGCTTCAAAATGGATCTGCGCGAATACGGCCTCGGCGCACAAATCTTGTGCGACCTCGGCTTGAAAACGATTCACCTGCTCACGAATAACCCGCGCAAAGTGGTCGGCCTCGAAGGCTACGGTTTGAAGATCACGAAGCAACTGCCCATCAAAATAAAATCGAATCCGCACAACGAACGGTATTTGAAAACGAAGCGCGAGAAGCTGGGGCACCTCTTGTGAGGGGTGAAAGTGGAGCCAATGAGTGGGATTGAACCACCGACCTACGGTTTACGAAACCGTTGCTCTACCACTGAGCTACATTGGCGTTTGGTCGGACCCAGACGAGGGAGTCATGGTCAACGAAAGCGCTAATAATTTTGGATTTGTTCGCGTTAATGGCAAGTTAATTCGCCGCTCACTGGAGACGCATATTCTCACCGTCGCCAAGCTCAAGCCGTCTGATTTTCTACAAGCTCACCGCCGTCTGGCCAGCAACCAAAGTGCGTCCGTTCTCGGTGAAGTCATCATGGAATTGCTCAAGCAGAAAACCGAGAACAATCATAATAACAAACCACGCACCGAACTCTACAAACAGGAAGTTTTGACGGCGTTGAAAAAATGTGGCCGGAGAGGTATTCGATAGACATTGCCAAAATTTCGCAAAAGGACTGCTATGAATGGGCGGCGCGTTACGGCAATCAGTAAACGTGTCCTGCGTCACGGCGTAGTTTTGGCAAAAGTCTTTGACGGCAAATCCGCACGCCGCGCCCGCAATGGCCACTCCGATGCGATGCGGCCCAATCATGGATTTGGCAGTGCGCCAAAATAAAAACTGATCGAGCCGTGATATTCCCCCCAGGCTTGGGTGAGCATCCCTTGCGGGCCGCTTTCATCTGCGCCGTGGAACTTGCTGCCGATCGGCGGGATGATGTCCAGAAACGCGAGCCCGGATTCCGGCAACGGCACGGCAGCTTTGCCTTGAACTTTTTTTGACGGAAATTCTGGCGTCAACACTTGCACGAATGTTTCCGGTTTTTCTGGCACGGCAGTGATGAGTCCCTCGGTCGTCTCCAGTTGCAGCCAGCGCACGTCCGAGAAACACCCTTTGAATTCAGGGTAAAGCCAGCCGCGATGGCCGGTGATGGTGTTGTTGTAATCGTTTTCCCAGACGTTGAGCGTCCCGCCCGGACGCCGGTTTTGCCAGACGCGATACGGCCCATTGCCCAACCACTTTTTGTGCTTCACTTGCGTCTCGGGATAATCGAAAACCACGCCCGCGAATTCCTTCGGTCCGGTGGCAGAGTAAGTGTAGTCGCACTGAATCCAGCCGTTGCCGCGCACGCGCCAAGTGACTTGTTTCATATCGCCGGTGTAGTTCGCGGTGAGAATCAAGTCCGCGCCGTCTCGTATTTTTTCAAGGCTTGTGAGCGTCGCGCTGCCAGCGGCGGGACGCGGGCCGTTCGCGAGTGAAAATTTTTGTGCGCCACGTTTCACGCTGATGAGCTGCCCGTTTTGTTTGCTGAATTGCACTCGCAATTTGCCAACGCTGGCTTCGATGGCATCGGTCGTTTCGGTGCTGCTCGGCAAAATTTTTGCGGATGCGTTGACGGCCTTGCGAAAATTATCCGCGTTGGTCAGCGGCCAAACCCAAGTCCAGAGTTCGCGCCCCGCCGAATCGCTGACGCGGAGCGCGAGCGCATCGGCAGTTGCAAAATCTTTCGGCAGATTGAGCGCGATGACACCGCAGTTCGCTGGTGTGATGGAAGGGACAGTCGCCTTGCCATGCGAAACTATTTTGAACCCGGCGGCGGATTCGGAGGGGCGGCGAAATTTGCGAAGCTCCCAAGTGAAGTCGCATTGGTTTGCATCCGTGAAGCTGTAGCGATTTTCCACCGTCAGCTTGCCGTCGAAATTTTCTGGCAACGCTTTATTCGTGACGACCAACGGCGACCAAAGTTCTTTGACGGTGAAAAAACTCGCCTCTTTTTCGCGGTGCGGACCGACGATGCCATCGGGCGCACTGTTGGTGACGACATCAATTTCGCCGGTGTCGGGACGCTTCAAGCCTTCGTCCAGAAACGCCCAGATGAAACCGCCGCCCAGAACTTTGCTTGCGCGCATCATCGTCCAATAATCTTCCAAGCCTGCGCCCGCACCGCCATCGAAGAGGCCGTGCATGAATTCCGTCGGCATGTAGATGACATTGGTGGCGCACATTTTTTGCGCGGCCGAATACGTCCGGTAGTGCGCCGTGTTCACGCCGCGAAAATTTTCCCAGGGATGCAACACATGACGCTGCTGCGGATCCCACAACGCGAAATCGTCATCCAATTCACGGTTCCAGCCGCCTTCGTTGCCGTTGTCCCAAAATAAAATGCTGGGATGATTCACGTCGCGAACGACGGTTTCCTCGACGAGCTTGTGGCCGACTTCGGAATCATAACTTTTCTGCCAGCCGCCAAGTTCATCCAGCACATACAAGCCGAGTTCGTCGCAGAGATCAAGAAACTGCGCGTCGGGCGGATAGTGTGACATGCGCACGGCGTTCATGTTCATCTCCTTCATCAAGCCGATGTCCAGACGATGGATGGCTTCGCTCAAGGTGCGTCCTGACTCCGGCCAGAACGAGTGGCGATCACAACCCTGGCATAAGGCGTAAAACCACCGGTGAGGCCGGTATACATCGGCTTCGGAATCCGGTCGTTAAAATCGCCGATATAGACAAACAGCGCCGTGCCCTGCTGTTTTAAGTTGCTCATGCAAGAAATGCGCTTGGCGCGCTCCT
>JANYCI010000225.1 GCA_025360325.1 Limisphaerales bacterium | reverse complement strand
GCCGGCGCAGTCACGCTGAATGCCGCCGCCAATTACATCTTAAACGGCACGAGCGCCCAGGTCACCCTCGGCCTCCCGGCAACGGTGAACAATCTGACCATCACTAATGCCGCTGGCGTTACGTTGAGCGCGGCCACCGTGGCCAACGGAACTTTGGCATTGAATAGTGGTGTCTTGACCACGACTAGCAGTGCTAAGCCGACCGCCGTCGCCGTCACCAGCATGAATGGTTCGTATGTGAGCGGCCCGCTGGCTTTGGTCTATGGCAGCACCGGCGCTCAAACGTTTGCCGTGGGCAAAGGTGGCAACAAACGACCGGTGATTTTGAATTACACAGCCCTGACCGGCAGCAGCACGGTGACAGTAGAACAGTTTGAAGCGGCGATGGGTGGCACGGTGCCGCCCGGCACGACGCAGTTTGGCGGCCGTTTCTGGACGATTAGCCAGACCGGTGGTAGCGGACTGACTTATAGTTTGACCGTGGACGGCACAGGTTTCACGCCGGCGGCTACTCCTGTGCTGCTTCAGCAAGGTTCACCGGACACGAGTTACAGCACTACATTCGCCACGCCAAATTACACAGCGACGGGACTCACGACGTTTGGCAGTTTCGCGCTGGGTGATTATTTGCCCTCGGCCAATCAACTCGCCTTCACCACTGGCGCGCAAACACTGACGGCTGGCGTTACCTCCGGAACGATGACGGTGCAATTGCAGAACTCTGGCGGTTCGTCTTTGAACACCACAACCAACTTGGCGGTTTCTTTGAGCAACACTTCCGGCGGCGGCATTTTCCGTGATACCGGCGATACGACGACCATCACCAGTGTTACCATTCTAGCTGGCAATAACAGCGCAAGCTTCAAGTATAAAGACACCAAGGCACCGGGCACGCCCACGCTGACGGCTTCGGCGACTGGGGCGAATCCGGCGAACCAATCGGAAACGGTCAACCCGGCGGCCGCCAGCAAACTGGCCTTCACCAGTCAGCCGGGCAGCACGAATTTGGCTGCCATCCTCGCTCCGGTCGTGGTGCAGGTGCAGGATCAATATGGGAATCCGGTGGCGCAAAGCGGCACAGCCATCACGCTGACTTTGAACAATGGCGGTGCCTCCGTGCTGACTGGGACGATTCCGCAAAATACGGCCGGCACCGGTGCGGCCACCTTCAGTGATCTGGCAGTCACCGCGCCGCCCGCCACAGGTTTGACGTTGACAGCTACCGGTGGCAGTCTCACCCAGACGATCAGCAGCAGCTTTAACGTCACGCCCAAGATTTTCGTGAAGGCGCTCAACAACAATGCTCTGAACAATGACGCCAGTTGGGTTAACGGCGTGCAGCCGGGCACGAACGATGTGGCGCAGATTGACAACACCAGCGTCAGCGCCACGATCAACGCGCCGGACATCGGCGGCAATGTGAGTTGGTATGGCTTGAACATTGTGGGCTGGAGTGCCGGTCATGGTTACACCGTCAACGACGCTACCGCCGGCTACGCCATCACGCTTGGCGCGGGCGGCCTGACCGGCGCAAGTGTCAGCCATACCATCGCTTTCAATTGCCGCCTGGCACTGGCGGTGGATCAAGTCTGGGACTGGTCCGGTGCCAGCGGCACGCTGACATTTAACAATCTAGTGGATACCGCCGGGCACCGCTTGATCCTAGGCGGCAACCAGCCCATCGCGATCATTGCACTTGGCGGCACCGGCATTACGGGCGCGGGCAGCTTGGTCAAGCAGGGCAGCGACACGTTGACGTTGGGAGGCAATAATGATTTCACCGGCACCACGACGGTGAGTAACGGCACCTTGCTGGTTTCGGGCACACTGTCCGGCAGCAGCGCGGTCACGGTGGCGGGCGGCACATTGACTGGCAATGGTTCCATTTCTAGTCCAATCACCGTGCAATCTGGCGGCATATTTGCGCCTGGTGGCGGACTGACTGCGCTCACTCTTTCCAGCAATCTGACATTACAGGTCGGTAGTCAGACCCAGGTAAAGGTCAACCGAGATACTCTGGCCAGCGATCAAGCCAACGGCATATACCTAGCAAACTACGGCGGCACGCTTGTGGTGACCAATATTGCCGGCACGCCGCAGTTGAGTGACAGTTTCACGATCTTCTCGGCCAGCAGCCACACCGGCAATTTCAGCGGCATCAGCGGTTCGCCGGGCACGGGTCTCGCCTGGAATTTTAACCCGACCAACGGCGTGTTGAGCGTGGTGAATGACACCGCAACAAATTCAACCAACATCACCGCCACGGTTTCCGGCAATACGCTGACCCTGACTTGGCCGGCCGACCATCTCGGCTGGATTCTGCAGACGCAGACGAACAGTCTGAACATCGGCCTCGGCACGAACTGGGTGGACGTGGCGGGCAGCAGTGCTAGCACCACGAATATCAACACCATTATCCCGGCAAATCCGACGGTGTTTTTCCGGTTGCGCTCACCCTAGTCGCAGGAAGTTTGTTTGAATTGGGTTTCGGGAGCAGCCGGAGAGGTCTCCGGCTGTTCTCCACATTGAATTGAAGGACAATTTTAAAACTCTAACAGATTATGAAAACAACATTTGAACTTAATCAGATGAAATCCGGTCGGCGGGCGTTTACGTTGATCGAACTACTGGTGGTTATCGCCATCATCGCCATTCTCGCGGCAATGCTGCTGCCGGCGCTTTCCAAGGCCAAAGACAAGGCGTATCAAACCGCCTGCATGAATAACCTCAAGCAGGTGGCGCTGGGGCTGCGCCTATACACGGACGATTTTCAGGATCAACTGCCGCCGGGAACCAGCTCAGCCCAAGGTTTGAATTTTGGCCAATACGGCGGCTATTCGTTGACCATGAGTGACCTGAAAGCGTTATTGCCATTTTATATTTATCCTTACATCAACCAGACGGCGCCGAAGCTCGCGGTGACTACCATTCAAGTCATGATGTGCCCGGCCTGCCTGCGTTATACTCCATCCACCGGCACGCCGGACTGGAACCGTCAGTTTTACGGGCTTTCCTACCCCAGCCATGCCGACACGAATCTCACCCATCTCACCTATCCGCCTTTCGGCAACTACTCCACGCCCATCTCGCCCGTAAAATTGACCGCCCTTAATAGTGTCGCGCCCCTGAGTGACATCTGGATCATGACCGATATGGATCAAAAGGGGTTGAGCACGGTCGGTGGCGTTTACACGCCCGGTGCCGGCCCCAGTTGGTCGGCCAACACGCCGCCCACGCCGCCGCACGGCGCCACGCGCACCTATAATTTCTTTGACGGCCACTGTGGCACCAAAAAAGTTCCGGCAAATTATTTGTATTAGTCAATCCCGCATGGTTTTTCAGCATGATGCACGATGATCCGGTTAGAAATAAATTATGATGTCACACTGGCTCAAGCTGGCGGTGGGATTGCTGGCGGTGGGATATTTCTCGGCGGGTGCTG
This sequence comes from Limisphaerales bacterium, assembly GCA_025360325.1. Taxonomy (GTDB): domain Bacteria; phylum Verrucomicrobiota; class Verrucomicrobiia; order Limisphaerales; family UBA11358; genus UBA11358. Next base: position 5,539 of record JANYCI010000225.1, on the reverse strand, counting down.
CCACATTGACGGTGCAAACAAATGTGCTTGGACCGACCCCGACACTGTTGAGCTATAATCTGGGCCACTTTTACCCCGGCAGCAACACGCGCGACTGGTGGCGCTATGCCGGAGTTACGGGCGCGCGCATTTTTATTTCTCCGACAGCAATTGAGCCATCCAGTTCCATCAATGGCGCGGCGGCTCTCGTCGGGGTGAGCAATCAAACTTCATTTTTTGCCGCGCGCGCCGCGATGCACACCAGCCAGTTTAATCCAAATTACATCAATTGGTCGGTCATCACGAACAACTACAACAACAACGATCTTTACCCGGTTAATCACATCAAGGTGAGCCCGGCCCTGACTGCGCTGCGTAGTATTAATGTTCAAATTTGTGCGCAGATCACGGCTAGCAGCTCTGCCTTTCCTATTGCCGGTTCCAATGATTGGGTGAATCTCTGGGGACTTTGGCATCATTATTACGCGCAGGCTTTTTACCTCGGACGCTATTTTGATGTGCAGCGTTATCAAATTTATAATGAGCCAAACAATGTCTCCGGTTTTACCATGTCGAACTTGCTGCTGCGGACGCAATTTGCCTCCGACGCCATCCAGTCGGCGCTGACAGATGTCAATGCACTCTACGGCAAATCACTCCAACCGCTGATTCTTTCGCCGACGCTCGCTGGCAACGCCATAAGTGCGTTTCCTGACTGGGGAACGATGATGGTCACGAATCGGCACCTGAACATTTTCGGCCAGACCGACACCAACTATTTGATGTTTCAGAAATACGACTATCACCAATACGGCAGCACGCCGACCGGCTTTGGGAGCAATCTAGCGACGCTCAATGCCAGTCTGCAATCTGTCATGGCCCCCGAAGCGTCGTTTGCCACGACCATCACTGAATTTGACACGCGCACCGCTGCCAGTTTTGACGCCACAACCATCACACTGGACACACCGACGGAATATCCCAAGTTTGGCGGCATTTGTGTCGAGCTGATGTCAAACCTGATCAGTGAAATGTATTGCTTCAAGTTCAGCCAGGTGAGTTACAGCGGTAATTATCCCGTGCAAAAGAATGCGCTGCACTATGTCGAAAACAACAAATCTCCTTACAACGTCGGCGGCATCACCAAGGCCGGAGAAGTGTATCGCCTGTTCAACCAAGCCTTCGCTGCCGGCCGCCAACGCTTGGGCATGCTGGAAGACACGGACGCCGCCGCACTGGAGACCGGCGCGAGCTATGATCCGGCGACGCAACGCTATTATATTTTTTCCGCCAACAATACTTTCACCAATGCCAATCTGAACGTGGACCTGAGCGCATTCAACCTGCCTCCGGGAAACAAAGTTCTGATTCAGGAAGTCAGCGAAGCCGCTTATGGCAGCGGCGTGCTTTGGACTAATTTGCCGGCCAATTCAGTGGTGAGCGCTGTTCAAGGTTCCAACACCGTCTGGTTGCTCACCGTTTCCAGCCAGCCGGAACAAGCTGAACAATTGATCGCGGCGTCCGATAACGCGGAAGTCAGAAACGGCGTCAATAGTTCCAGCAACTACGCCGGCATCAACAACATTATCGCGCGCAACGACCCGACCAGCGCGAATAATCGCCGCGTCGCCTTCATGAAATTTCACCTGCCGGCAAATAGTTTGACCAATCTTGATTTTGCCGAGTTGTCGCTCCCGGCAGCTTGCGCCACGAGCAATTGCACGGCGCAGGCGCACGTTTATTTTCTGACCAGCACGAACTGGTCGTCTTCTTCAATTACCTGGAACAATGCGCCGAACCTCAAACAGAATGTGCCGGCCGGCGTGATGATCACCAATGACGTCATCAACGGTCAGGACACCAACGCCAATATTGTCGGGCAGATTGTCATCACGTCCACGAATGTTTCGGAAAAGCTGATTGACCTGACCGCTTTTTTGCGCAGCCAGACGAATCTGGATTTCACCATCATGATCGTGCAGGATCCGCGCTGGGATTTAACCCTGCCCGCACAATCGTCCGGCGACATACAATCAGACGGAGTGCAGATTACGACGACCGGCAGCGGCACGGGGCCGCAGTTGCGGTTGGTGCTGACAACCGCCGCTGTCCCGCCGCCATATTGGACCAATCTTTCTGATGTCGCCGAGGTGAACATTCAAGGCGGCACCTTCGCGAATACGAACGTGGACGAAACCGCGCAAGGTTACCTCATGGTGAAATATTACCCATCGCCGTTCAGCAGTGCGCGCAAGGCGTATTTTCAATTCGACCTAACCGGGCTTAACTTAGTTGGCGGCACGTCCGCCGTATTCACTGTGAATTTTCAGGCTTATTACAAACAAAACGTCCAGCTCTGGGCGTTGAATCAAAATTATGCGAACTTCAATTCCGCCGTCACTTGGAACACCGCGCGGGCGAATGACACCAACGGCAATAATCTGCTGACAACCGGCGCGTTCACGGCCACGGCGATCGGCACGGTGACAAATATTCCCCTCAGTAGTTCGACTCCGCAAAGTTTCGTCGTTCCTCAAATCGGCAATTATATTCAAAGTAATTTGTTAACGCTGGCTTTGACCGGTGCGGCCCCCGACGGCGTTTACGCCAACGATTCCGGCGGCCTGAGGATCACGGCGGACAGCGCGACGTTATCGGTGTTCATCAATCCGCCGGTAATCCTTCCGCCGCAAATCGCGGGCGTTACTATCGGTGCGGGCGGCCAGTTCACGCTGAATTTCAGCGGCTCGGCCACCGGCGTTTACTATGTGCAGGCAACGTCCAATTTGATGGTCGCTACCTGGACAACCATCAGCACCAACACAACGGATACGAGCGGCCACGCGATTTTCACCGACGCAACGACAAATTTTCCCGCGCGTTTTTACCGGGTTTCGACGCAATGATTTTATGAATGGAATGAGGAAAGTATTTTTAACGGCAGGATTGCTGATGGTGCTTGTGGCGGCAGCCATTCCCGTTCAAGCCACTGATGAAATAGCGGCGGCAGCGGCCCCCGGCCATCCTTGGCGAAACCATAAGACGCGCACGCTGGCGGATTTGCCGACGGAAGTGACCGCCCGCATGAATCCCGCGCTGACCCCCTACGGAGGACTGGCGGCGCATCTGTTGCCTGCCACCGGTTTTTTTTACGCCACCAATCTGGATGGACGCTGGTGGCTGGTTGATCCGGCGGGCGGACGGTTTTTGAATCAGGCGGTTGTGAGTGTCAGCCCGCAGCGTTCGCCCGCCTCGCAGCCGGCGTTCGAAAAACATTTCGGCAACGTCACCAACTGGGCGATGCAGACCACAATGTTGTTGCGCAGTCTTGATTTTAATGGCCTCGGGGCGTGGTCGGATACGGCTATGTTGGAAGCCGTGCCGTCACCGCTGCCCTACACGCGCATCTGGAATTTCATGTCCACCTACGGACGTCAACGCGGCGGCATTTATTCGCAGCCCGGCCACACGGGTTTTCCGAACGACTGTGTCTTTGTATTTGATCCCGAGTTCGTCATTTTTTGTGATAACCACGCGAAGCAACTGGTCGCTGCCAAGGACGATCCCAATTTACTTGGTCATTTTTCCGACAACGAACTGCCGTTCAAGCCGGGTATGTTGGCAAAATATCTCGCGCTGCCGGCCAACGATCCGGGTGCGCAGGCGGCTTGGCAATGGCTGCGCGCGCGCCATGGCGCGAAAACCGGCGCGGATGCCATCACGCAACAGGATGACCGCGATTTTCTGGAATTTGTCGTGGCGCGTTATTACCGGATTGTTTCGACCGCGATCAAAAAATACGATCCGAACCACCTGTTTCTCGGCTCGCGGTTTCATGGCAAGGCGCTGGCAGAACCGGAAATTTTCCGCGCTGCTGGGCCTTACACCGATGTGGTGTCGGTCAATTATTACAATGCCTGGACGCCCGATCCCGCGCGGCTGGCCACTTGGGAAAGCGAATCTCACAAGCCAATCCTCATCACGGAATTTTACGTCAAGGGCGAGGACAGCGGCATGGGCAATACCGGCGGGGCAGGCTGGCTCGTGAAATCGCAACGGGAACGCGGCGCGTTTTACGAAAACTTCACCCTTGGCCTGCTCCAGTCAAAAGTTTGCGTCGGTTGGCAATGGTTCAAATACATTGATAACGATCCGGCCGATACTAAAACCGATCCGTCCAATCGCGATGCCAACAAGGGACTGCTCAATAATCGTTACGAACCTTATGCGCCGTTGCAGGCCAGTATGAAGGCCATCAACGAACGCGTGTATCCACTGGTGGATTATTTTGATGGCCAGTCAAACCTGCGCGCGGATGCCGGTAGTTCTAAAAAGTCAAAGGAGTAAGCGCCAGGTTTCAAAACGGTTCGCCAGGTTTGATTTGCAACAAGCAAACGAGAATTGAGAATGATAAAAGTAAAAATATTTTGCCTTTGCCTCTGGTTCATGGCACTCAGCGCGGTCGCGGCCAATATATCACGCACAACCATTCCGCTGGATGCTAACTGGCGCTTCATCTATGCGGAAGGCAGCAGCACTTGGGCGGACACTGGTCAGGACGATTCCAAATGGGAAATAGTTTCGTTGCCGCACACTTGGAATGCTTTTGACGGGCAGGATGGCAGCGGTGATTACCGGCGGGGCACCGGTTGGTATCGCACCCATTTTACGCTGCCGAAGGAGGCGCCCGGCCAACGGGTGCTCGTGGAATTCGACGCCGCCGACAAGGTGGCTGATGTATTCGTGAACGGAAAACCCATCGGCACGCACACCGGTGCGTTCGCCCGCTTCCGCTTCGACATCACCGATACCGTAAATTTTCAGGGCGACAACGTGCTCGCAGTGCGCGTCAACAATGCTCCCAGCCAAATCATTCCCCTCAGTGGCGATTTTACGCAATTTGGCGGCCTGTATCGCACCGCGCGGATTTTGCTGACCGCACCGGTTCACATTGCCACACTCGATCACGCGGCACCGGGCGTTTATCTCACGCAGCGCGAGGTCACGGCGGACAAAGCCCGCGTGGATGCGCGTGTGGAACTGGCCAGTGATTCAGCGGAAGCTTTTGACGGCACGGTGCGCGTGCGGGTGCAGGACGCCGCCGGCCAGACAGCCAGCGTTGTCGAGGCGAAAATCAAACTTGCCGCCGGAGCCAAATCCGAGGTGAGCCTGCCGTTGACGATCACCCAGCCACATCGCTGGAACGGATTGGCCGATCCTTATCTTTATCGCGTGACGGTTGAATTGCTGCACGGCGATGACGTGGTTGATACCATTGTGCAACCACTCGGACTGCGGGCGATTAAAATCACGCCCTACCAAGGATTATTTTTGAATGGCGAACATATTTTTCTGCATGGCGTCTGTCGTCACCAAGACCGGCCCAACGAGGGTTGGGCGATTTCGCCGACAGATCAGGTCGAAGATTTTCACATCATTCAAGAGTTGGGCGCGAATGCCATCCGTCTCTCGCATTACCAGCACAACCAATTCTTCTATGATCTCTGCGATGCCGGCGGCATGTTGGTCTGGGCCGAGGACGGTTTTGTCAATGAAGCTC
>JANYCI010000208.1 GCA_025360325.1 Limisphaerales bacterium | reverse complement strand
CATTGTGATTGCCGTCATCGGTCTGCTGGCGGCGATTGCGATTCCGAATTTTGTCAAAGCCCGCGCCCGCGCGCAGGAAAATGCGCAGCACGCACAGACAGTTCAAATGCAGACACGGGCGGAACAATCCTTGGCCAAGGTAAAAGCCGCGAGCGATGGAGCGATGACGACGAATACCAACATCGTTGCGGTGGTTCAATTCGACGATGCGCCGCTGACGACGGCAATTGAAAATTGCGCCCGTTATTTGCATTTGAATTGTGTGATCGAGCCGAAATTGCGCAAAGAAATGGAGCAATCACCGCCGGTTTTTATTCGCTGGGAAAACCTCACCGCCCGCCAAGCTTTGCTCGCTCTCCTCGACAGTCGTGATTTGCAGTTGCTGGAAAATTCTGAAACCGGCGTCGCCCGCATCATAAAAAAATTTGGCGGTGACAGCGCACAGCCCGCCAACGCGCCATCCGCTGCCGCGCAAAAACTTTCCACGTTTGAAAAAATCATCATGCTCACCCGCGCCACAAATCAATTGGTCGGCTCGACTAGCAATCATTGGACGGTGGATGTGTGGTCGGATTCAACGCTGTTGCCCGGCGAGAAGTTTCGCCAAATCACCCGCAAGCCAGACGGTGAAATCGTAGGCTCCGCCGCCGCCTGTTTCTCGCATGGTCAATCCGGCAAGGTGGACACATCCACATCGTTCAGTTGGTGGTTCAAGGAGGAGGATGGTTTTGGTGCGACGGAAGCCGAGGCAGCCACGGCGCAAATCCGCGAGCATTGGACGCAGACGCCGCAGACGTTCAAGGCCTCCGCGCCGCGCGAAGTTTTTTGCGTGACGAACCGGCACGGCGCAACGCTCGCGGGCAGCATCGAGTTTATCCACACCGCACCGCAGCCGCCCGATGCGTCCGGTCAGGTCAAGGCGACGGTGCAGATCAAATATTTCCGCGACAGCGTTTCCATTCCGGGCATCGGCTTCATGGCGGAAGTGCCGGGCGGTTATGTGCTGCGCGCGACATCTAATTACGGCATGGGCCAACTCAATTCGCCGGCGGGGCCTTACGACTATAACGGGTCGTGGTTGCCGATGAATTATGGAGCGCGCCATTCCGCAGCCGACACGGTGAAGTGGAACTTGCAGCACGCGCCGTCCGCCAACACTCCCAGCGGGGCGCATGAGCCGTCAGAAAAATTTGAAATTATTCTGGGTCAGCCCCGGCTGATTTTATCTATCACGAACAGCCCGGACGATGTGTTTCAAGGCTTCCTCGAACTGGTCGGGCCGGAAAAGCCGGAGAAAAATTAACCACAGATAAACACCGATGGGGCGGACGCGAATTGCGCGAATTAAGTGTGTGATAATTCGTAAAATTTGCCTCAAAGTTTTTTCCCGTGTTCATCGGTGCTCATTCATGGTTAAATTTTCTCGTGACCATCATCACCGACGACTCTTGCACCGGCTACTCACTCGCCGGTCATCCCGAACGCCCGCAGCGCATCACCGGCACCGTCGAATTGCTCAAACGTCAGACGGAACTCCCGCTCACTTGGGTGACGACGACGCGCGTGACCGACGCACAAATTCTCCGCGCGCACGCGCCCGAAGTGCTCGCGCGTCTCACCATCCCGCAAAACTTCGACGCCGATACACCGTTCTTTGAAAACATTTCCGGCTACGCCCGCGCATCCGCCGCCGCCGCGTTGGATGCCTTGCAGTTTGCGCGCGAAGGCAAAAATGTTTTCAGCCTCATGCGTCCGCCCGGCCATCATGCCACGCGGGAAAATTCCATGGGCTTTTGCTACCTCAACAACATCGCCATCGCCGCGCTGGAGGCCGCTGCGTCTTCTCCCTCGCCCCTCCGAGGGGAGAGGGCTGGGGTGAGAGGTTCGCGCATCGCCGTTTTTGATTTCGATGTCCACCACGGCAATGGCACCGAAGACATTTTGCTCAACCGCGAGAACGTCGCCTTTTTTTCTGTGCACCAGTTTCCCGCGTATCCCGGCACCGGCGAAAATAACGTCGGAGAAAATTGTTTCAATTACTGTGTGGCTCCCGAAGCGACGCGGGAAATTTATCGCGCCACGCTCGCCTGCGCGCTCGCTGACTTAAAAAAATTCTCCCCCGACCTCATCGCCGTTTCCGCTGGCTTTGATGCCTACGCGCGCGACCCGCTGGCGGAAGGCAGTTTGCTCACGGAAGATTTTCATTGGCTCGGCCAGTCCTTGCGCGCAATGCAGATTCCATTTTTCAGTTTGCTCGAAGGCGGTTACAGCCGCGATTTACCCGAACTGATTTTTGCTTATCTCAAAGGCGTCGCGGGGAAATAAAATTTCCAATTGCGGTTTGCCGATTACGATTTACGATTCGCCCGCGAATCCAAGTGGGCTCGCAAATCGTAAATCCAAAATCGAAAATGAACGAAATCATTCCACCGCCACCCGCCATTGTCCGCAACGACTACGCGTCCATCCGCGAACTGTTCGTAAAAAATGTCGTGCCAAGCTACGGACGTTTTGAACTCGTCTTGAGCCACGGCGCGGGCCGCTATGTTTTTGATGTCGCAGGCAAACGCTATCTCGATCTCGGCAGCGGCATCGCGGTCTGCTCGCTCGGCCACGCGCATCCGGCCATCACCGAGGCGCTCGTGGAGCAATCGCGGAAATTGATCCACGTTTCCAATTTATATTTCACCGAACCGCAGGGACGGCTCGCGGCGGAAATCGTCAAACACATCGGCGCGGGCAAAGTTTTTTTCAGCAACAGCGGTGCAGAAGCGAACGAAGGTTTATTCAAACTCGCGCGGAAATTCGGCCACGACGAAGGCCGCTACGAAATTTTGACGGCGGTGAATTCCTTTCACGGGCGCACCATGGCGGGCATCGCGGCGACCGGCCAGGATAAAGTCAAAAAAGGTTTTGAGCCAATGATGGCGGGCTTTCGGCACATTCCCTACAACGACCTTGATGCGATGCGCGCGGCCATTTCGCCCGCGACTGTGGCCATTATGATCGAAGGCGTGCAGGGCGAAGGCGGCGTCACGCCCGCCACGCCGGAATACCTGCTCGGCCTGCGCGCGTTGTGCGATGAGAAAAAATTATTACTGCTCGTGGACGGCGTGCAGTGCGGGCATTTCCGCACGGGAAAATTTCAAAGTTTTCAGCGCATCCTCGAAGGCGTTCCCGGCGGCGAAAAATTTTTACCCGACGGCCTCTCGATGGCCAAGTCGCTCGGCGGTGGATTTCCCATCGGCGCGTTTTGGGTGCGCGAACCGTTTCAGGATTTGTTCGGCCCCGGCACGCACGGATCCACTTTTGGCGGCACACCGCTTGCGTGTGCGGTGGCATTGAAAATTTTGGAAGTCATCGAGCGAGAGAAGCTGGCAGATAATGCCCGGCAACTCGGCGCATGGATGCAAGCCGAACTCGAACGGCTCGCGAAAAATTATCCCACCGTCGTGAAAGGTTCGCGCGGGCTGGGCTTCATGCTTGGACTGGAACTCGCGGAAAAAATTCCCGCCTTCGCCGCGAGCGACAAGCCAGCGGCGATCCAATTTGTGAACCGGCTGCACGCGGCGGGCGTGCTGACGATTCCGGCGGGAACGCAGATCGTCCGCCTGCTGCCGTCGCTCAATTTGAAACCGCAGGAAGCGGGTGAAGGCCTTGCGATCATTGAGGAAACAGTGAAGTCGCTGGTTTGAAGCCCAACGAAATTTAACCGCAGAGAACGCAGGGAACGCAAAGCAAGCAAGCTGAATTCGTGACCGTGGTTTTTTGGTGGGGCGAGCGTCCTCGCCCCACCGCCTGATAAATTAATTTCAGGGCTTGTCCACCACCGGCAAATCTTTGCGCGATTGCACGACGTGATCCACGAGGCCGAATTTCATTGCTTCTTCCGCGCTCATAAAATTATCGCGGTCGCACGCTCTTTCTACCGTCGCGTAATCTTGCCCCGAATGTTTGGCGATGATTGTGTTCAGACGCTCCTTGAGCTTGAGCATATATTTCACGCGGATCTCCACGTCGCTCGCCTGACCTTCCGCGCCGCCGAGCACTTGATGAATCATGATGTTGGAATTAGGCAGCGAGTAACGCTTGCCCTTCGCGCCCGCGCACAACAGCACCGCGCCCATGCTCGCCGCCTGCCCGACGCAATAGGTGTTAATGTCGCACGTCATAAACTGCATCGTGTCGTAGATCGCCAGCCCCGCCGTGACGCTGCCGCCGGGCGAGTTGATGTAGAAATGCACATCCTTCTTCGGATCGTTCATCTGGAGAAAAAGTAATTGCGCAATGATGACGTTCGCGATGCCGTCATCCACCGGTGTGCCGAGAAAAATAATGCGATCCATCATCAAGCGCGAAAAAATATCAAACTGGCGTTCACCCTTCGCGGTCTGCTCAATGACGGTCGGATACGGAATGATTGAATTTTGCATGGCGAATAACTACTCCATTTTCGCGGCAAGTAAAGTCGGGAAACCGTGATCGTGCCTCCGTTTGAAAATATCGAGCGAAAGACGCGAAGGACGCGAAGGGAACTTGTTTGAAGTCCGAGCGCGCTTCGGGTTTGATGTGGCGGCGTGAACCTACTTTATTTCATCACCGGCTCGGACACCGGTGCTGGCAAAACAGTTTTGACCGTGCTGCTGGCAGCGCATCTGCGCCAAAAAAAAATCCGCGTGGCCGCGCTCAAGCCACTCTGCTCCGGCGGACGCGACGATGCCCAAATGATTTTTGAAGCGCTGGGAGGTCTGTTGTCATTGGACGAAATCAATCCGTGGCATTTTCGCGCCGCCGTCGCGCCCGCGCTCGCCGCGCAACGCGAGAAAAAATCCGTGACGCGCGACCAAGTGACGCGCCACGTCCGCGCCGTCCAAAAAAAATTCGCCGTCACGCTGGTCGAGGGCGCAGGCGGGCTGATGAGTCCGTTGGGGGGGGATTTTGATTCGCGAGATTTGATCACTGCGTTGGACGCCCGGCCAATCATCGTCGCGCAAAACAAACTGGGCGCGGTGAACCACCTGTTACTGACGCTGGAAGCCTTGCCAAAAAATCTGCGCTTGAAGACGAAAATCGTTTTCATGTCGCCGCCAAAAGCCGATGCCGCCAGCCGTTCCAACGCGGCGCTGCTCGGTCAATTTTTCCCGGCGCAAAGAATTTTTACGCTGCCGTGGCTGGGGGAAAATTTCACGGCGGCAGTTTTGCGTCCGCCATCACTGCGGCGGACGCTCGGAAACATTTTGCAATAGCGGCCAACTATGGTCACGGCGCGTCGAGCGCGTCCAGTTCGCAACCGGCGTATTTCTCCACCAGTTTGTCGTAAATCTTGGTGGTCTTTTTGTCGGGCTTAACTTCGCTGCCCGGCACGGGCTTCGTGAAACCAGCAACGATTTTTTCCCACTTCGGACTTTTGCCGGTGGCGGCGAGCCAACCGTGCGCGGCCACGAGCGCGGAGCCGAGCGCGGCACTTTTAGAAACTTCGATGCGCTGCACGGGGCAGTTCATCACGTCGGCCATCACCTGCAACAACTGCGGATTACTGGCCGCGCCGCCGGTGACGAGAATTTTTTCTGGCACCACTTGCATCCACTGCGAGTGCAAGCGCATGGAAACCATCTGCGCCTCGAAAATTGCGCGACAGTTGGCGGCGACATCTTTTTCATCCAAGTCAAAACGGTGGATGCCCGGCTTGTTCACGCGCGGAACAATCTCCGCCTCGAACCACGGCACGAGAATTTTTTCACCGTTGCCGGGCGGCGTGGATTCCACGAGCGCGCCGAATTTTTTCCAGTCGGCAATTTTATAGTGGTCGCGAATTTTTTCGCGCGCGAGCGAACCATTCTTGAAACAGATCAACGTCATGTAGTCGCCAGCGGGCGAACCGAAGACGTGGCCCTCGCCGTTTTCGTCGGTGAGGCATTTTTGCATCGTGCCGAAAAACGTGTCGCTCGTGCCGAGGCTGATGGCGACCTGACCGGATTTGACGAGGCCGAGGCCAATGACGCTCGCGGGATTATCGCCCGTCCAAACGGTCGCGAGCGCTTCAGGATTGATCCCGTATTTTTGGACGAAGTAGGGACTCACCGGGCCGATGACACTGCCCGCATCCATTAGCGGCGGCAGCTTGTTGATGAGGCTGGGCGCAGTGGCCTTGATGGCATCGTGGTTCCAATTTTTTTTGCGAATGTCCATCAGGTTCGTGCCCGCACCATCGCCGAAATCAATCGGCGCAATTTTCCCAGCGAGCAGCGACGCCATGAACGAACTGACCAGCGCGATGTGCAGAGTCTTTTCGTAGGACTTCTGTTCCGTCTTGTAAAACTTGCGGATCTGCGGTCCGGTGAAACGCTCGAACGTGTCCGAGCCGGTGCGCGACGCGGTGAACTTGATGCCGCCGAGTTTTTTGCGTATCTCCGCGCACTCCTTGGCCGTCGAGGAATCCATCCAGATGGGCGATGTTTTGCGCGCGAGCACGCCGTCGAGATTTTCCACCAACGATTTTTTGGGATCGAGCACCGCCAAAACTTCCACGGCTTTTTCGTTCAGATAAACCGAGCCGTGCTGTTGGCCGCAGCCGCTGATGGCGACGATTTTGCCGAGCGCGACCTTGTCCTTTTTCATCGTGGCGAACATCAGGTCGAGCGCGGCGGCCCACATGAGCGGCGGGCTGTGCTTCACGAGCGGGTCGCGCCCCGGCAGCACGCCGTTCTTGGTTTTGAACTGCGGCAACGCAGTGTCAAAGTTCAGAGATTTTTCATAAACCACCTTGTTTGCGTCGAGGTCAATGACTACCGCACTTAAGCTTTGCGTGCTGGAATCGAGTCCGAGAAAAAGTTTGGCCATGTGATTTTGAGATTTAGTTGCCCACAGTTTTGAAGATAATAGGGTATTCCATCCAAATGAAAAGCCTGCATTATTATACCTGCCTCGCCACCCTGCTCTACCCGCTCGCCATTTTGGCCGCGCCAATTGACCGGTATGCCCTCGTCGCCAGACACGATGTGGTGCTCACAAACTTCGACGCGAACAATCCGCTCTCCGTCGGCAACGGGCAATTTTGTTTCACCGTAGATGCCACCGGGCTGCAAACTTTTCCCGAAGCCTTCGAGCAAACCACGCCGCTCGGCACGCTCTCGGATTGGGGCTGGCACACCGCGCCGAACACGAACGGCTGGGACGTGGATAAGTTTGAATTCAAAAAATTTCCCGATTTGAACGGACGCCTCGTGCCGTATTGCGACGTGCCGGGAAATAAAAAAACGCCGGAAATCAACTGGCTCCGCGCAAATCCGCATCGGCTGCATCTGGGGCAAATTGGTTTTGTGCTGCGCCACGCGGACGGTTCGCCCGCGACGACGAATGATTTGAAAGAAATTTCGCAGCGACTGGATTTGTGGAGTGGAGAAATCGTGAGCCATTTTATTTTCGACGGCGAAGCGGTGGAAGTTCACACGGTTTGTGATCCGAAGCTGGATGCGGTTGCTGTGCGCGTGAAATCGGCGCTGCTGAAAACCGAACGGCTCGCGATTAAAATTCATTTCCCCTACGGCACCGGCGATGTGAAAACGGCGGACTGGGACAAACCGGACGCGCATCAAACTACGTTGATTCAGGAAAAAGAAAATCAAGTTGCATTCACGCGCACGCTGGATAACGACGTTTATTTCGCGACGGCAAGCTGGACGCGCGGAGCGAAGCTGACGAAAGTTGGACAGCATCAATTTGAGGTCGCCTTCCCCCTCACCCCGGCCCTCTCCCCAGCGGAGAGGGAGAAACGCTCCCAGTCTTCTGGTGTAGCGGGCGCGGCCAGCAGCTCAACCAGTTTGCAAAAAAAAGAAAGCAGCCAACTGCTGTCCCCTCTCCCTAGGGGAGAGGGTCAGGGTGAGGGGAAAACGGACGAACTGGAATTCGTATGCGCCTTTTCACAAAAACAATTTGCCGCAAATAATCTCTCCTCATTTTCAAAAAACGAGAACGCCGCGCAAAAAAACTGGAGCCACTTCTGGCAAACCGGCGGCGCGATTGATTTGTCCGGCAGCCAAGACCCACGATGGTTTGAATTGGAGCGCAGAATTGTTTTGTCGCAATACCTGACGGCGATTCAAGACGCCGGAAAAAATCCGCCGCAGGAAACCGGGCTGACTTACAACACTTGGGAAGGCAAGTTCCACCTCGAAATGCACTGGTGGCACGAAGCGCACTTCGCATTATGGAACCGGCTGCCGCTGCTGGAAAAATCTTTGGACTACTACCAGAAAATTCTCCCCCGCGCTCTCGGCACGGCCAAACGCCAAGGCTACGCCGGGGCGCGCTGGCCGAAGATGACGAGTCCCAGCGGCGCGGAATCGCCTTCGCCCGTCGGGCCGTTTCTGGTGTGGCAGCAGCCGCATCCGATTTTTTACGCGGAGCTTTGCTGGCGCGAGCATCACGACCAAGCCACGCTCAAAAAATTCCGCGACATCGTTTTTCAGACCGCCGATTTCATGGCCAGCTACGCGACGTGGGACACGAATACGAGCCGTTACGTTCTCGGCCCGACGCTGCAATGCGCGCAGGAAATTTTCCCCAAAGACAAAACTTTTAATCCCACGTTTGAGCTGACTTGTTTTCGTTGGGCTTTGGAAGCGGCGCAGCAATGGCGCGAGCGGTTGAACTTACCGCGCGAAAAAAAGTGGGACGCCGTTTTGCGCGGCCTCGCCAAACCGCCTGTAGTTGAAGGCAAATATGCGTTCGCCGAGTCCACGCCCGATTGCTACACCAATCCAAAATGGAACGCGGATCATCCATCCGTCACCGGCGCGCTGGGAATTTTGCCCGGCCCGCAGATTGATTTCCCAACGATGCACCACACCTTCGACTGGATTTGGGCGAACTGGAACTGGCCGGATACCTGGGGCTGGGATTATCCAATGCTCGCGATGACCGCCGCGCGCCTCGGCGAGCCGGAACGCGCGATTGACGCGCTGCTGCTCGACACGCCAAAAAATCATTTCGGCTTGAACGGCCACGTTTATCAACGCCCCGGCTTGACGATTTATCTGCCCGCGAACGGCGGTCTGCTTTACGCCGCTGGCTTGATGGCCGCTGGCTGGGACGGTGCGCCCAAAAAAAATGCGCCCGGTTTTCCTGCCAACGGCCAATGGAATGTGCGCTGGGAAAATTTGCGGGTTGCACCGTAGCGAACTTATTTTGCCAGACCGTTGTCGCCGATAGCCTCAACCGGGCAACCTCTCAACGCCTCTTCAGCGAGTAATCGTTCGGCTTCCGTTTCCGGCTGGCGAAAAGCGATGCTGAAACCGATGTCATCGTTGCGTTTGAAAACCGTCGGCGCGGTTTCGCGGCACATATCGCAGTCAATGCACTCGCTGGTGATGTAGAAAGCTCCGGGAACATTTTCCGGAAGGCGGGAATTTAGGTCAGCCATAATTTTATAGTTTGTTGTTTGTTGATTTGGAAATGGCGGTTCAGGCCAACCGGCCCAAGCACCATTCCATTTGACACGCACAGATTGACATAAATTGACTATTGCAAAAAATTCATTAGTCTCATTACATTGATGCTATACATGAATGAGTATCTAGCCACCGCCCCCTTCGATCTTTACGAACTGCATTTGTTTCATCTCGTGGCCGAGACGAGAAGCTTTACCAAAGCCGGACAACGCGCCGGCTTGACGCAGAGTGCCATGACCCGCCAAATCAGCGGTCTGGAGCAGCGATTGGGGATTTTGTTGTTTGAACGCACCACCCGGCAAGTAAGCCTGACACTTGCGGGAAAATCATTGCATCAAAAATCTCATCCCATTCTTGAAGCAACCAATGCTGCGCTGCACCACCTTCAGCACGAGTTTCATCTGGTGCCAAAAACGCTGCGGGTTGGCGTGGCGCGGAGCATCGGGCTGGCTTACCTGCCGGGATTTTTCTTTGCCTTCCAAAAAAAATTTCCCGAAGTTCAAATTCAGGTCGTGCAGCAGACCAGCCGGGAAATTCTTGACGCGGTAGAAGCCAAAGAGCTTGATGCCGGCTTGCTCTGCCCGCCGCCACGGCTGGCGGGCGGATTGCAGATCACACATCGTTTTAAGGACGACTTCACATTCATCGCCCCGCCGCAGTTTCAACTCGGTGAAAAAACAACCCGGATAAGTTTCACGGCACTGAAAAAAATCCTGGATGGTCAGCGATGGCTGATGATTGATCACAACGGCAATACCGGAAAACAATTGCGCCGTTGGCTGGAAGCACAAAGCTGGCGGGTGGAGCCGGCGATGGAGCTGGATAGTTTTGACATGATAGTGAATCTGGTCTCGCTCGGACTTGGTATGAGCATCGTGCCTCATCGGGTTCTGCCCATTTACGAACAACGCCGCGCCGTGAAGCGAATTCCGATGGCCAAGCGCTTTTCACGCGAATTAGTTGTGGTTGTGCGGAAGAACCGGCAGCCGCCAAAACATCTGACTGGATTCGTTGAAAACGTTTTGTTTTGAAATCCGTCATTCGCTCCGCCCTAACCACAATTGGCGATTACCTCAACGCGTTTGCGTGATTGCTCCAGACAATAAAATCTCGTATCCATTTGCCCACACCGACATGAGTATCGCCAAATCTTTCGCCCTCGCCCAGGAACGTTACGCCGCGCTCGGCGTGGATGTGAACCACGCGCTGAAAACCCTCGCCACTATTCCCATCTCGCTGCACTGCTGGCAGGGCGATGACGTGGGAGGCTTTGAAAATTCTAGCGGCGCTCTCGGCAACGGTCTCGCCGTCACGGGAAATTATCCCGGCAAAGCGCGCACGCCGGAGGAGCTCCGCGCCGACTTCGACAAAAGTTTGTCGCTCATCCCCGGCAAACATCGCCTGAACCTGCACGCGTTCTACGGCGAGTTCGGCGGCAAAAAAGTGGATCGCGACCAAATTGAGCCGAAACATTTTGCGAACTGGATTTCTTGGGCGAAGAAAAACGGTCTCGGTCTGGATTTTAATCCGACGTGTTTCTCGCATCCAAAGGCGGCGGATGGCTTTACTTTATCCAATGCTGACAAGGGGATTCGCCAGTTTTGGATTGAGCATTGCATCCGCTCGCGCGAGATCGGCGCGGCGATGGGCAAGGCGCTCGGCAAAACCTGCGTGACGAATGTGTGGATTCCTGACGGCTACAAAGACACGCCCGCCGACCGCGTTTCGCCCCGCGAACGCTTGGCCGAATCGCTCGACGCGATTTTCAAAAAACAAATTTCCCCGAAGCTGAACCTCGACGCCGTGGAGCCAAAACTGTTCGGCATCGGTAGTGAAAGCTTTGTCGTCGGCTCGCATGAATTTTATCTCGGCTACGCGGTGAGCCGCAAAAAACTGCTGACGCTCGACGCCGGGCATTATCATCCGACCGAAGGCATCGCGGATAAAATTTCCAGCGTGTTGCAATTCATGCCGGAGATTTTGTTGCACGTCAGTCGCGGTGTCCGTTGGGACAGCGATCACGTCGTGATTCTCAATGACGATCTCCTCGCCATCGCCCGCGAAATCGCCGTGAACGGTTTTGAGAAACGCGTTCATATTGGGCTGGATTATTTTGACGCGAGCATCAACCGCGTCGCCGCGTGGACCATCGGCACGCGCAACATGATTCGCGCGCTGCTCATCGCGTTGCTGGAAACGCCGCTCATCCGCACGGCGGAAGCGGCGGGCGATTTCACCACGCGCCTCGCGTTGCAGGAAGAAGCCAAGTCGCTGCCGTTCGGCGCGGTCTGGGATCATTACTGCGAGCAACAAGGCGTGCCTGTTGGTGAACATTGGCTCACCGAAGTGAAGAGCTACGAGAAAAATGTTTTGAGCCAACGC
>JANYCI010000128.1 GCA_025360325.1 Limisphaerales bacterium | reverse complement strand
TACATGAGGAAGAGCAGTTTTGAAAAAGCCTACGCGGCGATGCGCGACATGGTGAAATACCGCGACGCCAAAGGCGCGAAGCAGCCGATCCTCGAATGGAAATACCTTCTCTTCAACTGGAACGACCATCCGAAACATCTGGCGCGCGCGATTGAGATGGCGAAGGAGATCGGCGTGGACATCATTTCGTTCTGGCCGACGAACAATCCGTATTATGGCGTTTCGTGGCGCGACAAATTGGGCTTACTGAATAACTTTGGTGAAAAATGCTGGAAGGGTCGCGAGCTTATTTTGCGCCCGGAAAATGTTCCGGCGGGCGAGCGGCATTGATCCATCCAATTTTTGCGGTGTGTCTGGCATATTCATTGCTCGACATAGGGCATGGTTAAAAACATCTTGGAAACGGGAACATTCCGGTCGCGGGCGGAAAAAATTGCCGGTTCATTTTTGCCGGGTCTGACGCTGGCAATGCTGCTGCTGATTCATTTTTCTTCGTTCGCACAAAGTTCGGGACGCATTTTTGTGACCGGCGCCCAGTCGGATATGCGCATTGCGGGGAAAGGATATTTCATCGTGCATGATCCGATGTCAGGCGATTCTTACTTCACGCGCCAGGGGCAGTTCCGTGTGGATATGAACGGTTACTTCATCACCTATTCCGGCGAACGACTGGAATGTGCTGATCCGTTGCAACCAAATCTTGTCCATGACTTGAACGTGACCCAGCCGGTTTGGACGACCGCTCCTATTGATCGCTATTGGATCACCACTGCGGGCGAATTTTTTGTGCATTGCGCGGACGGCAGTCAAGGTGTCGTCGGGCAAATTGTTTTGGAAAATTTCTCCAATCCTGAATCGCTCGGCCCGTGGTTGGGTGGCCTTTGGACATGGCCTACCAACGGAACTTCGCAAACGTCAATTCCCGGAACGAATGGTTTGGGCACGATTGTGACCGGTGAATTTGAATTGCCGTTGCCGCGCCTGCATCTGAGTTCCGTGGAAAAATCCGGAGCCGGTTCTGGCCAAGGTTTTTTTGCCGACACCGGTCTTCCCACAGACCTCGCTTTGTTCGGCGGCGGATTTTTCATGTTGCGCGATACTAATTCAAACGCGCTTTACGCCACGCGCGCCGGCACATTTTTTGTGGATACCAACGGCTATCTCGTGAACTACGCGCAAATGCGGGTTCAAGGATATAACGATATGTTTCTCGCAGGAACTGGCGACATACAAATTCTTCCGAGCTACGATGCGGCGTGGCAAACAGGCCTACCGACAAAAAGTTTTTACATAGACAAGTTTGGGGTGGTAATCGTGAGTTTGAACGACGGCGAGCGCATGGCTGTCGGCCAGTTGTTGCTCGCGAATTGTCCGCATCCTGAATCGCTGGTGTTCACCAATTTCAACATCTGCGCGATCAACACCAATATGCAGACCTGAACCTTGTGGTTGCCGCCGGGTGCTTTATTTCAGCCGCAGGTCATATCGGGCGCGGTGGAATCAAAATCCGTGGACAACGCCATCGCTTCCGCGCGACAGCATTTTAATTTTCTGCGACAAGGAGTCATTGTGTTCTCTACCAACTTGACCGACTTGGCCATTCCCGCACCAACGCATTTTTTTATCGTGCGCGATCCGGCGGCGAATATTTCCTACGCCACGCGCTATGGAGCTTTTCATCTGGACGCGCAAAACTGGCTCGTGAATACCAATGGCTTTCGCGTGCAAGGTTATTCTGATTCCAGCCTGACCACTGTGGGCGATATCCGTGTGAATACGAACGGAGCAACCACCAGCGCGCCCATTGCAAATTTCAACATTCAATCCAGCGGACAAATTTATGTGACGCTCACAAGCGGTGAGACTTTTATTCGCGGCCAGATTTTGCTCCAGCGCATTCCGTATGTGCAGGAACTCATTCCGGCGGGTGGAACGCTGTTTTCCAACGTAGCCGCCGCCGCTATTTTTCCATTGGAGTCACCATTCACGGGCGCACCGCCAGTTATCACCGGAGCTTTGGAGACTCTCGATTTTGGGCCGTCGCCATTGAGCGTGCCGCCCAAAACCGGATTGCGCGTGTTGGTGACGGAAATGGCATTTGGCGGGGTCTTGCAGTCTTCCGGTGATCTGGTGAACTGGGCCGATGTGCAACCGATCGGCGGCAACATGGCTCAAGAAGCCGAATATTATGAAACCAACCCGATGACCACCGGCAGCAAATTTTTCCGCATCAAAGCGGATTGATGATTTGCCGGATAGATTTTTGACCGGTTCAATTTCTCTTGTCGCGAACGGTATTTATCTGAAGCAAAGCCATCTATTGCATGACAAAAATTCTTTTGCTCGGTCTCGGTCGCCGGGGCGCGAAGCATCTTCGCAATCTCAACAATCTCCCCATTGAACTTTACGGCGCGGAAGTTGGCGAGAAGTGCTGAAAGGGCCGTGAGATTATTTTGCGCCCGGAAAATGTTCCGCCGGGCGAGCGGCATTGAGTGGCGCGGCGGCATTTCCGGTTTGACGATTTTCGGCAAAGGCGTCCTCGGAATTCGTCCGGGCGAAGGTGGCGAGCAGTTCGGAGTCAGGCGTCATGTTTTCAAGTTATAGCACCCGCCGGAATGGGAAGCGCACAGGAAATTTTGGAGCGCGGCTGTGTCCCGTCGGACGGGATCAGCCGCAGCCGCGTTGCCAGGCCAAGGGGTTTAGATAAATTTAACCGTCGCTAAAATTTCCACGCGCTGCGACTGGTCTTCGACACAGCCGCGCTCCGTTCACGCCATCGGCTGCGAGATGCGCTGGATACTCGTGGCCTTGCCGGTCGTGTCGTCAATGCGGATGACCGCGCCGTGTAAAATAATTTTGTTCCGCGCGACTTCAAACCGTTGCGGCATTCCGGTCAAAAAACGTTTGATGACCGGCTCGATTTCCCGACCGAGACTGCCATCGTGCGGGCCAGTAAAACCGGCATCGGTCAAATACGCCGTGCCGTTCGGGAGAATTTGTTCATCCGCTGTTTGAACGTGCGTGTGCGTGCCGACGACGGCACTGACGCGGCCATCGAGAAACCGCGCGAAAGCGATTTTTTCCGAAGTCGCCTCGGCGTGAATATCCACAAAAATAATTTTGGTTTTCTCGCGCAGCCGGTTCACTTCGGTCTCGGCGGTGGTGAAAGGATTTTCCATCGGTGCCATAAACACGCGACCTTGCACATTCATCACGCCGATCGGCGGCAGATTACGGACTTGATAAACATGTGCGCCGCGTCCCGGCACGCCCGGCGGATAATTCAGTGGACGCAAAAACCGCGGCTCGCTATACAGCAATTC
>JANYCI010000099.1 GCA_025360325.1 Limisphaerales bacterium | reverse complement strand
GGCGATCAAGGCGGATGACATTGACGAAGCCAAGGCCGAGGAAGCCCGCCAGAAAGCCGAACACCGGCTCATGCAAAAATTGACCGACGAAGAAACGGCCTCGGTTCAGGCCTCGCTCATGCACGCGATGTCGCAGCTCAAGCTCAAGCAGCGGACGCGGAGATAATTTTAATTTTGAGGGCAAAAGACGGCGCGGAATTTTTTCCTCGCCGTTTTTTTATGCCCCGACCCGCACTCCGATTTTATCCGTGTCCATCCGTGTCAATTCGTGGTTTAATTTCTGCAGATGAGCAAGCCAGCCAAATCACAGTGGGACTTCGGTGAATTATTTTCGCCGGCGGAAACGCGTCACGTTCTATCTGTCGGCGAACTGACGGTGAAAGTTCGCGCACTGCTGGAAAAATCCGTCGGCTCCGTGTGGGTCAGCGGTGAGATCACGAACCTTCGCGCGCAAAGTTCCGGCCATTGTTATTTCACCCTTAAGGATGCGGCGGCGCAATTGAGCTGCGTGCTGTTCAGCCGCGAAAAAGTTTCCCAGCGCGAACTGCTCGCGGACGGACAAAAAGTTTTGCTCCAAGGCGACGTGACGGTTTATGAAGCGCGCGGGCAATACCAACTCATCGTCCGCGCCGTGGAATTGCAGGGTGTCGGCGCGCTGCAAATCCAGTTTGAAAAGCTGAAGCAAAAGCTCGCGGCGGAAGGTTTGTTCGCGGCGGAACGCAAGCGTCCCCTGCCGCGTTATCCGCAGCGCATCGGCCTCGTCACCTCGCCGACGGGCGCGGCGATCCGCGATGTGCTGCACGTCATCCAGCGTCGAAATCCATCACTGGAAATTATTTTGGCTCCGTGCCGCGTGCAGGGCGAAGGCGCGGCGCGGGAAATCGCGGAAGCTATCCGCACGCTCAATGCTTTCAACCTTCAACCTTCAACCTTGACCTGATTCTGGTCACGCGCGGCGGCGGTTCGCTGGAAGATTTGTGGGCGTTCAACGAAGAGCCGGTGGCGCGCGCGATTTTTGAATCGAAAATCCCCGTCGTTTCGGCAGTCGGCCACGAGATAGATTTTACCATCGCGGATTTTGTGGCGGACTTTCGCGCGGCCACGCCGAGCGCGGCGGCGGAGATCATCACGGAGGGAGTCTTTGCCAGCCGCGAATTTATCGGCGACGCACTGGACTTGATGCAACTGCGCGTGCGGCGACGACTGGTAAATGAAACAGAAAATTTGGCCTCGCTCACCGGACGGTTCGCGCGCCTGCATCCGCGCCGCAAACTCGACGACGCTTGGCAACGGCTTGATGATTTGCAATCCGGCTTGCTGTGCGGATTGAAAACAGCGGCGCGTTCACGCGGCGTGGTTTTGCAAAATCTGGCTGGCAGATTTCTGCGCGCCCAGCCGTCGCTGGCTTTGAAAACGCGCCGCGAGCATCTGCGGCAACTGGAAAAACGTCTGAATTCACTGGGGCCGGAGCAAGTTTTGGCGCGCGGCTATTCCATCACCACGGACGCGACGACGGGAAAAGTTTTGCGCGATGCCAAGAAAATCAAGCCCGGCCAAAAATTAAAAACGCGGTTGGCGCAGGGGGAAATAAAAAGCGCGGCAGAATAAAATTCCACCGCGCTTTGGCCGAACTCAAAATAATCAGAAGCTGACAGCAGGACGTTTACCTTGCTTGCCGATTTCTTTTTCACCTTCCCATACTTGAACACCTGCCTTGGGGTCATTCAGCGAGAGCTGGAAGCTATAAGTGGTGCGGCGGGTGCTGCCGGCGCGGTCAACGGTTTCAATGATTTTTCCTGAGAGAGTGAAGTCCGGCAGGCGGGTGGACTTCTGATCATTTAGAAATTCGTTTTCCTGCTGTAGACCGGTAGCTTTGCTGTCCACAATTTTAGTTTGTGCTTTGCCGCTTTGCAGGAGAGCAATGCTGATTTTTTTAGTCAGCAAATCGGTATCCACCTGTTGGCCGGTATTATTGATGATACGGCTGAGTTCCAACAGTGCGGGCGGATTGGCGACCTTGTCAATCGCACCAGAGTCGAGTAGTTCCTTGACGGCGGCGTTGGCGGCGTCAGCGTAGTCTTGGATGTTAATCTGGCTGCTGATAATTTGCTCTTTGTCGCCGGTTTGGACGTAGTGCATATCCGTGGCACAACCTGTAAAGAATACCGGGCTGGCGGCGGCCATCAGCGAGAGGAAGGTTTTATTTTTCATTTTTACTTTTTTTTAATTTGTTCGGTTCGTTTCAAGTATATCAGTCTGCTTCAATAAATTTCACCCGAAAATCACGGCAGTTCAGATTGGGCGCGACGCTGTAGATAAATTTACTTTCCTTCCCTTCAATCTGTTCAGGAACGTTGGCGGAAAGGATATTGTTGACCTGCATTCCATTGGCGTCAAACCACTCAAAATGATATAGGAACCTCTGAATCGAACGGGTATGATTCTCCAATTCCACCTGCACCTTGAGCAACCCGCCCGGCGTCATGGCACTGTTAATGCCTACGATGGCAACCCTACGGTTGAGGCTGGCGTCAGTAATCACGCGTTGGTCGGAAATCATTTTTCGCTGACCATCCTTCTGCGCGTTTTCCACAGAATTCACGGTGGTGCAACCGGCCAGGAGCATTACGCCACCGGCTAGAAACAGAAGTAATAAGTTAGCTGTTTTCATTTCAACTTAAACTGTGATATCAGCAGCGGCGTGCCAGCGCTAATAGATTTGACATAAACCACGTTCACCGTGCCATCGCCGACGATGACAGATGTATTCATACCGTTCGGCGTGGTCAAATCAATTTTTCGATCTCCCGGTGTCGCAATGCGGGCCACTTGAAACTGCTTGGGCAATGTTGTCCATGTGCGCTCATCAGCAATGTTGACGGCTGCCTGATAAACTCCCGTGACTACCTGCGTCAACAGGCCAGCCAGATTGTTTCCTAATCCGACTTCATTGCCACCGGACTGCCGTGCTGCGTCGTTAATCGCATAGGCAGCGACGGCTTTGGTGATTGTCGAAGCAATGGTCTTTGTAATGACAACTGGTAATTCATTTTTGAAATCAGTCGCAACAATGCTATCTATACTGGCAACCAATGCACTATTAACACCTACGCCATCGGCTACAACAGTCAGACTGGGTGTATAGCTATCCTGCATTTTCAAAGTTGGGAACGCCGCGCCAACATACGAAACCTTGGAAATAATTATCGGAATGTCAACGCGAATTTGCCCGCGTGATGGGGCGCAGCCCGTCTCAAAGATTACATAAGTAATCGGTGTTAATGGCTTTCCCTGCATCACCGCATCGGTGAGTGCAAGGTCTTGCTTGATGTAGTCATTATCAGGTGCATACCCGCTGGCGCGCTCAAAAGATTTATGAGCACGTTCCAAGTCGGAGGCGTCGGCAGCATTCGCTAGAAAAAATAATCCGTCGAGATAGACCGTGAATGGATTGACGTAATCGGCATAGGCCTTGATTCCGTCAAGGTTGGCACTGACGCCAGACAATTGAGACTGAAATTTCGTATCTTGCTGTGCTTTTTCGATGGCGGCCTTGTCTTTTTCACTGGATTTTTCAACATTATCCTGCGCTTCCGCGATACGTTTTTTGTTAGCCTCCACCGCATCCTGCTGACGCTGGTAGGCGCGGATGATTTCCGGGCGAGCCTTGTCGGGATCGCCTAATGCAAGATAATTCAACGCCCGGTAGGTGTTCAGCATGATCCCATCGTAGGAACGTCCCTCATAATCCAAATTGGCCTGATTTGAAAGTAACGCACCGGCTTCCTGGCCAACACGAACCTTGGCTTTCTGTGCATAGTCATCAATTTTAGCCTGCGCCTTATCAAAAGCCTCGTTGCTATCAGCATATTGACCGGCGGCGCGCAACACAGCCCCCTGCTCAAGTCGCCAGATGACTGCGTCCTTGTTGTTGGCGTTGCCATCCGCAACGGTCTTGGCTTCGGCTATCGCCGCCGGCAAATTGCCTTGCTGCCAATTGCCAATGACTTTGTTTTTCTGCTCATAGGTTTTGCAACCGGTTGCAAGTATTCCAACTAGGCCGACAATCAAAACGACTTTGCTTTTTTTTATTAATTTCATGGTTACTCCCGTTTAGACTGATCTTGTTTGACTATTGGTTTCCAAATAATTCATTTTGACTTCCGCAAAACCGCCCCGGTGGCAATGCCAGTGTCTTCCAAAATCTCAGCCTTGGAAACTTTGGGATTCACTTCGGAAATTTTTACCTTGCCGACTTTTACTTCCTCATGTCCTAAAGATTCTTTGGTGTCCGGGTCAATCAATTCCTCACCAAGCGCATAAACATTAAAAATATCGCCCAACATAACTCCAGCCCCTTCGCCACGATTGATTGTTACTAGGTTGTCTCGCTTGACCATGACCTTTGCCGGAAAAATCACGTCGGCCACCCGGTTGGCAATCTTCTCCGATAAGGTGCGAGCTACTGCCACCATCATTTCATCACTCAATTGTCCGTTGTTGACCGAGTAATTACGCTCTTGCTGAATTTGCTTAAAGGCGTCGTTACCAGTCTGGAAGTTTGCTGATTCCAAGAGTTTGCCAGTTGAGGAATCATATATTTTACCAACAATTGAAAGACGGAACACTCGCTTGGTGGCGCTGCGCCCGGTGCCCTCAAAAACAGCTCGCTCGAAGTAATCCTGAAAATCATCCACCGTGGCCACGAGCAGATACTTAGCCCCGGCGAGTTTGCCAGCTTTGGCAGCAGTTTTGGCCTCAACATTTCCCGAGGCGCCCAAGTCCTGCTCCTTGATCATTTCGTTCAAGTCGCTGCGGCCGACGACATCGAATTTCCGCGTCGCATTGATGCGGTCTATTAACTGGCTATCCATTGATTCAATGATGCGATTCATTTCCTGTTTCGGGTTCAGCACCACGGTCTCTTTTTTTTCCGTGCCGCTTTCGGTTTGCACCGAGGAACTCACCTGTGATTTTTCGGCAATGGATGTCGCTAGGGATGCCGTCGGCTTGATGGAGGTGACCGCGAGCGTGGCGTTTTCCTGCGCCGACGAAACTGCCGGCAGCGTCAACGTGCCCGCGAGCGCAAAAATGGAGAAATAATTTTTCATGTTGGTTTAATTTTTCGGTTGAATCAAAAAAGGCTTTTGTAGGTGACATGGACGTTTTCCTTCGTATCCACGCGGTAATGGCTGTTCTTAAAAAATTCCGCGATGCCCTCGATGCGCTTCACCTCGGCGTCGGTCAATTTGCGGTTCGCATCCAGCGTCGCCAGAAACGCCGTCGTATCCGCCCAGCGTGCATAACCGGCTTCGCTCATCTGCAAGGCGACGCGCAATTTTTGGCCGTCGTAAATATTGATGGTGCGTTCCCAAGTGTCAAAACCCTCGCGCGACAAACGGATTTTGTGCAAACCGGGACGGCCTTGCAACGCGCCGGGCGCGGAGCCGAGCGCCACGCCGTCAAGCTCCACCGTTACATCCAGCGCCTGCAACGCGACGGGCTGATTGGTGACAACAACGTGATTGTCCGCCGTGATGCCGAGCGCGGAAATTAAAATCGGCTGCTGGCGAGGATCGGTCATCGTGCAGGCTACATTGAAATTTACCATCCCGGCCTTCGCCACTTCCACTGGCAATGCCGTGGCGCTTTGCACAATTGCATCGGCCAGTTGCCCCGCCGCGTCGTCGAGCAGTTCGTTGATCGTATCATCGCCTTCGGTAGTCATATTCGCCGTCTGCCGGATGTTTTTCTCCGCCGTGAACGCCCCGCCGCGCACCGCGCCGCCTTGCGCGGCCTCGACGATTTTGTAGGTCACGCGAAGCTTGTGCGTGACGTTGAGCGTGTTGATGCCGTTGCCGTTGTAAGTTTTCTTTTCCGTGCCGAGGCTGACGATGGACGGAACCAAAATATAATCCGCACCCAGATTTTGCGCGAGCCGCAGCGCGGAACTGCCGTCCTCCAGCGAACGGTCCACCGCGCCAAGTTCGCCGTTCGGCTCTTTGCCATTGGAATAATTTTTCAGCGACCGCGTGACATCATCGCGCGAGATGACGGAAAAGCCCTTGCCCGCCACGCGGCTGCCCACCAAATCTTCCAGCACGGCAACCTTGTCGTTCAGCGTGGCGGCGCCACGGTTTTGCACGATGATTGCGATTTTGCGCTGCCCTTCGCGTGGCGTGTCCTGTTGATAAGTCTTGGTGGTCTCTATTACTTTACGCTCTACAACTACATGAGTGGTGGTGTCTTTGAGATTGGCATCCGTTTCCACCGGATTATTTTGAGCGCGAATGGTAGCCGGCCAAAAAATTGTTGCCGTCATTAAAATCAATAAGTGAATTATTTTTTTCATAATTATTCTACGGATAAGCTCGTTCGACTTATGCTCAGTTACTTGACCGGGCTAGTGGCGGGAGAGGGTGCCAAAGAATTCCCGGTTGGTGCTGGCATATTTACTGGTCGGCCATATTTATCAACCAACACATCTACCGGCACTTGAATCATCCGGCCATCGGCGGTGGTTTCAGTCTTCCAATGGCGCACCATGCGGTAGCTGGGATCGAATGGAGCCACGACGCCCGCTGCCGTCCCTTCCACCACGCCGACGCCCAGACCGAGCGCATTGCCAGCCACGACGCCCGTCGCATTGCCAATCGCCTGACCCGCCACCGGGCCAAGGTGGTATGGACTCGTGTGTGCGTATTCATTATTGGCGCAACCAGCCAGTAGATTTACTAGCGTGGCGGCCACGCTGCCCATTTTGATTGCCTTGAATACGTTCATATAAAATTTGCTCCCGGAGATAAGTTGTTGGTTCCTCAAAATTACTGTGGTAAGAAATAATGTTAAAAAAAATCCTGTCAAGCGCATTCGCGATCGGGAGTCATTCGGTGAATATTTTGTTGCGTCTGGTAAGGCGGCTTACGCCCTCGCCCGAAGGAAAGTCATGAATCGCTACCCGATAAAAGCTGTAGGAAATTTTTTCACGCGTTGCAAAATGTGATTTTCTGCGACGTGATTTGGCAATGCCGTTTCACCGCCGGGGAAATTTTTTGGCGAAAAAAAGCAGCGCGGTGCCGGCGAGTAAAAGAAAATTCGCCGCTGGTTCCGGCGTGCCAGCGGGCGTGGAGCGTTCGTAGGTGAAGCCGCCGCCACTGCTCCCAAAAAAGGTGAATTGCACCGAGAGATAGATGTCATCATTAATGAGGTGCAGCACGGAGTTGGTGCTCGTGATGTTGTTGGCAAGGTTGCCTGGGCCGCCGTAGCAGTCCGCCCAGTCGGTATAAATCAGCGTGGCGTAATTGGCCAGACTACCGCGCGCCCATTCGGTTCCCGCCGGGCTGGTGAACTTGGTGTAGCCGCTTTCAAACGCGGCGTTAAACATCCCCTGCGTGTTCCGCCCGGCACCCGAGCGCGTGAGCCATACTTGCGCGGTGAGCTGATCCTGATTGGCCGGCTGCGTCGAGTCGGAAAACGGGGCGTTGGAAAAAATCATGGTCGCACCAGTCCACACGATGCCTTGCGCGCGAACGCCGCTGGCGAAAAATAAAATCGCGGCGGAAAATAAAAGGGTGCGGCGCAGATTCACGATGCCGCAAGATAGCAGTAAGGGGATAAAAGTAAAATTCGCGGCGTTGTCACTTTGGATTCGGGGCGGACCGGGCTATGCTCGTGTCATGTGGAAATTAATTTTGATCTTGGCGAGTTTCGCGCCCCGTTTCTGCGCGGCGGCGGAAACGAATGTCTTGTTCGCGGAAAATTTTTCGCGTGGCCTCACCAACGGCTGGGAGAACGTGGCATTTTTCAAGACGCCGTCGGTATATTCAGCCGGGCGCGACGGCACGAATTTTTTCGCGCACGGCATTGCCACAAAAACTTGCTCGGCTTTGAGCCATAAATTAAATCTTACGCCGCCAGACAAATTGACGTTGCGGTGGCGCTGGAAAATTTCCGGCGTGGAAACGAACGGTTCGGAAAGGAATATCAAAAAGTTTGACCACGCGGCGCGGGTCTTCATCGCGTTCGATACGTTCATCGGCCCGCCGCGCACGCTGAATTATATGTGGGGCGATGCGGAAAAGGCCGGCACGGTGCTGGCGCATCCGAAGTCCGAGCGGGCGCAGATTTTTGTTTTGGAATCTGGTAACGCACGAGCCGGTCAATGGATTTCCGAGTCACGCGATGTGACGGCGGACTGGAAAAAAGTTTTTCCCGATCGCGCGATGCCGAAAATTGTGGGTCTCGGTTTAATGACGGATAGCGACAGTTTAGGTGGACGGCTGGAGGGATTTTACGCGGAAGTGGAATTGCTGGCGGAACTGAAATAAAAAAGACGCCCCGAAAATTTTTCGGGGCGTCTCTTTGCAGTGGGAACAAATTACTTCGTGCCGAGGATCGCGTCTTTCGCGGCTTTGGCGACGCGGAATTTCACGACGCGCTTGGCTTTGATCTGGATGGCTTCCCCAGTCTTGGGGTTGCGGCCCATGCGTGCAGCGCGGTTTTTCAACACGAGCTTGCCGATGCCAGGCAGCGTGAAGGTGTCCTTCGCGTGCTTGTAGGCGAGCGCGGCGATGAAATCGAGGATTTCAACAGCCTGCTTTTTGGAGAGTCCGTTTTTTTCCGCAACGAGCGCGGCGATCTGGGCTTTGGAGAGTGCTTTTGCCATATGGTTCCGTATGTTTTGGTTGTTGTTGTTTATTTAGTCCGAAAGAAAATCTACAGACTTGAGAGGAGTAAAAATCCAATCCGCCACGCGTGCAAGCGAAAAAATCAAAAAAATCAAAGTTTTTTCCGAGCGTTTTTGGGCGGGGCTTGACATCACGCAGCAATTTCCGACCATTTGCGCGTGGCGCTTTTCTCCATCCAGAATGATTTCCGCTATGACATCGTCCGCAAAATTTTTGAGGGCGGCATGGGCATCGTGTATGAGGCGGAACAGCACGGGGCGCGTGATTTTATCAAGCGCGTCGCGATCAAAATCATCCGCCCAAATTACGCGCAGCAAAAGATGTTCATCGAGAACTTCGTCGGCGAGGCCAAACTCGTCGCCGATTTGATTCACACGAACATTGTCCAAACCTACCACCTTGGCGAAACCAACGGCGCGGCGTTTATCGCGATGGAACTAATTCGCGGCGTCAACTTGGAACAATTCACGCATCAGCTCGCCGACAAAAAACGCACGTTGCCCAAGGAACTCGCGGTGTTCATCACCAGCCGCGTCGCGCGCGGCCTCGCCTACGCGCACGCCAAGGCCGACAAAAATAACAAGCCGCTCGGCATCGTCCACCGCGATGTGAGTTTCAAAAACATCATGATCGCGTTCGAGGGCGACGTGAAGTTGACCGATTTCGGCATCGCCAAGGCCAAAGGATTTCTCACGGATCAGGAAGGCGAAGTCGTCGCCGGCAAGCCAGATTACATGAGTCCCGAGCAGGCGGATTTCCAGATCACCGACCAACGCAGCGATTTATTTTCCGTCGGCGTGGTGCTCGCGCATCTGCTGCTGGGCCGGAATATTTTCAAAGGTGCCAATGCCGAGGAATCGCGCAACCGCATCATGAACCAGCCGATTCCCGATTTTCGCTCTCTCGATTCGCGCATTGATGATCGGCTGAATGACATTCTCCATCACTGCCTCGCGCATGATCCGAATCGTCGTTACGCCACGGGCGAGCAGTTGATGCACGATCTCGAAGTTTATATTTACGGTGCCGGTTATGGGCCGACGAACGAGACGCTTGGAAAATTTATCCGCGAATTGTTCGGACAGGAAGCGCCCAAGGCTTTGCCGGATGAACCTGAATTCAAGACCATCGTGCTCGAAGAAACCGCGCGTATCCGTTCGCGCAAAAATTGATCCCATGAAACGTGCCGCTTCGTCGTCCGAAATAAAGCTCGGCCTCATCCAAACCGACGTGTCCGCGAACCCGGACGCGAACCTCAAAAAAACTCTCGCGCTCGTCGAACGCGCCGCGAAGTCGGGCGCGAACATTATTTGCACGCAGGAATTATTCCGTTCGCAATATTTTTGCCAGAGCGAAAATCACGATTACTTCAAGCTCGCCGAAAAAATTCCCGGCCCCAGCACGGAAGCATTTCAAAAACTCGGGAAGAAGCACAAGGTCGTCATCATCGCCTCGTTGTTCGAGCGGCGCGCGGCGGGACTCTATCACAATACCGCCGTCGTCATTGACGCGGATGGCTCGCTCCTCGGCATCTATCGGAAGATGCACATTCCCGATGATCCGTTGTTCTACGAGAAATTTTATTTCACACCCGGCGACCTTGGTTTCAAAACGTGGGACACGCGCTACGGAAAAATCGGCGTGCTCATCTGTTGGGATCAATGGTATCCCGAAGCCGCGCGCCTCACCGCGATGCAAGGCGCGCAGATTCTTTTTTACCCGACCGCGATTGGCTGGCATCCGAGCGAGAAAGCGAAATACGGCGCGAAGCAGCACAACGCGTGGGAAACCATCCAGCGCAGCCACGCCGTGGCGAACGGCTGCTATGTCGCGTCCATCAACCGCATCGGCCACGAAATTCTCGACAGCGTGGGCGGCGACGGCCTGGAATTTTGGGGCCAAAGTTTTGTGGCCGGCACGTCGGGCGAAATCATTTCCAAAGCCAGCGCGAACAAGGAAGAAATTCTCATCGTGCCCGTTGACCTCGCGAACGTGGACACCACGCGCACCCACTGGCCCTTCCTCCGCGACCGGCGGATTGATGCCTACGGAAATCTGACGAAGCGGTTTGTGGATTGAAGCCCGCTAAATGTTAGGCCGCCGACGGATCCAGCCGTTTGTCCGGCACGAGATAGTTGCGGACGTAATCGGCCACGGCATTTTCCAGCGGCGTCACCGGTGCGACGTAGCCCGTGCCGCGCAGCCGCAGCAAATTCGCCTGCGTGAAATACTGATACTTTTCGCGGATGGTTTCCGGCATCTCGATGAATTTGATGGCGGGCTTTTTGTTCACGGCGGCAAAAACCGAGTTCGCCAGATCAATCCACGAACGCGCCCCGCCGCTGCCGATGTTGAATAGTCCGTTCGCCTTGGGCGTCGCGGCGAGGTGCAATGTCATCGCCACGCAATCTTTGACGTAGAGAAAATCACGCTTCTGCTCGCCGTGCTTGAAGTCCTTGCGGCAGCTCTTGAACAGGCGGATGATTTTTTCGTTTTGCACCTGCGCGAAACTTTTATGCACGAGCGACCTCATGTCCGCCTTGTGATCTTCGTTCGGGCCGAAGACGTTGAAAAATTTCAGGCCAACAATCTTATTCAAAAAATCTGCGCGCTTGGCGTGCAAATCAAAAAGATGTTTTGAGTAGCCATACATATTCAACGGGCGCAACGAATCGAGTTTCGTTTCATTGTCCTCCATGCCCGCCTCGCCGTCGCCGTAGGTCGCGGCGGAGGACGCGTAAACGAAACGCGCTTTGTTCGCGAGCGACCAGTGCGCGAGGTCTTTGGTGAACTCAAAATTATTTTTGATGAGATAGGTCGCGTCTTTTTCCGTCGTGGCCGAACACGCGCCCATGTGGAGAACCAAATCAAATTTTCCCAGCGCACCGCTCTGCAAGCGCGGGAGCAAGTCGGCGGCCTCGACATAATCCGCGAACCGCAGCGGTGTGAGGTTGCGCCATTTTTCGTTCGTGCCGAGGATGTCGCACACGACGATGTTGTCGCAGCCGCGCCGGTTGAGCGCCCACACGAGCGCGCTGCCGATGAAGCCTGCGCCGCCCGTCACCAAAACTCGCGCTTCTGAAAAATCATTTTGTTTCATATTAAAAAATCTGGTTGCGCCAAAGCCGACGCCCCTCGGCCAGACTATCGGATAAAAATTGTTCCGCCAAACGGATTTCACAATTGTCCGGCGGCTTGGCAATTATTGTTGCGAAAAATTTTCGGTGGATGGATTGGGCAGATGGAAAACAATTCGCATCGCGCGCGGCACATTTTAGCAGCGTAATCTTTACTTCAAGCAAGGTGTCGGCAGCCCTTACACTTGA
This sequence comes from Limisphaerales bacterium, assembly GCA_025360325.1. Taxonomy (GTDB): domain Bacteria; phylum Verrucomicrobiota; class Verrucomicrobiia; order Limisphaerales; family UBA11358; genus UBA11358. The sequence continues at coordinate 7,119 of JANYCI010000099.1, read as the reverse complement.
GTGATCTAAATCCACTTGCAAACACGCCTCGATATGTTTTTATCATATTAATTTTAAGCTACTTATGATTTTATATTGGACAGCGCACAAACTGGCATCTATAGTGCTTGAATTAGTTCAATAACATCCGTTGCTTTCAAAGGACGGTAACAACAATTTAATAATGAAAAACACGTTCACCAAATATGCAGCTGCCACGGTGGTTGCATTTGCGCTGGTGCAATCTTTGCAGGCGAATTTAATTGACGGAAGCATCGGTTTTACCGGGCGCGTGGCGCTCGATACAGGAACTGCTTCCACCGCCTCGCAGGTGGTCGCGTGGGTTAACCCCAGAGTCAACGGCACGTCCGGCGATTTTACCAGTCTCGCGGATGGCACGGCGGTCAGCATTTTTTCGCCGTGGAATTTTACCTCCGGTGCCGTAGCGAGCTTCTGGACGTGCGGTGCTTTTACTTTTGATTTGCAATCTTCTTCCTTGACGAGCCACGGCGGTGTGGCTGGTATTTCGGGTTTTGTAAATGTTTCCGGCATCGGGATTGTCCATGCGGCGGGCTTTGATGACACGGTCATCATCTGGAATTTTAGCAGTCAGGATCCAAAAATCATCGGTCATCCTGATTCATTCACGTTCTCGGTGTCGCAAATCACCAGCGTTCCCGACGGTGCGTTCACAATTGCGCTGCTCGGCTTGAGTCTGGCGGCAGCGGGTTTGCTTCGTAAAAAGTTTGCCGTCTGAAGCGGTGTTCCTCTGAACAAGGCCGGGATTTTTCCCCGGCCTTTTTTCTTTTCTGCGCGAGGTATTTCTTTGCTGCGTCTCCAATACAATTATGACAGCTTGAAGACTGTCATTATTGAACGCGATGAATATTTCCTTGCTCGCCTTTGCCAGCGCGATTTTCAGCAGCGCACTGGCATTCGTCATTTTCCGGAACAAAAAAAACTCCGCGATTCGGCTGTCGTTTTGCGCGGGCATGATTTTGTTGGCAGTGGAGGCGGTGGCTGACGGCCTTTCTTGGGATGGCACCTCCGTTCAAAACATCATCTTCTGGCAAACTGCCCGACTGGTGACGCTGTCGTTGATGCCTGGCGTCTGGCTTTATTTCAGCCTGTGTTATGGGCGAGGAAATCACCGGGAATTTTTGCGGCGCTGGAAACCGGCGCTGGCCAGTTTTTTTGTGATCCCGCCGTTATTGGTAGCTCTATTGTTTCCCTCGCTGATCGTGCTGGTGAAAAAAAGCGACGCCGATACAGTGACGATGAATCTGGGCTTCACTGGTTTTTTCGTCACGCTGATTTTCTTGCTGTCCGCCGTGCTCGTGCTGATGAACCTCGAACGCACTTACCGCGCGGCTGTGGGCACGATGCGCTGGCGAATCAAGTTCATGATCGTGGGACTGGGCGTGTTATTTGCCGTCCGCACCTTTACCGCGAGTCAGTTGCTGCTCGCGCCTGTCATTGATCCACAATTCCAGATGCAACTTGTGGACATCAGCGCGCTACTGGTGGCGTGCGTGCTGATCTTGCGTTCACTGTTCCGCGAAGGCCATTTTGATTCAGACGTGTATCCCTCGCACGCCGTCTTGCAAAGTTCGCTCACTATTTTTCTCGCGGGAATTTATCTGCTGGTCATCGGCATCCTGTGGAAAGTCGTCACCTGGTTCGGCGGCGGCGCGCAATTTGAACTCAAGGCCTTCGTCGTTCTCGCTGCGATCGTTTTCTTCACCGTCATCGCGTTGTCCGAACGGGCGCGCTTTTATATCAGCCGTTTTATCAGCCGCCATTTTCAACGCCCGCTCTACGACTACCGCACCGTCTGGCGTAAATTCACCGAGGCCACTGCCTCCTGCGCCAACCAGACCGAACTCGCCTTGGCCGCCATTAAATCCACGACTGACATTTTTCAAGCCCTCTCCGTCAGCATCTGGCTCGTGGACGAAAAAAAAGAATCGCTCCTCCTCGCTGGCTCCAACTTCCTCTCCGAAGCTAAGGCCGCTGAACTCGCCCTCCCCAAATCCGCAGTCAGCGAAATGCTCCAGCATTTGAAAAACCATCGCGAACCCGTGGACATTGATGCCGCCATCGAGCCATGGGCCAAGACCCTCCGCGAATGTCACCCGGAAAAATTTCACGCCGGTGCCAACCGCATTTGCGTTCCCATGATCGTTGGCGACGAACTCATCGGCTTCATGCTCCTCGGCGACCGCGTGGGTGGCGCGGAATTTTCCTGGCAAGACTTCGATCTTCTCAAGTGCATCGGCGATCAAGTCGCCGCCGGCCTCCTCAACACCCGCCTCTCCCAAAAAATTTTACAAGCCAAGGAACTCGAAGCCTTCCAGACCATGTCCGCCTTCTTCGTCCACGATCTGAAGAACACCGCGAACACGCTCAACCTCATGCTCCAGAATTTACCTGTGCATTTTGATGACCCCGCGTTTCGCGCCGACGCCTTGCGCGGTATTGGCAAAACCGTCACGCACATCAACCGACTCATTGGCCGGCTCGGCTCCATCCGCAACGAACTCCAGATCAAACCCGTCGAAGCCGATTTGAACGCGCTCGTCAACAAATCACTCGAAGGCTGGGAAGACCTCGCCGGCATGAAGCTGGTGAAAGAATTTCAACCGCTACCGAAAATTCTCGTGGACGCCGAACAGTTTTTGAAAGTGGCGACCAACCTGATTTTCAACGCCCGCGAAGCCGTCACCCGCGACGGCGAGGTGCAGATCAAAACCTTCCAGCAAGACGGCTGGGCTGTGCTCGCCGTGAGCGACAACGGCTGCGGCATGAGCCGCGAATTTTTGGAGCGTTCACTTTTCAAGGCCTTTCAAACCACGAAAAAAACCGGCCTCGGCATCGGGATGTTTCAGAGTAAGATGATCGTCGAAGCGCACCGGGGCCGCATCGAAGTTGAAAGTGAGCCCGGTCAAGGCACTACCTTCCGTGTGCTGCTGCCGTTAACTAAAATCTGAACCACCCGGCTTCAAAAAACCTTCAAGCTGGATAATTTACCGCTGCATGAAAATAAAAATTATTTTTACCATCGCGCTGTCGGCCTTGCTGGCCTTGAGGTTATCCGCGCAAACCGGCGACGCCGTTGACGCCGAGCAAAAGCGCGCCGCCGAATGGGTAGCTACGCTCAAGCTGGATGATGCCGCCAAGACCGCGCGCCTCACTGAAACTATCGCCGCGCATTTGAAGGCTGTGCGCAACTGGCACAACGAACATTCCGCCACGAACGTCCCGGCGGGTATCAATCCCATCACCGGGAAAAAATTGAGCGAGCTAGACCGGCAGGTGATCGCGGATTCCACGCTGCCCAAAAGCGTCCACGAAAAATTGCTCACCGGTCTCCGCCAAGATTTGAGCGAGGAACAGGTGGCCGCCGTGCTGGACAAATACACCGTGGGCAAAGTGGCGTTCACGCTTGCTGGCTATCACGCCATCATTCCCGACCTCAAGCCCGAGGAGGAAGAATTTATTTTGCTTCAACTCCAGCAAGCGCGTGAGGAGGCTATGGATTACAAGAACATGAAGGAAATTTCCACCATCTTCAAAATCCACAAGACGCAGATTGAGCAATGGCTAAACGACCACGGACGTGATTGGAAAAAACTTTACAAGGACTACACCGCCACCGTTATCGCTAAAAAGAAATCGTCCACCGGCACCAATTCAGTTCCCGCCAACGATTGAGCGACGGGCTGGAAGTTATTTGAAATCGGCGCCGCGTTCTTTCCATCCACTCGCTTTGAAAAGCGCGGTGCGTTCGATGAAGTTCACATCCTCGTTCGTGCCGGCGTCCACGCACTCGATTTTAAGGCTGTGCGAGCGCACGAATCCGTCGAGCTGATTATTCCAATTGTAGCCGAAGACCATTTCGTTCCAGCCGCGCGCGGTGAGCGGGGCGTTGGTTCCCGCGCCCAGACTGCCCACGATCCACACGGCATTGCCAGAGCGAAGTGCCGCCGCCGCCTGCACCAGCAACGGTTCGAGTGCGTTGGTGTTTTCCGTTTGCGCCGCCAGCAAATCGTAGCGGTGGATGGAATGATCGGCGAGCGGTGGCACGGTGTCCCACGCGCAGGTTCGATTGAAGTAGTGGCCGAACGTGAGTCCAAATGGCCACGTCTTGACGATGGCAAAATCATTTTTTTCGGCACCGGCGGAAATTTTTTTGGCGAGCACGTCCAAGTTCGTGAAACGATAATCCAGCACGCGCACCGCAAACAGCGCGGACATCAGCGCGGTGGCCAGCACGACGCCCCAGAGCAACGAACGGAATTTTCCTTCGAGTCGCGGTAAAGAATTTTCCAATGCCACCGCCGTGAGCGCAAGCAACGGCAAAAAATACCAAGATTGCACGAAGAAATTTGCGAGCCGCAAAAAAATCAGGAACGCGAAAAATCCCGTCACGAGCGTCACGGCGGCGAAAAGCGACCGCTCATCTCGGTGCGTGGGAAAAAATCCGGCCACGGCGTGGAGCACCACCACGCTGATCAGCCCCGCCCACACCCAAAAAAATTGCGCCAGCGGAAATTCCAGCAGCGTGGCGAGATTGGTGAGCGCAGTGGCGCGGTTGAAATCCGTTCGCACCGGCGTGGCTGCGTGCGTGATGCCAGAAATGCTGTGGGCATAGGGCAACAGTGAAATCGCCGCGACGAATCCAGCAAGAATAATGGCGCCGACGAGTTTGAATTTTTTTTGCCGCAATGAAACTGCGCACGCCCCGGCGCAAACCGCCGCGACGAGCGCGGTGTTTTGGTAAAGTGTCTGCACGCTCAACAGCGCCGTGAAGGCGAATAGCAGCCAAGATTTTTTGCCCGGACGCTCCAGAAAATTCCACGCAGCTCCGCCGCACAGCGCAATCATCGCGCTGCCGAGACCGTAGGCGCGCAGCGAGGCGTCGTAGTAAATCACCCACCCATTCAACGACACGAGCACAAGCGGCCACAGTGGCGGACGGCGGCGCAGCCACCACGCGCTGCGCCAGAACGCAGCGGTGATGCCCAATCCAAGCAGCACGCCGAACGCGCGCAGGCTAAAATCACTGGTGCCGAAACCGAGCGCGCTCCAAGCACGCAGCAAGGCGGGAAATAAAATTGGAAAAGAATCACGCGAGATTTGCGACCAACTGCCTTGGGCCACGTTCAGGGAATTCACTTCATCGCGCCACAAGCCGCCGACGCGCGTCAGAAAAAATCCATGCAGCAAGACCACCGTAATCGTGAGCGCCACGGCGAGAAACCATTCGGGCGAACGGTGATTTTTTGCGGGCGACGGAGACGTGGGCGCAGTCATTATTTCCATTCAACAATTTTGCCGGTGACAACACAAAACAAATGAGCTAGTTTGGCCGCGTGAAAACAACCCTGCTGCTTACGAACGCGCTGCTGACCAGCGCGGCGGTTGGGCTTTGATTCGTTCACCAGAATTTATTCAAACCCACTGCCAGATGGCGGTGGGTCTTTTGTTTTAACCGATCCGCCGGACGGCAATAATACGAAAGCCAGACACCATGCAAAAAGACCCGTCGAAAAAATATCGCGCGTTCCCGCCCATTCATTTGCCGGATCGCCAATGGCCCAACCGCGTCCTCACGCACGCCCCGCGCTGGTGCAGCGTGGATTTGCGCGATGGCAACCAGGCGCTCGCCGTGCCGATGAATATTTCGCAGAAACTGGAATTGTTCCAGACACTCGTGAAGATCGGGTTCAAGGAAATCGAAGTTGGTTTTCCTTCCGCGTCGAACACGGAATTTGCTTTCAACCGTTTGCTCATCGAGAAAGGCCACGCGCCGGACGACGTGTGGTTGCAAGTGCTCGTGCAGGCGCGCGAGGATTTGATTGAGCGCACGGTCGAGTCATTGATCGGCGCGAAACGCGTCATCATCCATATGTATAACTCGACGTCGCCGGCGCAACGGCGCGTCGTGTTTGGAAAATCAAAAGATGAAATAAAAGCCATCGCGGTTAACGGTGCGCGGATGATCAAAGACCGTTTGCATCGCCTCACTGAAAAAGGCACGGAAGTGATGCTCCAATATTCGCCGGAGAGTTTCAGCATGACCGAGATGGAATACGCGAAGGAAATTTCCGAAGCGGTCATGGACGTGTGGCAGCCGACACCGCAACGCAAAATGATTTTGAATCTGCCGGACACCGTTGAGGTCGCGATGCCCAATGTTTATGCGGATCAAATCGAATGGATGTGCCGCAATCTCAAAAATCGCGATTCGCTCATCATCAGTTTGCACACGCACAATGACCGCAGCACCGGCGTGGCGGCGACGGAACTTGGTTTGCTCGCCGGCGCGGATCGCGTCGAGGGAACGCTGTTCGGCAACGGCGAACGCACGGGGAATTTGGACATCGTGACCGTGGCGCTGAATCATTATATGCACGGCATTGATCCGAAATTGGATTTCTCCAATCTCGCTTCGATCATTGATGTGTATGAGCGCAGCACCGGCATGACGGTGCCGCCGCGCCAGCCATACGCGGGCGAACTCGTCTTCACCGCGTTCAGCGGGTCGCATCAGGACGCGATCAAAAAAGGTTTGGCCGAGCGTGAGAACATTTCCGGCGCGCCGTGGGACGTTCCTTATCTCACGATCGATCCGGCGGACATCGGGCGCGAGTATCACGAAGTCATCCGCGTCAATTCGCAGTCAGGCAAAGGCGGTGTGGCGTATTTGTTGGAAACAGAATTTGGCATTTCGTTGCCAAAAGATATGCAGCGCGAGTTCGGTCCGATTGCGAATGACGCGGTGGATAAACTTGGTCGTGAAGTTTCCGGCGCGGAATTGAAGGCGATGTTTTGGAAAGAATACGTTGAACGCGTTTCTCCGTGGACACTCGAAAACTTTACTGCTTACAGTAAGAATGGGCAGGTAAATTGTCAGGGAAATCTGTATTGCAACGGAGTTCAAACTGGAATAAACGGCAATGGAAACGGGCCTTTGGCAGCGCTGGTTAATGGCATTTGCCAGATTTCACGCGCTCCGCGTTTTGAGATCACCAATTACAGCGAACACGCGTTGAGCAGCGGCGAGGGTGCGGCGGCGATTGCCTACATCCAGATCAAATCCGCTGACGGCAAATCCCGCTGGGGCGCGGCGGTGGA
>JANYCI010000098.1 GCA_025360325.1 Limisphaerales bacterium | reverse complement strand
GTGGACGTGGCGAAATTGCAAAAGCTCGTGAAGGATCAGGGCTTCTTGATTGACGGCGGCTTCGGAAAAATCAAAGGCACCACGTTCCGCCTCTCCAACATGGGCGACGAAACGGAAGCCACGATGAACCAGCTCTACGCCGCTTTGGACAAGGCGATGTTGTCATTGTAATTTGTAGTGTTGGTATGGTTTGGTTGACCGGCGATCCGAGTTTGGCGGATCGCCGGTTTTTTTACTCGTGTCCTTTCGATTGAATTCGTGGTTTAATTTTTTTGGACTGTGACCAATAATTATCAGCTCGTTCGCCTCAATAACGGCATCTGCTCCGTGCGGTCGCTCGTGGATGCCGAGACGTTTCATCCCGTCGTCGGGCCGGTGGCGGAAGCCGAGGGGCTTTACGTCCACCAACTTCGTTTACGCGAACGCCTCCAGAATCATTCTGGCGAATTTGTGATTTGGGACGTCGGCCTCGGCGCAGCGGCGAACGCGCTCGCGGTCTTGCGCGGCACGCGAGACATTGATTGCCAGCTTCGGCTCGTGAGTTTTGATCACACGCTGGAGCCGTTAAAATTCGCGTTGCAACACTCTGTTGAACTCGGCTACTTCGGCGGCTACGAAAACCATGCCAGCGAACTGCTCCAAAAAAACTGCGCTGTATTTCAGAATGGGAAACAAACCGTAAGCTGGGAGTTTCACCTGGGCGATTTTCCGGCGTTGCTGGCCGGTTCAAAACTGCACAACGCAAAATGTTTTCCGGCGCCGCACGCGATCTTGTTTGACGCGTATTCACCGAAAAAAAATCCGGCGATGTGGACGCTGCCGCTTTTCACCAACTTATTTCAACGGCTCGACCCGCAACGCGCCTGCGCGATGCCGACGTATTCCCGCAGCACGATCCTCCGCGTCACGCTGCTGCTCGCGGGATTTTTCGTCGGCGTCGGCCATGCCACCGGCGAAAAGGAGGAAACCACGATTGCCGCCAACACGCTCGAATTGATCGCTGAACCGCTTGACCGGCGCTGGCTGGAGCGCGCGAAACGTTCGCACAGCGCCGAGCCGATGACGGAGTCGGTTTATCGCATCGCGCCGTTGAGCGCGGGGTCTTGGGAAAAGTTGCAGGCGCATCCGCAGTTTGCGCCATGAACTTTTCTCGTTCAAAAAATCGCGTTGACTGATATCAGGAAAACCCGTAAAAACAACGGTGAGTGACAGTTTAATAATCACACAAACCAAAAATTATGTTCAAATCAAAAATTCTACCGGCACTGTTGTTGTTTGGAACAGTTTTGTCGTTATTGGCTCAAGGAAATAACCCTAACGACGCGCAGGCAGCGGCAGGTTGCGCGGCGTGTGGAGGCGGTTTGTTCTTTATCTTGGTTCTTATTATTGCTGGCATTGCGCTCAATATCGCGCTGCTTGTATGGGTAGCTCGTGATGCAAAAAGTCGCGGAATGGATAGTTCCATGTTGTGGATGGTTTTAGTGATGTTTACTGGCCTCATCGGATTGGTAATTTATCTTTTTTCAAGACCACAAGGTAATTTGATTCAATGTTCGCATTGCAAAGGAAAACGGCTACAGGTCAGCGCTAAATGTCCTCATTGCGGAAACGCCTAAAGACGCCACAATTTTGGCTGATGTTTTTTGTCCTGTTGGCACTTGTGGCTCTCGGAGACACCTGTCGCAATCCGGCGAAGCAAAGAACCGGCCAGATATATTGTTCGGTGGTTAATGTCTATCGCTGGACCAAATTTGAGTTTGGTATTCACCCGCGATGTCATTTTGTTCCGTCTTGTTCGCAATATTCGCAGAAGGCAGTTCAACGTTTTGGAATTTGGGAAGGACTGTATCTTACATATCGGAGGTTGCACAGATGCAAAGTCAATATTCCATACGGAACTTTTGATCCAGTTCCTGCGGTATTTGAATATGGCCAACCAGACTAACGCCTTAAAACCGCATTTTCAAACGCTGATTTCTGGCTTAATTTTTTGAGATTCAACCCGGACGCCTTACCTGTCCGGGTTTTATTTTGACCTTTTACTGCGCAGTTTTTTTTTTACAATCGGCGCATGAATGTTTTTGTCACTGGTGGCGCAGGTTACATCGGCTCGGTTTGCACCGAGGAACTTCTCAATGCCGGGCATCAGGTCACGGTATATGACAATCTTTCCGAAGGCCACCGCGCGGCGGTGGA
>JANYCI010000068.1 GCA_025360325.1 Limisphaerales bacterium | reverse complement strand
GCCGACTTGTCCGACGATGAGCATATCGGGATCATTCCAATTTCCCGGCTTCGCAAACGGCGCGGCGGCATCCTGTTTGAAACCGATGCCGCTCATGCTACGCCAGGTGTCCACGATGTCGCCGGTGGTGCGCCAGCAATTGCCGCCAACTGTATCGCCCCATTTCCAAACGTCGCCCATGCCGTATTGGCAAAGGCTGTAAACGATGTCGCGTTTTTGCGCGGCCAGCGCTTCGTGCATGATGGCGTATGGCTTGATCAAAGGTGCTTGCTCGCGCGGCGTGGAACCACTCCAACTGCCCGCCGCCAAAGGATAATTCGTCGCATTGCCGCGCCGCGCTTCCAGGTCGGGCGAATACGAACACCAGTCGTATTTCAAATAATCAAAGCCCCACGCCGCATAATCCGCCGCGTCCTGACGTTCGCGATCAAAACTGCCCGTGCAATCGCCGCACGTCCACGGCCCCGGCGAGGAATACAAACCCGCCTTCAAGCCGAGATTGTGAATGTAATCCGCGAGTCCCTTCATGTCGGGAAAGCGCGAGTTCGGAATAATTTTCCCTGCCGTGTCACGAAATTCGCCGCGCAACGTCGGGTCTTTTGAGTTGTGATTGTTCTGCCAAAAATCGTCCACATTGATGTAAGTCCAGCCGTGATTGATCAGGCCGCTCTTGATCAGCGCATTCGCCGCGCTCTTGACGCGCTCGGCGGAAACTTCACCGGCAAAACAATTCCAACTGTTCCAGCCCATCGGCGGCGTGAGCGCGATCTGGTCGCCGCAGACGATGCGGAAAATTTTCTTCGCCGTGCCGCGCGCGTTGTTGGCACCGAGCGTTACCGTGAATTCACCCTTTGTTTTCATAGCTCCGGTGATGCGCCCGGTTTTTCTATCGAGTTGCAAACCTTTGGGCAGATGTTTCGCGGAAAATTCCATGGGCCGTTCGCCCGTCGCCGGAATGGTGAACAAAAACGGCGAGCCGGGGCGGACGCCGAAAACATTCGCGCCGTTGATGCGCGGCGTGGCGGGCGCGGGCGGCGTCAAAATGTAGGGTGCCACGGGCGCGAGCTGTTCGGGGTTGACGGCCACGGGCTTGGCGCCGGTGATTTCAAATTTGGCGTCCGCCCAGTCTGCGTGATCCCACCCCTCGCCGTCGCCGGCGTCGCTCACTTTGAGGACGAGCGCTTTCACGCCTGACAAATCCACGTCACAATTTTTCGCCGCGTCGCCTACGCGTAAGACGCCGCTCTTCCACAATTCCTTGCCGTCGCCGAGGACGAAAAATTCCACGCTCGACGCCGGATTTTTATTCACCTCGTCATCCACACCGACGCGCGCGGAAAAATTTTGCGCGCCGCCGTTGAGATTGATCCGCAGAATGCTTTCCGCGTGCGTGCCGAAACCGCGCGCGAATTTTTCCCCGCCAAGGCTCAACGCATGGCCTTCGACGGATTTGTTTTGATGCGGGTCGCCCCAGCCCTGCGTAGCAAAGGAAAGTTTCAACTCATCCAGCCAGACGGTTTCGGCAGAAACGATTTGCGGCGCCAACGCGGCCAGAGAAAAACCAAGCGCGAAAACAATGCGTGAATTCATCCGCAGATTTTGCGCGGGAATAATTTTGCGTCAAGCCTCGTCGAGTTTTTTTACCCAGCGGCCTGCCGCGCGTCAACTTGTGTGCGATTTTAGAAACGCTGGAAACAATTCTCCCTCTCCCAGCGGGAAAGGGAAACCATTGTGAAAGTTACGAATGGCTCGCACACATCAACCACTTTTCCCGCCGCCGTTTCCTCCTGTTCAAAAAAAATTTATTTCCTAAACTGCGCGCATGACGACGCTGCTCATCGCCACGCGCAACTTGCACAAGGTGGAAGAAATCCACGCCATTCTCGGCGGGCAATTTGAATTGCTCACACTCGAAGATTTTCCCGCAGCGCCCGCCGTCGTCGAGGATGCGGAAACTTTTGTCGGCAATGCGTTGAAAAAAGCGGACACGCTCGCCAACTGGCTGGCGGCGGGAATTTCAAACCTCAAATTTCAGATTTCAAATCCCGCCTTCGTGTTGGCCGATGATTCCGGTCTGGAAGTGGACGCGCTGCATGGTGAACCCGGCATCCACTCCGCGCGTTTCGCCGCGCTGGACAAACTGGAAAACTCACCTGATGCGGATAATAACGCCAAGCTGCTGCGGCTGCTCAAGGACACGCCGCTGGAAAACCGCACCGCGCGGTTCCGCTGCGTGATCGCGCTCGTGCCCGTGCCGGAGAAGCGCATTGAGAACGCATCACCTGTCTGTCTGGCGGATGAATTTCCCACGCAGATTTTCGATGGCGCGTGCGAGGGCGTGATCCAGCTTTCCGCCAGCGGGGCCAAGGGTTTTGGCTACGACCCGCTGTTTGTCCCGGATGGTTTCACAAAATCATTCGCCGAACTCGGCGAGGAGGTGAAACACAAAATCAGTCACCGCGCCAAGGCGCTGGAGCAGTTGACGCAATGCTTGCACGGGAAAACGAATGCTTCACAGGATTCGCGGCGCATCGCGGTCAGCTAGTCACTTCAGCAAACTTCCAATCTGCATTTTCTTCCGCAGCCGTCCGTTGTCGGCGCACATACGGAGTTTGCCGCCGGGCGCGGGGAGAACATAAAATTCTCCGCCCGCATTTTCCACGAGCAGCGAGCCGGCAGCCACGTCCCACAAATTGATCGTGCGTTCGATGTAGGCGTCGAGCCGTCCGCTGGCGACATACACCAGTTCCAGCGCGGCGGAGCCCATGATGCGGATTTTTTTTACGCGGCGCGCGAGGCGGTTCAAATGCGACAGGCTCTTTTCCAAATTATCTTTGCTCTTGGAAAACCCAATGGCGATGACGCAATCCTCCAGCTTGGAGCGGTTGCTGACGCGCACAATTTTTCCGTTCAACCGCGTCGGCTGGCCTTTGGTGGTGGTCCAGATTTCATCGGTGAACGGATCGTAAATCACACCGATGACGGACTCGTGATGCGCGATGCGTGATGCGTGCCTGTTCGCGCCGCGCGGTTTTTTCTGGTCACGCAGCACGGAGCACACAGCACGTTTTTGCAGCGCAATGGAAACACAGGCGTGCGGCATCCCAAAAAAATAATTCACCGTGCCGTCAATCGGATCAATCACCCAGCGATACTCGGCGTTCACGTCGCCGGTGCTGCCTTCCTCGCCGAGCACGGGAATCTGCGGAAATGCGGCGGCGAGAATTTTTTCGATGAGCGCCTGGCATTGCACGTCGAGTTCCAGCTTGATGTCGTGGGCTTCGGCGGAGTTCACGCGCTTGGGCTGGTGCCAGTTGGCATGCATGACTTGGCCGGCGGCGCGCGCGGCCTTGGCGGCGGATTTGAGTGCGGCTTGTAAATTCACAGCCTGACTTGATGCCAGCAGAATGAAGCGCGGTCGAGATTTTTTGGAAAGACGGACGAAGATTTAACTTTGGCGACTCAGACTTAATCGCACGGCACGGTGCGGGTGCTGGCCCAGTCGCGGGTCTCCTGAACTTTTTCGGCCATCACCACGGAGAGCGGACGCGTCTGGCGCAGTTCAGTCAGCAAATCGTCCTGCGAGAGCAGTTCGCGTTTGGCGTGTGCGGAATACATTCCCGAAACTATCGCCTGCTCGATTTCAGAACCAGAAAACCCGTGCGCGGCTTCGACGAGAGCGTCCACGTCGAACTCCGCCGGATCGAGCGAACGCTTTCGGAGGTGGATGAGAAAAATGTCGCGGCGGTTTTTCGGCGAGGGCAGATCCACGAAAAAAATTTCGTCGAAGCGGCCCTTGCGGACAAGTTCCGGCGGCAGGCGCATGATGTCGTTCGCGGTGGCGACGACGAAAACGGATTTTTTGCGCTCGGACATCCAGGTGAGAAACGTTCCCAAAATTCGGCGCGACAGTCCATCGTCATCGGTCTGCACCGCGATGCCTTTTTCAATTTCATCAAGCCACAAAACGCAGGGCGACATGATCTCCGCAGTTTCAAATGCTTTCCGCAGGTTCCGCTCGGTTTCGCCGTAGTATTTGTTGTAGAGCACGCCAAAATCTAGCCGCAGCAACGGGGCTTTGAAAATGGCGGCGGCGGCTTTGGCGATGAGGCTTTTCCCGCAGCCTTGCACGCCGAGCAACAAAACGCCGCGCGGCGGATCGAGATGTTCGTCGGTGTGTTCGAGGAAAAATTCTTTGCGGACTTCAAGCCATTGCCGCAGCCGCGCCATGCCGCCAATCTCGGAAAATTTCGCGGTCTCGTGCTCAAACGTCAGCACGCCGTCGCGTCCGAGCAGTTCGTATTTGGCGCGCATGACTTCGGGCAGCTCGGTTTCGGAAATGACGCCATTGTCATTGATGGCTTTTCGTGCGAGCCGGCGCACATCGGTGGCGGTGAGGCCGACGAGATTTCGCACAAGTAAATCAATGACTTTGTTCGTGGTCTGCACATCGCGTTGTTCATGTTCCGCGCCCCATTCACCGGCGACGTCAAAGACAATTCCGCGCACTTCTTCGGCGGAAGGCAAAGGCAGACGGAATTGTGCGGTGAACGGCAGCAATTCTTCCGGCATCTTTAGTGAGAAGCCAACAATCATTACCGTGCAAAAATGTTTTGGGTAAGTAAGCGCGATGTCCTTGAGTTGGCGGACATGAACTGCATCCTGCAAATACGGATGAAAATCCAGCAACACAAAGACAGAATAGGAGCCAGAATTTTTGATGAAGTTCAAAACCTCATTTGATTTTGTGACGGACACCAGCGGTTGGTCGTCGGGATCAAATGCCTGCAAGCCCTCTGTAACCGTCCAGCGAAATGCTTTTAGTTGCTGACGTTTTGAAATTTGCCGCGTGAGGCTGACGATTTGTGTCTCCTCCGAGCTTTCCAGCATGATCAGCGGCGTGCGCGAGCGGATGATGGCTTCGAGGTCGCGAATGGGACTTTCCGTGAACATTGCGCCCGACGAGGAATGTTTGGATGATGGAAAGTTCATTCGCGGGTAAAGCTCGCGCAAATTGGGATTGGTTCAAGGAAAAAATTCATTTTGTCGAGTGACAGCCGTAGACAATAAAAAACCCGGAGAAAAATTCTCCGGGTTTTATTGAAAGACTGGCGGCTACCTACTCTCGCGGAAGCTATACAACCACTACCATCGGCCATGCAGTGTTTGACGGCCGTGTTCGGGATGGGAACGGGTCGGACCACTGCGGTATTGCCACCAAAATTGGTGTTGCACGGTTTTGACGTGCAAAAAATTTTTAAAAGATCAAATCCGACAATTCGGAAGTTCGTTGAAAACTACACACAGGAAACTCTATTGGTATTCACAATTCGCGAGTTGAAATTGTCTTTCCAAATAAATGGAAAAAGCAATCAAGCCGCACAGCCGATTAGTATTGGTCAACTAAATGCCTCGCGGCACTTACATTCCCAACCTATCAAACGGGTGGTCTGCCCGTGGCTTTTAGGGACTTGCGTCCGGGAAACATTATCTTGGGATGAGCTTGGCACTTAGATGCTTTCAGCGCTTATCTCTTCCGCACATGGCTACGCAGCGATGCCCCTGACGGAACAACTGCCACACCAGAAGTGCGTCTAACCCGGTCCTCTCGTACTAAGGTTAGAACCCCTCAAGTTTCCTCCGCCCACAGTGGATAAGGACCGAACTGTCTCACGACGTTCTGAACCCAGCTCGCGTACCGCTTTAACCGGCGAACAGCCGGACCCTTGGGACCTTCTCCAGCCCCAGGATGCGATGAGCCGA
>JANYCI010000060.1 GCA_025360325.1 Limisphaerales bacterium | reverse complement strand
GTAAAACGCCCATTCCGCCTGAAATTCCGGCGCGCCCATGCCCCGGAGAAAAACATAGCCGACACAGGTCGAAGCCGTGGCCGTCGCCGAAAACGCCAGCGATTCCGTGATGATCTTTCGCCACAGCTCATCTTTTTCCTTGGTGATGTGGCGGTGAAAGTTAATGACGCAATAGATAAACGGCAGCAGCGGCAGGAGAATGATCCAGTATCGGTATGGCGAATGCGAATGTTGCAAGGCGAAGTGTTGCCATGCCCAGATGCCGCACACATATGCGAGGCCGCCGATGATCATCTTTGATTTGAATTTCATAAAATTATTTGTAGCGGCGGTTGAACATGGCCTGGGCGATCCCATAAAAAAGCACCAGCAGCAAAAATCCATGGCAGACCGTGCCGATGTCCCAACTGCCGCCGGATTTCGGCTGGCCAAACAGGGCGTCGAAAAGCCCCACGCGATTCAGGCAATGCCAGAGCAGCATGAAGAAAAAAGTCGCGCCGACTGACGACAGCACGACGGATGTGGTGATGCGGCGGTGCATCTCATCCATGCCGCGAATCCACCGCGTCATGCTGCGCGCCCAAAGCGCCAGGGCGAGAAATTCCGCGAGCACGATGCCCACGCGGGCCGCCAGCGGCCACTGGCTCACGGCGTGCGCAAAGATGATGTCGGCAAAGGACGAAATGATCGCCGCCAAGGCCAGCCAGCCGTTGACCTTGTTGTCCATGCGCCAGGAATATTCCTTGCCCCAGAAAATTTCATTCGGAAGATTTGGTTTGGTATTCATAACAAAGCCAGTGTAAAGCATCCTTGTCATGTGTCAAGCATCCTTTACATCATAAATTACATGGGAATTGCCACAGAGGCACAGAGCGCACAGAGAAAATCCCTTCTCACCTCTGTGTTCTCTGTGCCTCTGTGGCCAAAGAAAAAACGCGGCGGGAATTTCTTCCCGCCGCGTTCTGATTTCTCGGTTCCTCGAATTTATTTTAGTATCCGCCCATGCCGCCCATATCACCCATGCCGCCGCCGTGGCCGTGGCCACCGCCGGCTGCCGGCTTGTCTTTTTCCGGCATGTCGGTGATGAGGCATTCGGTCGTGAGCAAGAGGCCCGCGATGGACGCCGCGTTCTGCAAGGCAGAGCGCGTGACCTTCTTCGGGTCAACGACGCCGGCTTTCACGAGGTCTTCGTAAACGCCCGTGGCGACGTTGTAACCTTCGTTGCCCTTGGACTTGCGGACTTTGTCAACGATGACGCTGCCTTCTTCGCCGGCGTTCGCAGCGAGCGAACGGAGCGGAGCTTCGACAGCGCGCTTCACGATGCCAACGCCAATCGCCTCGTCTTCATTGGAGGTTTTGACGGCTTCGATGGCTGGGATGCAGCGGATGAGCGCCACACCACCACCAGCGACGATGCCTTCTTCGACCGCCGCGCGGGTTGCGTGCAACGCGTCTTCCACGCGCATTTTCTTTTCCTTCATTTCGGATTCGGTTGCGGCACCGACGTTGATGACGGCCACGCCGCCCGCCAACTTCGCGAGACGTTCCTGCAATTTTTCACGGTCGTAATCGCTCGTCGTTTCTTCGATCTGACGGCGAATCTGATTCACGCGACCTTGGATGTCACTGTTCTTGCCAGCGCCTTCCACGATCGTGGTGTTTTCTTTGTCAATGATGACAACCTTCGCGCGACCGAGGTCGGAAAGTTCCACCGTCTCGAGCTTGATGCCGAGGTCTTCGGTGATGAACTTGCCGCCGGTGAGAACCGCGATGTCTTCCAACATGGCTTTGCGGCGATCGCCGAAGCCTGGGGATTTCACAGCGGCCACGTTGATCGTGCCACGGAGTTTGTTCACGACGAGCGTCGCGAGCGCTTCGCCTTCGACTTCTTCGGCGATGATCAAGAAAGGCTTGCTCGCACGCGCCGCTTTTTCAAGCAACGGCAAAAGTTCTTTCAAGTTGCTGATCTTCTTTTCGAAAATCAAAATATACGGATCTTCCATCTTCACTTCCATCGTCTCGGCGTTCGTGACGAAGTAAGGCGAGAGGTAACCCTTGTCGAACTGCATACCTTCAACCACGTCGAGCGTCGTCTCGATGGACTTCGCTTCTTCAACCGTGATCGTGCCGTCTTTGCCGACCTTGTCCATCGCGTCCGCAATTTTGTCGGCGATTTCGTAATCCCAGTTCGCAGACACAGCGGCGACCTGCTTGATTTCTTCTTTGTCTTTGACCTTCTTGGAGATCTTGCCGAGCTGCTCAACGGCGGCTTCCACGGCCTTGTTGATGCCGCGTTGAATGCCGATCGGGTTCGCGCCAGCGGTGACAAACTTCAAGCCTTCGCGATAAATCGCTTCGGCCAAAACCGTCGCCGTCGTCGTGCCGTCACCGGCGATGTCGCTGGTCTTGCTCGCGACTTCGCGGACCATCTGCGCGCCCATGTTTTCGTAAGGACATTCCAATTCGATTTCCTTCGCGACCGTGACACCGTCTTTCGTCACCGTCGGCGAACCGAATTTTTTGTCGATCACGACATTGCGGCCTTTCGGTCCGAGCGTGGCGACCACGGCGCGGGAAAGTTTCTGCACACCGCGGAGCAACGCCTGCCGCGCCTGCTCGTCGAATACTAATTGTTTAGCTGCCATAATTTTATTTCAGTTCTTGGTTAAATGTTTTTGGTTAAAAAATTAATTCAAAATCGCGATCAAATCGTCCGAGTTGAAAATCTTGTATTCCTTGCCGTCAATCTTGATTTCCGTGCCGCCGTATTTGGAGACGAGCACGCGGTCGCCCTTCTTCACTTCGAACGCGACGCGTTTGCCTTCGTCGTCCAGCTTGCCGGTGCCGAGCACGACGACGATGCCTTCCTGCGGTTTTTCTTTGGCGGTGTCAGGGATGATGATGCCGCCCTTTTTGGTTTCCTTCTCTTCGACGGCTTCCACGAGGATGCGGTCGCCGAGCGGTTTGATGTTCAGTGCCATATTGCTTTTCTTGTTTGGTTGTTGGTTTGTTGACTACTTAATCAAGTCCCTATCCGCACTCGCGGGAGGGATAAATTTTTTCTGCGCGGAAAAATTTCAGCGCGCGGCCAATTCCGGCTCGGTCGAATAAAACTCCGTGACGAAACGGAACTCGCCGGATTTCTGCAGTTCCTCGTCCAGCTTCCGGTAATGCTCCGCCAGCCGTTCGGTGTCGTGGCCGAAGCGTTCTGAAATCCGATGCCGCGCGGCGCGGACTTCCGTGATGATGGCGTCGTCTTGCGTTTTCATGGTTGAGGGTCTTTTTCCAGCAGTTCAAACGGCGTCACCAAACGCGGAATGTGCAGTTTCATTTCCGTGTTCAGCTTTTCAATGTGCTCCGCTTTGTTCGGATTCACAATGTGCCGACAGTTCCAACTCAAAAGCATATCGCATTTGTAAAACGAAGCATAGGCCAAATGCAGCGCGTCGCCGCGCGGGTCATTCGGCATCGCCTTGCGCGCGATGTAGGCATCCACAATCCAACTGATTTGCTCCACATACGCCAGCAGCTTGACCTCGCGCATCAGCGCGATTTTTTCCTGCTGGAACGGATGCTCGCCGTCGCGCAACTCGTCAATTACCGCCGAACTGCTGACCAGCCCGTAATTTTTCCGCAAACCGTCCCACCACTCACGCGTCCATTTGCTCTGCACCTGCAACTCCGCGTCCGCGCGCGAGTTGAAATAGTAACTCGGGATCGTCGTCTCGATGTAAATGGTCGGTTTCATTTCTCAATCCCGCCGCACCCGCGATGGGAAAATTGTTTTTAGTTTGTTGCCCCCGGCGGCTCGCGAAAATCCGCGAGGTTTTGGACTGCGGCAGTCCTCTGCCGCTTTGTCGTCGTGTGGCTGGCGTGGGAAAAGCGCCAGAGGACTGGCGCAGTCCAAGACGCTGGCGCGACTGCCATGCCGGGCAACCTGAAGGGTTGCAATAATTCAGCCCAGGGTTGCGAGGAACGAGCTACCCTGGGTGGTGATGACGAACGAATCCAACCCTGAAAGGGTTGAATCAAAAATGTGCGCCACGCGGATGCAACCCCGTTGGGGTTGAAAAAATTGGGGGACGATTTACCCAGCGTAGTCGCTGCGCTCCAACGCTGGGCTGAATGATTGCAAGCTTTCAGCTTGCTCAAAATGGTTTGCGAGAAATTCATTTTGTTTTTTTGGCCGCTGTTCTCGCTTTTGCAACAGCAGGGAATTCAAAGGTGATTTTCAGAAGCATTTCACAAAATGAAACCAAGTGTTCGGCATCTTCGCGTTTCATCATCTTGATTTCGTGGTTAGCTTCATTGCCCACATCGCGAATTTCATCAACCCAATCTTTGCAAGCTGCGGGAACATGATTATTGTTCGCCAAGAATTCCACATAGCTTTTGAAACTTTCACCGGCATTCGCTCCCTTTGCTACCGCCAAGTGCATTAAAAGTTTGCGACAACAAAGAACTGCTGCTGTAAAACAGCCAGCGCTTGTTGCGCGTCTGGCTTCCTCATAAATTTCCGACAAAGCAACATCCGTTACATTTTCAACAGATTCTCCAAAAGCATTTCCCGGCGTCTGTTTGCCTGTCTCGTTGTCAAAAAAAGTGGGGCGTGTGCATTTATGACAAATATAAATTGCACCCCGGAGCGATCCCGCTTGAGAGGTGGCAATGTAGCCAACCTCCGAGGCCAAAGGATTACCACAATAGCCACAGG
>JANYCI010000023.1 GCA_025360325.1 Limisphaerales bacterium | reverse complement strand
CCTTGTCCGTCTTTAGATCACTGCGCCCAACCGGCGCGAGCTTCACGCCAGTTTCGCGGGCAAAGGCCAGCGCACATTCCGCCGCGATTCCTTTGCCGCCGCCCGTGACGAGCAAAACATCTTCGGCTCCAAAAGAGGATTTTGATTCGAGCGCGGAAAATTCGGCGAGTTGCAAACGCGGCTCCATCCTCCGTCCCGCCTCGGTGAAATGAACTTCAATGAATCCATTAACGGCCAATACCTCGGCAACGATTTCTTCAACCGCCAGCGGACGTGATGCTGGAAAATTGAGGACGCAAACATTCACGCCGGGATTTTCCAGATGCAACGTCTTCGCAAAACCGCTGCCGCCCCAGCCGTTTTGCAGCACAACAAATCGCGATCCCTTTTCTTGCAACAAGACCGTTTTGCCCGCTTCAAGCAACTGGGAAATATTTTCCAGACTCGGTTTTTTGGGAAGAAAAACAATCACGCCGTTTGTCTCCGTTTTGGCGAGGGATTCACGCAATGTTTCAGCCGCCGAAAAATTTTCCGGCGCAAACAGTTGCCAGCGGCCAACTGCGCCGGATGCCTTCGCTGTCTGAATAATTCTTGGTCGCTTGGTCTCGACTAAATTCACACTGAACGCCCGCACCCAATTTTCCACGCCCGCCGGGATGTGTTCTTTTTCACGCTTCTGCGCTGCGCCGCCGATGTTTTTCAAATCTTCCATCGCTCGCGCGATTTCCGCCACGCTGGCATTAGCGAAATCTGTCAGCCCATTCACGCGGGGCAGGCCAAGCTGCTTCGCCGTTTCAGAAATGAGTTGTCCGACCGTGATGGAATTCAAATGCAAATCGCTCAACATCCGGCTCTCGTCGCGCACCGATGCAAGTGGAAGTTCCGCCCGCGCCGCAACCAGTTGGCGAATCAATTCAACCGGAGTGACGAGCACCGGCTTAGCTGGTTGCGGAATAATTTCAGATTCGAGCCGCGCTGAAAGCCGGCGTTCCACAGCATCTGAAACCGGCGCAGACTCGCACGGATTCGCAAAAAATTTCGGCTGCCAGTCCAAATTAAATGGACGCGTGAAACGGTCGTTAAACAACACAGACGTTTTCACCGGCGCACCGAGCGCAAAGGCTGCGCCCATTGCTTGCAATAGGCCTTTTAGTGAATTTCCACCGGCATCAATTGAAACAACCGGCAAACTAATTGCGTCGCGCGTCAAGCCCCCGAGCACCGCGCCGGGGCCGACCTCAATCAAGAAGTCCGCCGCACCACCGATCTGTTCTAGCGCGCTGGAAAATCGGACCGGCGACGTGACCTGTCGGCAAAGTAACTGGCGCAAATCTTCGCCTTCATTCAGCAGTGCGCCGGTGACAGTAGAAAAAATATTTTGTTCGAGCGCCAAAAAATTTTCGCGGGCAAGTTGACCCGCCAGCACCGGCACGGCGGCGGCGACGAGCGGCGTGTGAAATGCGTGCGACACCGGAAGCTGACTTGCTTGCCAGCCGCGTTCGGCGGCGCGATGCGCCAGTTTTTTCGCAGCCGATGCCTCGCCCGCCACGACAGTTTGACGTGGTGAATTATATCCGACGATGTGCAATGGTTCGCCGTTCAACAGGGGCAACACTTTTTCCCACGGCGCAGAAATCGCGAGCATCGTGCCGGTCGGGCTGCCTAGATCCGCCATCGCCGCGCCACGCACTTGCGCGATTCGCAGCAGCGCTGCTTCATCAAATCCGCCCGCCCAATGCAGCGCGGTGATTTCGCCTAGGCTATGACCGATGGCAGCGGAAGCATTGATACCAAGCTGATTCAACACTTTCAGTCCGGCGAGCGACGCGGTGACAACGGCGGGTTGCATGACACGCGTGGAAACAGAATCGCCATCCGTGGGCAAAGCGGCATGGAGATAAACTTCGCGCACGGATTCAAAGCGCCGCCGCCACACGCCACCATCGAGATGCGTGGGTGAACCTTGACCGGGAAACAGAAAACCGATTCGCGGAACTTTGTCACCGGAACCCACAAAAATATTTTCAGAAAAATCCAACCGCTCTTTCCCGTCGTCGAGCAACCGCGTTTCGAGCTGCTTCAATTTTTCCGTTAGTTCGGCGGGTTTGGCGGCGACCACGCCAGCGCGAAAATTTCCTACGCCAAGATTTTTTTCCAACTGCGCGGCGAGATCGGCCATTTCAGCGCGCGAAATTTTGGCGGCGAATTGCAAAATGTTTTTAACTTGCTCGGCTAATTTTTCCAACGACTTTGCCGCAAACAAAAATAATTCCACGTCTTGACTCGATCGGGCCAAAGTAAGTTCCCGCGCACTCAACGCACTGCGGCGTTCAGCCACGACACTTTCGACAACGAGGTGCGCGTTGATGCCGCCGAAGCCCATCGCGCTTACGCTCGCGCGGAGCGGGCGATCCTGCGGCCACGCTTCTGGTTCGCGCGTCACGCGCAACGCGGGAGCCGTGCCGCCGAGCAGCTCGTGCGGTTGCTCGCAGCCAGTCGTGGGCGGGAGCACTTGCGTGTGGACAGCCATCGTGGCTTTGATCAAACCGGCGATGCCCGCCGCCGCTTTCGTATGACCGATATTGGCCTTGATTGAGCCAATGACGGCGGGTTTAAAATCAGTTTTGGTTTCGCGCCGCGCGCGGGAAAGCACTTCCAATTCTGTCGTGTCGCCAACCGCCGTGCCAGTGCCGTGACCTTCGCAATACGAAACTGTTTCGACACCGAAACCGGCGCGACGATACGCGCGGCGCAACGCTTCGAGTTGTCCCTCCGCTTCGGGACGCGTCATGCCACCGCTGCCGTCGGAAGAAATTCCCCAGCCACGGATCACCGCATAAACACGGCGACCTTGTGCGAGCGCATCTTCGTGGCGCATCAACACCACCATGCCGCAACCTTCGCCGGGCCAGAAGCCAGCGGAGCGTTTATCGAAAATTCGCATCTCATCGGGAGCGAGCGCGCCGGTTTTGGCGAAGCCGACAATCTCAAACGGATCGAGACTCAAATCCACGCCGCCCGCGATGGCGACATCCAAGTCACCGGCGACGAGCGCGGAACACGCATTAGCCGTGGCGAGCAACGAACTCGCACACGCACCATCCACCGTATACCCGCCGCCTTTGAGGTCGAA